>JBAVXH010000282.1:0-9878 GCA_049698215.1 Xanthobacteraceae bacterium | reverse complement strand
GCGTTCATGCGCGAGGCCGTCACCGCGCTCGCCGCCAAGGGCGACGCGCGCATCGACCGCCTGATCCACGACGGGCATCCGATCGCCGCGTCGATCACGCTGCGCAGCCACAATGCCGCGTGGTTCTGGAAGATCGCCTACGACGAGGCGTTTGCGCGCGCGTCGCCCGGCGTGCAGCTCACCCTCGATCTGACGCGCGATCTCATCGCCGATGCTGGACTGGCGCAGACCGACTCCTGCGCCACCGCCGGTCATCCGATGATCGATCATCTGTGGAAAGAGCGCTTGACGTTGACGGACGTGCTGATCGCGCCAAGCGCGGCATCGATGGCGCAATGGCGTGTCGCGCGGCATCTCGAAGCATTGCGCCGTGCCTTGATCGTGGGCGCCAAACATGTGCGCGATGCACTGAAGAGATGATCAAGGCATGCCGAAGAGGCCTGTTCGGGCGTTGAGAAGATCATCAACCCGCGAAACGCAGAGTACATTCCTATTACCTATGGCTGCGTTTTCTGCCACTTTACCGTCGCACGCGGCCTGCTAGAGTTTGACGGGATTCGCGTGAGAAAGGCTGCGGCGCCGTGGCAGATGCGCTCAGTTGGCCCCAAGGGGAGCATTAAGCATGCAGCCGCCCAAGCCTTCGGTGTTTGATGCCCGAACCGCGTCAATCATGACGCGGTTCGCGTCGGGCGAAAAAGGTCTTGCAACACTGCCTTTGTCGACTCTGGGTACCAGGTTCGCAACGACCGGGAGCATGACCGGAAAGCCTGGGGCATCTGCCGCAGTAACGCTGAAGCTGGTGGTGGATCAGGGCGCCGAACAGAGCTTGGCTGCCTGGGTGAAGAAGCAGGGAGGCAAGGTCGTTTCCCATGGCGAGCGCGTCCTGATCGTGAATCTGAATGTTGCAAAGATCACGGGATTGCAGGCCCTGGCGGGGTTGCGTCGTGTCGAGGCCCCACAGGAATTGCACATCACTTTGGAAAGCGCGCGAGGCCCGGCGACCCGGCTCGACGAAGCGATCAATTTTCCGGGTGCTGCGACCGGCAAGGGCGTGGTCGTCGGGATCATCGATTCGGGCGTGGACTGGTCGCACCCGGATTTCATCAACGAAGCGGGCGAGAGCCGGCTGGAGCTCTTCGTCCACGCACGCCGGCTACCCAGCAGTCTGCTCTCCGAAACGGACGAATACGATCATGCGGCGCTCAACGCCGCCATCAAGGCAATTTCGGGCAAGAAGAAGACGAATGTCCCGATCGGCGATCCGCACGGCCACGGGACCCACTGCGCATCGATCGCGGCGGGAAGCGGCGGCGCGTCGGCCGGCCGCTTCCGCGGTGTTGCGCGAGAAGCCACACTCATCGGCATTCGCAGTGAGCCGCTACTGGACGCGCACATCATCGAAGGAATTCGCCGCATCTTCCAGCAGGCTAAAGACCGGCCCGCGGTCATCAACCTCAGTCTGGGCGTGCACCTCGGGGCGCATGATGGAACGGCGGCCATCGAGAATGCGATTGCCCGTGAAACCGGCCCCGGCCGGATCATCGTCGTGGCGGCGGGCAATGAAGGAGAGGACCAAATCCACTGGTCTGGAACGCTTACGTCCGGCCAGGACCTCGTCATTCCCTTTCGGATCATGGACCCGTCATCGCAATTCGTCGATGTATGGGTACCAAGGGGCGACGAGGTGGAAATCGCCATCGAGGACCCGGATGGAAACAAGTTTGCTCCGGACGGCGACCCGCATCTTGGGCCGGCGGGCGAGTTGATGGCCTACTGGCGCGTCGACAAGATCAACTTCGATCAAAACTTGACCGTCTTCGTGGCCGGTGGGGCGCCAGGGGCCCGCTGGCAGATTCGGATGACCCCTTCTAGCGTCACCCATGGCGAAATCCACGCATGGGCCGGAACATCCGACCCCGCCGTCCCGCAATCGGTCTTTCCCACGACCAGCGACTTCGGCTTTACAATCGGCATTCCGGCAACCGAAGAACGTGCGATCAGCGTTGCGTCTTTCGTCAGCCGGGCCACAATGTCGGCCGGCGCGGCGGAGGGAACGGGAGCCAAGCTGCGCGTGGGTGAATTATCGCCCTTTTCCAGTCTCGGGCCTAGCCGGATCGGCGAACAGCGGCCCGATATCGCTGCACCGGGGCAGTTTATCACCGCGGCTCTCGCCTCAAAGAGCGAACTGGCTAGAGATTCACGGCTGGCATCTCGCCGTGACGCCGACGGGCACTATATAACGATCCAAGGAACCAGCATGGCTGCCCCGTTCGTTACCGGCGTGATCGCACTCATGCTCGAACGGGAACCGAAGCTCGATCCGAGCGAGATCCGCCAGCGCTTGCGGGCGACCGCATGCCGCGACGAGGTCGTAGGGCGGGTCTGGCATCGGGGTTTCGGGTATGGTCGTATCGACGTCGCGGAACTTCTTAAGTACCCTGGCGCTATAGCTGGAACTCCGGTCGCCGAAGCAAAGTAACTTGAGAGAGCCACGTGCCGATATTCCGCTCAAAAGACCCCGTTACTCCCGCACTAGCCCGCTGGCGCCATGACGCCTCGAGCGCGAGCGAGCGGACGGTCATCGTGAGAACATCGCCCTCCTTCGACCCCGGCTCGCTGGCCAGAGCGCTGATCGATGCAGGCGCGGACGTCCGTAGCAGCGGCCCCGGCGTTACGACGGTGCGGGTGAAGCCCGAATCTCTTGATCGGCTGGCGCAGGTTCACGGCGTGATCGCGATCGAGGAACCGAAAGAGTTCTTCCCAAAGGCCGGTTTCCTCAAAGGCCTGTGATCCGTCGAGCAGTGTCACCACTATCACCACCTGATGGGCGCTGGCCGTGCCAATCCAGATCATCCTTAAAGGTCTGAACGACTTGCCGCTCAAGGCGTTCGGCCAGATCTATTACAGTGAGCAGGGAGAGCTAAGGGCGCTCCAGGCCGAAACCGACCAGTATGGACTGCTCAGCTTCGACGACATCGCGACGTGGTCGGAGATGCATATTGTCTTTTTCGGCGGGTTTTGGACGCTGATGCTCAGTGCGGCGCAGCTCCCGAAGGAGCTGGTATGCCCGGTGCTTCCAAACTGCGGAGAGCGGATGTGGTGGCACACGGTTCTCGGGATCGAAACACCCGACCCTACCGCCGGCGACGGGATTGCAATTGGAGTGGTCGACACGCCATTCGCACCGGTTGCGGGGCTTGAGCACGCTTCCGTGCAGAACCTGGCCGGCAGCGCTTATCAGGGGGAAGCCGGGACGATACCATCCCATGGTGAGACAGTCTGCCGGCTGATCGGCCAGCGCATGGACGATCCCACGCGTTTCGGCGGAGTGGCCCCAGGGGCGAAGATTTTCTGCATCGATGCCGAACGTGATGCCTCGCTCAATTCCGCTGTGGCGAGCGCCGCGATCGTGAAGCTTGCACGCGAGTACGAATGCGACCTCATCAATCTCAGCGCGGGCCGGCGTGAGCCGACCGAAGGCCTGCGCCAGGCGATCTCCGAAGCGCGTGAATACGGTGCCCTCTGCATAGTGGCAGCCGGGAATGAACCAGATCCGCAGGTGTCGTATCCTGCGCGCTATCCGGAAAGCATCGCCGTCGGCGCGATCGGCCTCAGGGATTGGGGGCCGAACCGCAGCTATGCCCGTGTTCTCTCGGATTGGGCAGGTTCCCAGCCGGATATGACGGGGAACATAGGGAATTGCGCCATCTTTCACTATCCGAAAAGCGCATACGGAGAGGGACTCGATGTCGTGGGCCCCGGCGTCGGGTTGGTCATCCACAGGGGTGCGGAGCCAATCTTCGACGCCGTTGGCACGTCCTTTGCGTCCCCACTTGTGGTTGGGTTTTTGGCAAAAGTCCTAGCAAAATCAAATGAGTATAAGGCCCTGCGCCGCGGGCCCGCGCGCGCCGCGTTCGCCGAGCGGACCTTGCGGTCGGTTTGCCGTCGGACCGGAATTGGGGTAGAGAGGGAAGGTGCAGGCGTGCCGCGGCTTCCCGCCGGATGGCCCGTGCGGGACTTGGAAAACTAGTTTAAGGGTTCCGGCGTTAGAACTAACGCAATGACGATGAAAGACTTTCAGATCACCGTCGATTTTCGCAAGGCCAGACGTCGCGGTGACGCCTCCGCCGGGATCGATATAGCATGGCTTGTCCGCGCCGTGCCGGGCGTCGATATCCTCGCTGGCGACCCCAGTGTGTCGGTGCAGGTGCGCGTCGATGAGAGGCAGCAGGCCCGTTTACGGAGCGCTGTCGAAGGCTTCTGTGTCGTGGAAGACTACGCAGATCTGGAACTCTATTGACTTTGTAACTGGCTTGGCGAAGGCAGCAAATTTCGACTGCGAAATCCGCCCCTGTTTCACGAGAAAACAATTCGTAAGATCGCGGCGAGCGGGAAACCTTAGAGTTCGCGCAGCAGCCGCCGGATGACCTTGCCGGTCGTGGTCATCGGCATTTCGCGGATAAAGGCAACCTCGCGCGGATACTCGTGTGCCGAAAGCCGCGTGCGCACGAAATCGCGCACCTCGCCGGCGAGTGCGTCGGACGCCTCGAAGCCCGCCTTGAGCACGATGAACGCCTTCACGATCTCGGTGCGCACCGCATCCGGCTTGCCGACCACGGCCGCAAGCGCGACCGCAGGATGCTTGATCAGGCAGTCCTCGATCTCGCCCGGCCCGATGCGGTAGCCGGACGAGGTGATCACATCGTCGTCGCGCCCCACGAAGGTGATGTAGCCTTCGTCGTCGACGATGCCCTGGTCGCCGGTGGTCATCCAGTCGCCGATGAACTTGTCGCGCGTCGCCTCCGGCCGTCCCCAATACTCAAGAAACATGACGGGATCCGGCCGCCGCACCGCGATCATGCCGAGCTCGCCGGCATCGCAACGCGCGCCGTCTTCGCGGATCACCGCGACGTCGTGACCGGGCACCGACTTGCCGATCGCGCCCGGCTTAGACACGCCGATCACCGCGCAGGAGGAGAGCACGAGGTTGCACTCGGTCTGGCCGTAGAACTCGTTGATGGTCAGCCCGAACGCGTCGCGCCCCCAGTCGTAGGTTTCCGCGCCGAGCGACTCGCCGCCCGAGCCAAGCGTGCGCAGGCGGATGTCGTGGCGGCCTTTCGGCGAGGGCGCGGAGCGCAGCATGCGCAGCGCGGTCGGCGGGATGAAAGCATTGCGCACCTGCACCCTGGCGAGCAGCGCGAACGCCTCCTCGGGATCGAACTTTTCGAACCGGCGCGCCACCACCGGCACGCCGTGATGCAGGCTCGGCAGCAGGCAGTCGAGCAGGCCGCCGGCCCAGGCCCAGTCGGCCGGCGTCCAGAAGCGGTCGCCGGCTTGCGGGAAGAAATCGTGGGGCATCTCAACGCCGGGCAAATGCCCGAGCAGCACACGGTGCCCGTGCAGCGCGCCCTTCGCCTGGCCGGTGGTGCCCGAGGTGTAGATCATCAACGCAGGGTCGTCCGGTGTCGTGTGGGCCGGCGTGAAGTCGGCGGAGGCGCGCGCGATCGTCTCGACGAGGCCGAGCGCGCCGTCGCCGGCTCCGTCGATCGACAGCACGAACAGCTCGGGCAGCTCGCCGCGGATCTGGTTGAGCTTGGCGAGGCCCTGCGCGTTGGTGATGACGGCCTTCACGCCGGCGTTCTGCAGGCGGTAGCTCAGCGCATCGACACCAAAGAGAATGGCAAGCGGCACGGCGACCGCACCCAGCTTGTAGATCGCGATGTGGCCGACGGCCGCCTCGGGCGTCTGCGGCAGCAGCATCGCGACGCGATCGCCGCGCGCGACGCCGTGGCTGACAAGTGTGTTGGCGAGCCGGTTCGACATCTCGCGAAGCCAGCCGAAGCGGATCTCCTCGGTCTTGCCATCCGCGCGGATGTTCAGGATCGCGAGCCGATCGGGATCAACGCCGGCCCATTTGTCACAAACGTCGACGCCGATGTTATAGCGCGCAAGCTGCGGCCAGCGGAATTCACGATACAGCTGGTCGTAATTGCGTACGTTCGGCAACATGAAAAGTCCTAGTGGTCCGATTCTAACATTCGCATCCCTGTGCGGCGGGATCTTTTGCGAATGTTAGAATCAAAGGACCACTAGCAAATATTACGTTCTAGTGGAGCTTTGGATTTGACATTCGCTTCTCGAGCCCGCGGTTAGGTGGGTGCGAATGTCAAATCCGCTCCACTAGCTGGCGCGGCGAAACTAGTGAGGCTATGAGCATCGCGCAACACGGGGAGCCGAATGGGACAGACGATCCAGATCCGCATGGGCGGCTACGGCCCCGCCACCACCGGCTTTTCCAAGGCGCTGAAATTCATCGGCGAGCGGCTGGAGAAGCAGTTCGGCGACCGGGTCGACGTGAAGTACGTCTGGAACATCATGGATTTCGGCTACCGCGCCGAGGACATCCTGTGGCTGGTCGAAAGCGGCGTGCTGACGCTCGGTTATCAGTCATCGAGCTATCTGACCGGTCGCGTGCCGGAACTCGGCTTCGTCGATCTGCCGTTTTTGTTCGCGCGCAACGATCAGGCACGCGGCGCGATGGACGGCAAGCTTGGGCAGTTCCTCGCGAGCAAGATCGAGGACCGCGCGAACTACCGCATCCTCGGCTGGTACGAGAACGGCTTCCGCCAGACCTCGAATCGTCTCCGCACCGTCCGCACGCCCGCCGACCTCACTGGCATGCGCATCCGCGTGCTGCCGAGCGAGGTGCAGGCGCGCACCTTCGAACTGCTCGGCGCGGTGCCCTTGCGTTGGGACTTGACCGAGGCGATCGCCGCCATCAAGGCCGGCTCCATCGACGCGCAGGAAAATCCGTTCGCCAACACGGTCACCTACGGCGTGCACAAGTTTCACCGCTATCATTCGGTGACCAATCACTTCTACATCTCGCGACCGATTTTCCTGCATCGCGACACGTTCGAGCGCTGGCCGAGGGATTTGCAGGAGGCGATGCGTGACGCGGTCGCGGCGTCAGTTACGTATCAGCGCGGACTTGCCGAGGAGGAAGACGTCGCCTCGCGCAAGGCGATTGTCGATGAAGGCTGCGAGATCGCGGATCTGACGGCGCGGGAGCTCTCCGCTTTCTCGAAAGCCGTGCAGCCGCTCTGGGTGGACGCGCAGAAGATCTACGGCAAGGAGATGTTCGCGATGGTGCCTGCGTAACTCCGTTGTCATCCAGGCCGAGCCTAAAGCGCGTTTACGCGCGTCTGCGACGCGCTATGGCGAGAGCCAGGATCCAGTAGACGCCGGCGGTTCGTATACGCTCTGTCTGTGTTTACTGGATCCCGGATAGCCGCTTCGCGGCTTCCGGGATGACACGCGGTGCTAACCCCGCCCGCCGTCCGGCGCCGCGAGGATCAGCGTCCAGAACACCTTGTATTTCGACTTCGGCGAATAGATCGCCGCGATGCCGATGCGGGCGACGTTGCGGTTGAGCATGTTGGCGCGGTGCGGCGGCGAATCGCGCCAGCCCGAGAAGGCCTCGGCGAGCGTGTGATAGCCGGCCGAAACATTCTCCACCACCATCTTGGCGTCGAGCCGTCCGCCGCGGATCCGCTGGTTGAAAGCCTTGCCGACGTCATGGTCGAGCTTGTCGCGCGCCGCCATGGTGCGCGAATGATCCTCGGCAAGCTTCATCAGGTCCGGATCGATGCTGACCGCGCCGAGTCCGTTGTTGGCACGGTAACCGGAGATCATCGACTGCGCGGCGGCCGGATCGAGCTGCCCGCCCTGTGCGAGATTGCGATAGAAGCTGGGCTCAACGGACATCGAGGGCGGCGTTTCGCCAACACAGCCCGAAACGCCGAGCAGCGCCAGCACGGCGGCCATGCGCAGCAGCGATCCGCCAACCCGCGCGCCGGTCATCCGCCATCCTCTCGAAAACATCCCCTGCGGCGATAACGCCGTCGAATTGGTAACTGAAGAATGAATAAGGCGAAGATTGGCCCGGAAAATCAGAAGCTTTTCGCCTCATCCGCCAATCCGCCCAGCAGTCGCACATCCTGCGGCGGGCTCATGTCGATCCCGGCGGCGCGGAACTCACGCAGGATCGCGACGTGAATCTCGCTCTTGATGCGGCCGCGCTCGCCGAGGTTCGGCACGATGCAGAAGATCTCGAACACCAGCGCGCTCGCGCCGAACTCGGTGAGGTGCACTGCAGGCGGCGGCTGCTTCAGCACGTCCGGATGGGCCGCGACGCAGGCCTTCAGCGTCTCGATCACTTTGTCGGCGTCGCAATCGTAGGAGACCGAGACCTTGATGTTGAGCCGCCCCAGCGTGTTCGAATGCGTCCAGTTCTTTACCACGCCGGTGATCAACTCGGAGTTCGGGATGATGACGCTCGCCTTGTCGAAAGTCTCGATCTCGGTCGCGCGCACGCTGATACGGCGCACGAAGCCCTCGTCACCCTTGACCACGATCTGATCGCCGACGCGGATCGGCCGCTCCGCCAGCAGAATGAGCCCGGAGACGAAATTCGACACAATCGATTGCAAGCCGAAGCCGATGCCGACGGAGAGCGCACCGGCGATCAGCGCAATCTTCTGCGGGTCGATACCGATCTCGCCCAGCGCAACGACCACCGCGATGATGAAGCCGACGTAGCCGATGATCGTGACGATCGACATGCGCAAGCCGGGTTCGATCGCGGTGTGCGGCATCACCTCGGCTTCGAGCCACCGCTGCAGCAGCCGCGTCAGCCCTGCGATGATGCCGAATAGCGCGACCGCGCCGAACACCGCGCCGAACGAGATCGTGAAATCGCCGATCTTGATACCGAACGAGAAGCTCTTGATCGCCTCGAGCAGATCGCCGGCCGCGACCTCCCAGCGTCCGATCGCGAGCGCGATCACGACCAGCACGAACAGCGCGCGCATGATTCCGGAGGCGAGCCTGCCGAACAGACCGAGGCGGCGCGGATCGATCCCCAACTGACGGGCGAGCTTTCGTCCACCCGAGGAGCCGGGCGACATGGTCCGGTTGATCGCCGCGTCAGTGACGATCAGCAGCAGATAGAGCGTCGCGACCAGCGAGAGCGTGAAGACGACGCGGCCGGCGGCAAACGAGGCAAACCGCGCAAAACCGGCGAGCAGCGAGCCCACGATGCCTGCGACGACGATCCAGGCGAGCAGCCGCATGCCGGGGATACGCCTGGGCTCCTCCTCGACATCGCGCTCGCGCACCAGCAGGTGAACCAGCAGGCCCGCAATCGAGAGCGCGAACAGCATGCGCAGCGCGGTGTCGACCGCGTCGGGCGCACCGATCGTGCGATGCACGGCGCGCAGGATCATGAACGCCCCGAACAGCCGCCCGCCCCAGACCAGATGCGCGGACAGCCACTGCGCGCTCGTATCGTCGAAACTCACCTGCCGCCGGCGCGGGTCGTCAGGCGCAAGCACGCTGGTCGCGGCCGCGCGTGCGAGCGCCGCGACCGCGACGCCGAAGATGAGGCCCGAGATCAGCCGCTCGTAGTCGTCAGGAATGAGCTCGAACTGGTCGAGCAGTTGCAGCACCAGGAACACCGCGATCGGCGCCGTCAACGCGCGGCGCAGGAACACCGCGAGCGAGGCGAGCGCCATGCCGTAGCGGTCGCCGATGCGCGCGATGAAGGCCTGCCGCCGCCACCAGCGAATAAACCCGATGGCGAAGATGAGCAGCCCGGCGAGCGCGATCGCAGCCGATGTGATCCGGGCCGGCCCGCCCTGAACTCGCGCGTAATCGATCCAGTCCTGCGCGAGCTTCGCAAGGCGTTCGCCATAGTCCGGCAGCGCGATCGCGACATCGCGCCAGAAATACGGATCGAGCACATTCGGCGACTTGCGGAACATGGTCTCCGCGTAAGCCGACCGGCGCCGGTCGGTGAGCGTTGCGGTGAGCTGCGT
>JBAVXH010000281.1:0-2126 GCA_049698215.1 Xanthobacteraceae bacterium | reverse complement strand
GGCGCGCCCTACGACCAGATGATGGCGCTCTACCCGCCGCGCACCCCGGGCACGGACGCCTATGTGCGGATCTACAACAGCGACGGCTCGGCGGCGGGCGCCTGCGGCAACGGCATGCGCTGCATCGCCGAGCTCTTGTTCCGCGAGACGGCTAAGGACGCGCTCACCTTCGAGACGCCGGCCGGCCTGCTCAACTGCTGGAAGGGCGCGGAACCGCTGGTCTCGACCGTCGACATGGGCAAGCCGCGCTTTGCCTGGGATCAGATCCCGCTGGCGGAAGAATTCGCCGACACGCGCTGCATCGAGCTGCAGATCGGCCCGATCGACAAGCCAATCCTGCATTCGCCCTCGGCGCTGAGCATGGGCAATCCGCATTCGGTCTTCTGGGTCGACGACGTAAACGCCTACGATCTTTCGAGGATCGGCCCGCTGCTGGAGAATCATCCGATCTTTCCCGAGCGCGCCAACATCTCGCTCTGCGCCGTGAAGTCGAAGGAGCAGATCGTGGTGCGCACTTGGGAGCGCGGCGCAGGACTGACGCGCGCCTGCGGCTCGGCGGCATGCGCCGCAACGGTGGCGGCGGCGCGTCTGCGCAAAACGAATCGCACGGTGACCGTTACGTTGCCGGGCGGCGACCTGCAGATCGAGTGGCGCGAACGTGACGATCATGTCCTGATGACCGGGCCGGTTGCGTTCGAATACGAGGGCCGCTTCGATCCGGCGCTGTTTGCGGCGGTCGCATGAGCGTCGAGGTCGTCACATTCGGCTGCCGGCTCAACACCTACGAGTCGGAGGTGATCCGCACCGCGGCAACCAGCACCGGCGTGCAGAATACAGTGGTCGTCAACACCTGCGCGGTGACGGCGGAAGCCGTGCGGCAAGCGCGCCAGAGTATCCGCCGCCTCAAGCGCGAGCGGCCTGACGCGACTATCGTGGTGACCGGCTGTGCGGCCCAGACCGAGCCGCAGACTTTCGCTAATATGCCCGAGGTCGCGATCGTGGTCGGCAACGATCGCAAGATCAGCGCGGAGTTCTGGGCCGAGCAGCGCGATGTTCTCGGAAGGATGCCGTTCGCGCTTGGCAGCGAGGAAAAGTGCCGCGTCAACGACATCATGGCGGTGAAGGAGACCGCCCCCTATCTCGTGGATGGTATCGAAGGCCGCGCACGCGCGGTCGTGCAGGTGCAGAACGGCTGCGACCACCGCTGCACGTTCTGCATCATCCCGTTCGGGCGCGGGAACTCGCGCTCGGTGCCGATGGGCGAGGTGGTGGCGCAAGTGCGCCGCCTCGTGGAGCGCGGCTACGCGGAAGTGGTGCTGACCGGCGTTGACATCACAAGCTACGGGACGGGCCTGCCCGGCGCGCCGCGGCTCGGCAGACTGGTGCGGCAGATTTTGAAGCACGTGCCGGAGCTCGCGCGGCTGCGCATCTCCTCGATCGACTCGGTCGAAGCCGACGCCGACCTGTTGGACGCGATCGCCGACGAGCCGCGGCTGATGCCGCATCTGCATTTGTCGCTGCAGCATGGCGACGACTTGATCCTGAAGCGCATGAAGCGCCGGCATCTGCGCGCCGATGCGATTCGCTTCACCGACCAAGTGCGCGGCCTGCGCCCCGATATGGTGTTCGGTGCCGACATCATCGCGGGCTTCCCGACCGAGACGGACGACGCCTTCGTGCGCTCGCGCGAGCTGGTCGCCGAGTGCGGCCTGACGCATCTGCACGTGTTTCCTTACTCAGAACGGCCCGGCACGCCGGCCGCGCGCATGCCGCAGGTGGCGCCTGCGCTGCGCAAGGCGCGCGCGCGGCTGTTGCGCCAGGACGGGGAGGCCGCCTTGAAGCGCCATCTGGGCGCCGAAGTCGGCGCAGAACGCCGCGTGCTCGTTGAATCGAATGATATGGGACGCACCGAGCAGTTCACGCCGGTGCGTCTCGCTACGCATGCCGAGCCGGGCATGCTGATCGACGTCACTATCGCCGGCCACGACGGCAAGCATTTGCTCGCCGCATAAATCCAGGAGCCGGAATATGTCCGACCACCTCCTCACCACCGTCGAGCAACTCGAAGCGCATTACGGCCTGCCGGCCGGCGCCTCCGTGTGGAAGGAGATCGACCACATCAATGC
>JBAVXH010000280.1:0-9606 GCA_049698215.1 Xanthobacteraceae bacterium | reverse complement strand
CGACCCGTGAGAGCCGCGACCATGCGTTTGGCTTGAAGAAACGTAGTACCGCCGAAGTCTCATTCGGCACCCCTCGCCCGCCGGGATTGCTCCCGTCAGATCAGAGGTGCCCGCAAGGGCTCCGCCGCCTACGTGCGCTTTACGCCCAGTGATTCCGAGCAACGCTAGCCCCCTTCGTATTACCGCGGCTGCTGGCACGAAGTTAGCCGGGGCTTCTTATGCGGGTACCGTCATTATCTTCCCCGCCGAAAGAGCTTTACAACCCTAGGGCCTTCATCACTCACGCGGCATGGCTGGATCAGGCTTGCGCCCATTGTCCAAGATTCCTAACTGCTGCCTCCCGTAGGAGTCTGGGCCGTGTCTCAGTCCCAGTGTGGCTGATCATCCTCTCAGACCAGCTACTGATCGTAGCCTTGGTGGGCCATTACCCCACCAACTAGCTAATCAGACGCGGGCCGATCTTCTGGCGATAAATCTTTCCCCCGAAGGGCTTATCCGGTATTAGCACAAGTTTCCCTGTGTTGTTCCGAACCAAAAGGCACGTTCCCACGTGTTACTCACCCGTCTGCCACTCCGTATTGCTACGGCGTTCGACTTGCATGTTTTAGGCCTGCCGCCAGCGTTCGCTCTGAGCCAGGATCAAACTCTCAAGTTGGACTGAGATTTTGATCTGGCGATCACACGTTTTGCGCGTAGCGACGCTTGCGCGCCGCCACATTCACATTGACGAGGTCCAACATGTATCGCCTCGCGTGATTGCTCACGAAAGACGACATGGTGTTGTTCCTAGAAACGTGTACCGCCGAAGTCTCGTCCGGCCGCATCTTCTCCCGTCGAAGGCAAGCCTTCTTCGGTCGAGGAAGCGGCCCGCAAGGACTCCGCCGTCCACGTTTCTCTTTCTTCAGATTCACTTGTCAAACAGCCCGGGGATCGTGGCGATCCCCCTCCCCGGTGAACCGGAGAGCCGCCGAAACTCATGGTCGCCGACCGAAATCGGCGATTTGTCACACCATTGGTGAGGAGCTTCGCAGGCGCGTCATCGCGCCGAAAGCGGACGGCGCGCCGTTGTGAGGAGCGTTATATGGGCCACCGCCAACCCTTGTCAACACCGAAAGCCGCGAAATTCGCCCCCATTTCGGGCTGTGGACAGCGCGCGGCCGGCGCCACCCTCGAGCCGGTCCTGCGCCGCACTGGTGCCACATTCCTCCCGCGTTGTTCCGCTTGGGGAAAGGCCTGTGGTCACAGTACGAATCATCTAACGCTGAAGCGGGCACGTTGGCGCAGCCGAAAGCGGCGCGCCAACGCGATCAAGCGTTCTGTGGACACTGTGTTTGGGACTGGGGTGGGCCGCGAAACCGCGGCGTAGCGGTGTAGGGGACAGGGCGCTTGGATCAGGGCAGACGGCGCGATCCAAATCGTTTGCGACCAGCCGCTGAGCCGATTGATTTCGGCAACGATCCTCCATTGCTGATGGACGGCGCGACGATCGGATTGGTCGATCGCCGCCGTGTTTCCGTTCAATGGTTCTCCGGCACGATTTTGACCGGCCTGTGCGGCGCCGCGCTAATGGGCGGCGCCGTCTTCATTGCCCTCGACGGCGAGGCGAATTTCGCAGCGCTGCCCGAACGTGTCGAGGCCGCGCTGCGGGGCACGCTCCCCGAGCGTGCCGCAGCCCTCATGCGCAAGAGCGACAAGCTTCCGCCGTCCGGAGAAGCGAACGCGGCGCGTCAGGTGATCCGCATCTCCACCAATGTGCGTGCTGGCGATCGCGAGATGGTGCGTGTGCGCCCCTATGTGCGGGTCGCATCGAACCTCTCGCTCTCGCTGTCCGAGCTCTCCTCGAACGTCCCGAAGTTCAACCCGGCGCGCCTGCTGATGGACAATGGCCGCGGCAACGCGGTCGCGGCGGACGACACGCCCGGCGCCGAACCGGATGCCGAGGTCTCGTTCGTGACGCGCGACCTTGCGAGCGTGCTGCCACGCGTGAAGGTTGCGGCTGCCGTGCCGCTCGAGGATGTGATTGCGCGGGTGCGCGATGCCGCCGAATGGACCGGCACCGTCGCAAGGCCGATGACCGCGAGTTTGACCCCCACCATCCCGAGCAGCTCGCGCCTTAACTACGCGCCGGACGGCGTCGAGGCCGACCCCTATGCGGGCTTCGAGGCGCGCATCGTGCCTGAGAACATCACGATGCTGCCGAAGACCCCGAAGCAGAACGACGGGCCGAACGCCTGGAACGAGCGGCTGGTCGTGGTGAAGAAGAATGAATCGGCGGCCACGATCCTGCGCGATCAGGGCGCCTCACCCGAGGACATCCGCAACCTCACCTCCGTGCTCGGCACGCGCGGCCGCGACGGCGGCTTGCGCGAAGGGCAGAAGCTGCGCCTCCTGTTTGCGCCCGATGCCGGGCGCCTGCGCGTCGTACGCGTCATCGTAGCCGGCGATGCCGTCGAGGCAGTGGTCGCGCTCTCCGACACCGGCAAGTACGTCGCGGTCGACGTGCAGAGCATGGCGACCTCGACCGACGTTGCCGAGGCGGACGAGGATGACGAGAACGATACGGCAGCAGTGCGGCTCTATCAGAGCATTTACGAAACCGCGCTGCGCAATCAGATTCCGCGGCCGGTGATCGACGATCTGGTGCGCATCTATTCGTACGACGTCGACTTCCAGCGCAAGGCGCAGCCGGGCGACTCGTTCGAAGTGCTGTATTCGGGCGAAGAAGAACAGGGCGCCACCAACGACGTTCTGTTCGCGGCGCTCACGGTCGGCGGCGAGACCAAGAAGTTCTATCGCTATCTGTCGCCCGACGACGGCGTCGTCGACTACTACGACGAGACCGGCAAGAGCGCGAAGAAGTTCCTGGTGCGCAAGCCGGTCGGCCTCGGCATCATGCGCTCCGGCTTCGGCTTCCGCCGCCATCCGATCCTCGGCTATTCGAAGATGCACACCGGCGTCGACTGGTCCGCGCCGTACGGCACGCCGATCTTCTCGTCGGGCAACGGCACGGTGGACAAGGTCGGCTGGGAAGGCGGCTACGGCAAGTACGTGCGCATCAAGCACAACAACGGCTACGAGACCGCCTACGGCCACATGTCGGCCTTTGCGCGCGGCATCGAGCCAGGCAAGAGGGTGCGCCAAGGCCAGGTGATCGGCTTCGTCGGCTCGACCGGCCTCTCGACTGGCGCGCACGTGCACTACGAGATCGTCGTCAACGGCCGCTTCGTCGATCCGATGCGCATTCGGCTGCCGCGCGGCCGCGTGCTCGAAGGGCCGATCCTTGCGGGCTTTGAGCGCGAGCGCGACCGCGTCGAAGGCATGATGCAGCGCAAGGCCGGCGTTGCAGGCTCCGGCGCGCCCGCTCGGATGGCGGCGAGCGCCGCATCCTCTAACTAGGCCTTACGCCGCCTCTTTCGCGACCGCCTCACCGTTGAAGGCGAGGCTCTGCTTGCCGGGCGCGACCGAGACCTTCACGGTCTCGCCGTCCTTCACCTTGCCCGAGAGGATCAGATCGGCGAGCGGGTCCTGCACGGCCTTCTGGATCATGCGCTTCAAGGGCCGCGCGCCGTAGGCAGGATCGTAGCCCTTGTCGGCAAGCCATTCGCGGGCCGCGGGATCGAGCGACAGCGCGATCTTGCGATCCTCGAGCAGCTTGGAGAGCCGCTTGAACTGGATGTCGACGATGCGGCTCATCTGCTCGCGCTTGAGACGATGGAACAGGATGATCTCGTCCACGCGATTGAGAAACTCCGGCCGGAACGCGGAGCGCACCACCGCCATCACGGGCTCGCGCACCGCCTCGGTGTCTTCGCCTTCCGGCTGGTCGACGAGGAACTGCGAACCGAGGTTCGACGTCATCACGATCAGCGTGTTGCGGAAATCGACGGTGTGGCCCTGTCCGTCGGTCAGGCGGCCGTCGTCGAGCACCTGCAGCAGCACGTTGAACACATCCGGGTGCGCCTTCTCGATCTCGTCGAACAGGATCACCTGATAGGGCCGCCGCCGCACCGCTTCGGTGAGCGCGCCGCCCTCTTCGTAGCCAACGTAGCCGGGAGGCGCACCGATCAGCCGCGCCACCGCGTGCTTTTCCATATACTCCGACATGTCGATCCGGATCAGCGCCGTCTCGTCGTCGAACAGATATTCGGCGAGCGCCTTGGTGAGTTCCGTCTTGCCGACGCCAGTGGGGCCTAAGAACATGAACGAGCCGATCGGCCGGTGCGGATCCTGCAAGCCGGCGCGCGCGCGGCGCACTGCTGTTGAAACGGCAGCAACAGCCTCCGCCTGACCGATGACGCGCTTGGAAAGCTCCTCCTCCATGCGCAGCAGCTTTTCCTTCTCGCCCTCGAGCATCCTGTCGACCGGCACGCCGGTCCATCGAGAGACGACCTGCGCGACATGGTCGGCAGTGACGGCCTCCTCCACCATCGCGCCCTTGTCGTTGCCTTCAGTGGCGACGAGCTTCTTCTCCAGGTTCGGAATCGTGTCGTAGGAGAGCTTGCCGGCGCGCTCGTAGTCGCCCTTGCGCTTGGCGTTGTCGAGTTCGAGGCGCGCACGATCGAGCTACGCCTTGAGCTTCTGCGCGTCAGACAGCTTGCTCTTCTCGGCCTGCCAGCGCGCCGTCAGGTCCGCCGACTGCTTTTCCAGCGCGGACAGTTCCTTCTCGAGCGTCTTCAGCCGCGCCTTGGAGCCAGCATCGCTCTCCTTCTTCAGCGCCTCCTGCTCGATCTTGAGCCGCACGACCTCGCGATCGATCGAGTCGAGCTCTTCGGGCTTGCTATCGACCTGCATTTTCAGCCGCGCCGCCGCCTCGTCGACGAGGTCGATCGCCTTGTCGGGGAGGAAGCGGTCGGTGATGTAGCGGTTCGAGAGCGTCGCGGCCGCGACGATCGCCGAGTCGTTGATGCGCACGCCGTGATGCTGCTCGTACTTGTCTTTGAGGCCGCGCAGGATCGAGACGGTGTCCTCCACGCTCGGCTCCGAGACGAACACGGGCTGGAAGCGCCGTGCGAGCGCCGCGTCCTTCTCGACGTGCTTCTTGTATTCGTCGAGCGTGGTCGCGCCGATGCAGTGTAGCTCGCCGCGCGCGAGGGCCGGCTTGAGCAGGTTGGACGCATCCATCGCGCCGTCCGCCTTGCCGGCGCCGACCAACGTGTGCATCTCGTCGATGAACAGGACAATGCCGCCGTCCGACGAGGTCACCTCGTTGAGCACGGCCTTGAGCCGCTCCTCGAACTCGCCGCGATACTTCGCGCCGGCGATCAGCGCGCCCATGTCGAGCGCGAGCAGCTTCTTGTCCTTCAGGCTCTCCGGCACATCGCCATTGAGGATGCGCAGCGCGAGGCCTTCCACGATGGCGGTCTTGCCGACGCCCGGCTCGCCGATCAGCACCGGATTGTTCTTGGTACGGCGCGACAGCACTTGCACGGTGCGACGGATTTCCTCGTCGCGGCCTATGACCGGATCGAGCTTGCCGTCGCGCGCGGCTTGGGTGAGATCGCGCGCATATTTCTTCAGCGCGTCATAGGCCTGCTCGGCGTTGGCCGAATCCGCGGTACGGCCCTTGCGCAACGCTTCGATGGCGGCGTTGAGGTTCTGCGGCGTGACGCCGGCCTTGCTGAGGATCTTGCCGGCCTCGCTGTCTTTCTCGATCGCGAGCGCGAGCAGCAGCCGCTCGACGGTGACGAACGAGTCGCCTGCCTTCTCGCCGGACTTTTCCGCGGTGTCGAACACGCGCGCGAGTGCCGGCTCCAGATAGAGTTGCCCTGCCCCGCCTTCGACCTTCGGCCGCTTGGCCAGTGCCGCCTCGACGGCGCGCAAGGCCTCGCGCGAATTGCCGCCGGAGCGGTCGATCAGCCCGCTGGCCAACCCCTCCGGGTCGTCGAGCAGCACTTTCAGAAGATGTTCGGGGGCGAATTGCTGGTGGCCCTCACGCAGGGCCAGCGATTGGGCGGACTGCACGAAGCCGCGGGCGCGGTCCGTGTATTTCTCGATGTTCATTCAATACCTCCCTCGGCCTGTTCCAGCCGCCCCGAAGGCGCGCGCCGGAGCATCGTCATTGGGTTCCCTGTCGCATCAATGATTTGCGTCAAGGCGGGTTTGCCGGGCCCGTCAGGCGCCCGACCAAGCAAATATGGGAACCATCACGGCGCCGTGAAAGGGGTTTAGCCCCGGTTTTCATAGGCGGCTTGCGCCATCGTGGGCCTTCGTTAACAAGGCCGCCATGGCGCGGCTCGAATCGATCTACCGCTACCCGGTGAAGGGCCTGAGCCCGGAAAAGCTCAAGCGGGTTCACCTGAGGGCCGGCGCCTACTTCCCGGGCGACCGGCTGTTTGCAATCGAGAACGGCCCCTCGGGCTTCGACGCCGCCGCTCCGGTGCACCAGCCGAAGACCAAGTTTCTGATGCTGATGCGGAACGAGCGCCTCGCCACCCTGCGCACTCGCTACGAGGACGCGACCGGCATGCTCTCGATCGAGCACGACGGCGGCAATGCGGTGCAGGCCGATCTCGCCACAAAAGAAGGGCGGCTCGCCATCGAAGCCTTCTTCCGCCGCTTCATGCCGCATGATCTCCGCGGATCCCCTAAGGTGCTAACCGCACCCTCCGGCTATCGCTTCACGGATTCACGCAGCGGCTTCGTTTCGATCATCAACCTCGCCTCGGTCGCCGAACTCGAGACGATGATCGGTCGGCCGGTCCACCCGTTGCGCTTCCGCGGTAACCTCTATGTCCAAGGCTGGCCTGCCCGGAGCGAGTTCGACCTTGTCGATCGCGAGTTCACCATTGGCGCCGTGCGGCTCAAAGGACTCAAGCGGATCGGGCGCTGCGCCGCCACCGACGTCGATCCCGACACTGGCGTGCGCGATCTGACGATTCCGAACACCTTGATGCAAAACTTCGGTCACATGGACTGCGGGATTTACGCGCAGGTGATCAAGGGCGGCGAGATCGCGCCGGGCGACCAAATCGCATGACCCCGAAAAGTGGGTACCGGTTTTCGGGCAAGGTCATGCGCGAAGAAGTCAATCCCTGAAGGCCAGCGGCCGCGCGACCTCTTCGAGCGGCTTGCGCTCGGCCGCCACACCCCAGCGCCACATCACGCCGGCCGCAAGCACCATCAACAGCGCTCCAAGCAGATAGCCGCCAGTGAGGCTCGCGCGTGAGCCGGTATCGATCAGCGCGCCGAACAGTATCGGGCCGATGACTCCGCCGACCGCGGTGCCGACCGCATAGAATACCGCGATCGCAAGCGCGCGGATTTCCAGCGGGAAGGTTTCGCTGACGGTCAGATAGGCCGAGCTTGCAGCCGCCGAGGCGAAGAAGAAGATCACGCTCCACGCAACCGTCTGCTCTCGCGCGCTCAGTAGTCCACTCGCAAACAACCAGCCGGTCAGCGCAAGCAGCAAGCCCGACATCAGATACGTGAGCGCGATCATCGGCCGCCGGCCGATGGTATCGAACAGCCGCCCGAGCAGGATCGGCCCGAGCACGTTGCCCGCCGCGAACGGCAGGATGTACCAGCCGACATGCTCGTTCGGGATGCCGTAGAACGTGGTCAGCACCAGCGCGTAGGTGAAGAAGATCGCATTGTAGAAGAAGGCCTGCGCGGTCATCAGCGCGAGTGCGACCAGCGCACGCGTGCGGTGAACATGGACGAGCGTATGCACTACGTCGGCGAGCGGCGTGTGGGTGCGGGCCTGCAGCCGCACCTTCGGCAACGGTGTGTCGGGTATGGCATGTCCGTCGGCGCGCACGCGGGCCTCGATGTCGGCCACGATCCTCTCGGCTTCGTCGGCGCGCCCATGCGTCATCAGCCAGCGTGGGCTTTCCGGCAGCCACAGCCGCATGAAGAACACGATGAGTGCGAGCAGCGCCCCGATCAGGAACGCGGCGCGCCAGCCATGCTCGGGGTCGATCAGCGCCGGATCGAGCAGCACGATGGCCGCCAGCGCACCGAGCGCGGCGCCGATCCAGAACGAGCCGTTGATGCAGAGATCGGTCCAGCCGCGCACGCGCGCCGGCACGAGTTCCTGGATGGTCGAATTGATCGCCGCGTATTCGCCGCCGATGCCGGCGCCGGTGATGAAGCGGAAGAGCAGGAAGCTCCAGAGATTCCAGGAAAACGCGGTCGCGGCGGTCGCCAGCAGATAGACGGTGAGCGTGATGAAGAACAGCTTCTTGCGGCCGAGCCGGTCGGTGAGCCAGCCAAAGAAGATTGCGCCCAGTACCGCGCCTGCCAGATAGGCGCTGCCGGCGAGCCCCACATCCGCGTTGGAGAATTGCAGCACCGGGCTGGTCTTGAGTGCGCCCGCGACCGTGCCGGCGAGCGTCACCTCGAGCCCATCGAGGATCCAGGTGATGCCGAGCGCCACGACCACCAGCGTGTGGAAGCGACTCCAGGGCAGCCGGTCGAGCCGGGCCGGAATATCGGTTTCGACGATGGTGCTGGACCTAGCAGACATCCGCCTATCAACGGCGCCCTGCCGGATTCGTTGCGCCGGCCTGACCCAGACAGAGTGACGCGATGTCGTAAATCTGCAAGAAATCGCGCTCCGTCGCCATTCTGCCTTCGCAAAGCCGCCACATGAGCCCGTATCCCGACCTGAACAATCGCGTGGCGCTGGTCACGGGCGCCTCACGCGGGATTGGCGCCGCCATTGCTTTGGCCCTTGCGGAGGCCGGCGCGGCGGTCGCAGTCAACTACCGGGAACGTGCAGTCGAGGCAGACAAAGTCGCCGAAGCGATCCGGCAACGCGGCCGGCGCGCTGGGGCGATCGAGGCTGACGTGTCGCAGAGCACAGCGGTCAGCCGCATGATCGACCGCGTCACCAGCGAGCTCGGGCCAATCGATATCCTCGTCAACAACGCCGGCGTCGGTCTAAACCGCACCATCGATACCGTGACGGAGGCTGATTTCGACCTCACCATCGCGGTGAACCTGAAGTCGGCGTTCCTTTGCACACAGGCTGTCTTGCCCGGCATGCGCGCGCGCAAGTGGGGCCGCATCGTCAATATCTCGTCCGGCGCGGCGCGCGGGCCAGGCGCTCTCGGCCTGCACTACAACGCTTCGAAAGCGGGCTTGGAGGGACTGACACGCGGCTACGCGGCGCGCGTCGTCAAGGAAGGGATCACCGTCAACGCCGTCGCTCCAACAATGATCGAGACCGACATGATGCGCGGGCGCGAGGAGCTGGTCGCGCGCATTCCGCTCGGCCGCCTCGGTCGTGCGGACGAGGTGGCCCAAGCTGTGCTGATGGTGATCGGCAACGCGTTCATGACCGGGCAGACGGTGCAGATCAACGGCGGGACGAATTTCATTTGAGCATTCGGAGCCGCGAACTCCGCTGTGCTCCCCTCCCCCATAGCCCGTCGAAGACGGGCGTAAACGCCCTGGTGCTGGGGAGGGGGGTCGGAGTTATCGGCTCGACTCGCGCCAAAAACCTCGACGCCCACCCCGCCGCGCCATAGCGCGTCGAAGACGCGCGTAAACGCGCTTGAAGCGCGTCGACCCTCCCCTCAAAGGGGGAGGGTAAAGAGTGAGAGAGAGAGAGAGAGAGAGAGAGAGAGAGAGAGAGAGAGAGAGAGAGAGAGAGAGGGGCGCCAC
>JBAVXH010000279.1:0-5959 GCA_049698215.1 Xanthobacteraceae bacterium | reverse complement strand
GTGCCGCGCTTCGGCTCGGAGGCTCGGAAACCAGCGCCGGCGGCCGGCGGCGTACCGCGACGCTCGCCGACGTCTGCGAGGCGCTGATCGGAGCGGTCTTCGTCGATGGGGGCTATCCGGCCGCCGCGGCGCTGATCGAGCGGTTCTGGCACGACCGGATGATGACGCCCGCTCGGCCGCTGCGCGACCCGAAGACGATGTTGCAGGAATGGGCGCAGGGGCGCGGCCTGCCGACGCCGACCTATCGGGAGGTCGAGCGGAAGGGCCCGCATCACAATCCGGAATTCCGCGTGGCGGTCGATGTTCCGAAGCTTGCGCCGGCCGAAGGCATCGGTCGCTCCAAACGCGCCGCCGAGCAGGCTGCGGCCGCCGCGATGCTGACCCGCGAAGGTATCGACGCGAATGGGTGAGCCTTCCGAGAACGACGCTCCATCGCCGCCGCAGGACGAGCGGCGCTGCGGCTTCGTTGCGTTGATCGGAGCGCCGAATGCCGGCAAGTCGACGCTGACGAACGCGCTGGTCGGGTCGAAGGTGTCCATCGTTTCCCGCAAGGTGCAAACCACGCGCGCCCTGGTGCGCGGGGTCGCAATCGTCGGCGACGCGCAGCTTGTCCTGATGGATACGCCGGGCATTTTCGCGCCGCGGCGCCGGCTCGACCGCGCCATGGTGACCACCGCCTGGGGCGGGGCGCATGACGCCGACATTGTCGCGCTGCTGATCGATGCGCGCAAAGGGATCGACGAGGAGGCGGACGCGATCCTGGGCAGGCTCGGCGAGCTGTCGCAGCCGAAGGCGCTGGTGCTCAACAAGGTCGATCTCGTCGACAAGCCGTTGCTGCTGGCGCTCGCACAGGCGGTGAATGAGAAGGCAAAGTTCGAGGCGAGCTTCATGGTCTCGGCGCTGGCGGGCGATGGAATCGATACGCTGAAGACCTGGCTTGCGGAGCATTCTCCGAAGGGGCCTTGGCACTATCCGGAAGATCAGATCTCCGACGCGCCGATGCGTTCAATGGCTGCGGAAATCACTCGCGAGAAGCTGTTCGACCGGCTGCACCAGGAACTGCCGTATCAGGCAACGGTCGAGACGGAGGTGTGGAAAGATCTGCGTGACGGCTCGGCGCGCATCGAGCAGACGATCTATGTGGAGCGCGAGAGCCAACGCAAGATCGTGCTCGGCAAGGGTGGCGCGACCATCAAGGCGATCGGCGCGGAAGCGCGCAAGGAGATCGCGGAGTTGGCCGAACAGAAGGTGCACCTGTTCCTGTTCGTGAAGGTGCGCGAAGGGTGGGGCGACGATCCCGAGCGCTATCGCAGCATGGGGCTCGAGTTTCCGAAGGAATAGAACAGCTTGTCGGCCGAGCTGAAACTATGCAGCTCGTGTGCAATCAGTCGCATTATTTCCATATCATTCAACCATTATTTGTGCAAGGTTTTGAGCAGAATGCCGAGAAGCAGGGAGCGGCCTTCCGACCATGCTCAGTCAGACCTGGTTTCCGATTCCACCGGAGTCGGCACTAGAACCGGGAGAGCGCCACAGGAGCTCAAATCGTGTTCAAAAAATTTTTCTATCTGCTTAGTTTAATTATTCTCTCGACTACACCGGCTGACGCCCAACGGCTCCCGCCGGCAAGTTCACCCGTCGATCTGCGCGTCGAATTGAAAGGCAACTGGCAGCGCCTACTGTCCGATATGGGCCATGTCCTGCAGGTCTTTAAAGGACACGGGGCGCCCGGCGACATCAAGAACTTCAACGCGCTGCTATCCAAGATGATCGGGTTGTACCATTTCAAAGACACAGCAAAATTGCAGAAAATAATGGATCAATGGGACAAGGCGAGCGGCGAAAGGCTCGTCGATCGCAAATATTTCATCGCGCTGTTTGAACAGATCAACCCTGATTGCGTGAACCTGACAGCGTCGTTCGACCGGAAGGGGAACCTCATCCTTCCCTTCGACATGAGTAATTTCGAAGTTCACGGCGGCGAGATTTCAATCGACGCCACGAGTGCTCCTCCGCTGGAGAGGCATCAATATGTCGGCCCTCCGGTGCCGCTCGAGCAGACATTCCCGAATGCACCGCAGCCCTTCGTCCTGGGCGACTGGACGCAAAGTAATCCCTGCACGGAAGCGATCGGCCAAGTGCCGATCGAGCTGCCTCTTCTTGAAACACCGGAGGCCGTCCTCGATAGCTTGGGTGAAGATCCGCGCGATGTCGAAAGCAAGATCGCCGATAGACTCGACAAGCCGGCCCCTTCGCAGCCGCCGGTCAATTTCAACTTCGACAAGCGAAATCCGGGGTTTGTACTGGACCCCACGGCATTCCTATCGAACCGCGACATCATCTTCGTTCATGGACTTAATTCGAACGTGTTGATGGACGCCGGGAATTTCTCCTCGCTGCGTCGTTGGCCGGATAGCCCGAACGCTTTTCTTCCCAATGGATATTGGCATAGCGAAGCTTTGTCTGAATGGGGGTGGCTGATCAATTGGCTCCGGAACAGAGGAGCGAAAAATCGCTACATCCTAGCGTCGTGGTCGTCAGCGCAGCGGCTGGATATCGCGGTGAATAGCGTTGCGTCACAGATAAAGCTTGCGATGCAGACCGGCGATAACGTCGAATTCATAGCTTCGCCAGCCGACAAGTCGAACTTCTGCGAGCCGTCGTGCGTCATCATCTCGAATTCGACCGGCGCCATGGTGAGCGATGTGATCCTTGGAATCGGGGCGCGGGAGGAAGCGGGAAGCGCCGTTGATATGATGCTGTGGGGAGATTTTCGCGATCTGTATCGCCGAGTAAAATTCCATCTGTCGACTCAAGGCGCCTTCGGCGGTTCGGAGATCATTGCCCCGGCAATTGCCATTGCCCAGCAAGCCAGCCCTTATGCGCAAATTCCCGGGCTGACGCAGGCGATCTGCGACAAATTGAAGTGCGGTGTCCCGAATCCACAATTGCCGGGACCGATTGAAATCATGGACACGGTTCTGGTCGACTTGCTGCCGCCGATCAGTGTCGATTTTTGGCAATATCTCTATATGCGGCACAGCCGGATTCCGACGATGATGCTGGCCGCCTCGTCGGCGGACGACTACATTTCCGGTGGCAACAACTTCGATCTTCTCAAGCAGATATTGCCCGGCGTCGACGACGGCGTACTGACCGCCGACAGCCAGTGCGCCAACCCGCGGCTGCCCGCTACGCGGCCTTCGGGTTACATGGCCAAATTCTATCTTTCCAAGACGTTCGACTTGGGCGTTGGAGCATACCGGGGCTTGCAGTTCTATAAGAACCAGGTTCTCGACCCAAGGGTCGCGGCTCAGCGTGTACCGTTCCCTGGATATGTCTCGAACGCTTGTAATCCGTATCTGTCATCCACCGGCATGGTTCAGCCGGTTGCAAGCGTGAATGTACCGCACGTCTTATCCACGCGGTTCAGGTTGCCGCTACATTGCCCCATCCTGCTATCGAACAGAATGCATCCGGAGCATCTCTACCTGAATGTGAACCCGCCCCCGTCCGATCGCAACGAGGTTGTTCTGATCAACGATTGTTCGTTCCTCTACAGCGGCGACAATCGAATCGCCGGGGATGTTGGAGCCTACCTCAATGCCGGCATCGGCCAGGAAGTCTTTACCGAGGATCGCGGTCACTATATCGGGGGGCAAACTTACCCCTACACGATCAGCTGCTGCAGATTCCATCATTTTTTCTCGTTCACGATATACATTGAGATACCGAAGATATGGATCTGGCGTCGGACCTATATGCTGATGTCCGGCTACCAGTCCAAGTCGCCGTTCTATTATGTCTACGACTACGTTGGTCGGTAACGCAGGACGCGATAGCGGCGATTGTTAGCGCGAAGGCGTGCCGTTCGCGCATGCTCGGTGCACGGCGGTGCGGAACACACGATAAGGATCATGGCGGAAATCATGGCGCGCACGTATCGCCGTCATCTTGATCTGCTTGCCGTTGCCCCTGCGTTCGTGACCGCGCTTGGTCTCGCTGCCGCGCAGGCGGCGGAGCCCCCGCCGCTGCAGACGAACGAGTCTTATGTCGAGGACGTCACGCGTTCGTCCTCGCTCGATATCGGCGACCTGATGTCCGTGTTCGGCCATGTGATGTCGCAACTGCCGGAGCGCGTGAAAGTCTATCCGACCGAGAACTATTATTACTTCGGCTTCTTTCACAACGGCATCCGCTATGCCGGGAACATCCGGCTGGATGCGAGCAATCGCGACGCCGGCAAGGTGATCTTTGCCTACTTCGAGGATACCTCGCAGTGGTATGACGGCGCGCCGGACAAGCATGCCGTCCTCGATGCTGCGCAAGGCGTGACGGTCGAGAAGGCCGAGCCGCTCGTCTATCGCGTGACCTATCAGGGCAAGAGCGTCGTCTTCGCGCTGAACGATCTGCGCGACGTGAAGCCGCCGGCCGGCGCGCTCGGGCCGGATGAGAAATTCCTTGGACCGATCTTCGATGAGTCCGCCATTCCGTTCTATCTCGTATTCAACACGCGGCTGAAGATTTTCCACTACGTGCTCGATGAGCGCGAGAAGGTCGCCGACGTGTTCTTCTCGCCCAAGGGCAAGGATCGCATCCTGGTCGGCAAGCGCACCGGCTTTGCCTTCTACAAGGACCATCGTCTGGACCGGAAAATCCTGATCGGCGCGTTCGAAGGAAACATGCGCGCCAACAATTATTTCGACGGCCCATTCGACCAGCTTCCGGACAACTTCATCGAAGGCGAGGCGCTGCGCGAGGCCATTCTCGCGGTGCGGCCGCAGCTCAAGGGCGAGATCGATCGCTTCGGCGGTGCGCCGGACGGCAGCATCCGGTTCATGATCGGCCCGTACATGCCGTATCGAGAGCCGAGCGATCTCGATCCCGTCGATGCGTGCGCACGGAAGAAACTGAAGCGGCCGGACTACTATCGTTGCTTTGTCAGCGACGACGAATCCGGTGGTATGGTGCCTCGCAAGCCAAAGAGGACTGTGCGGCAGAAGTAATGGACTGGACCGACGAAGGAATCGTTCTCGGCACGCGCCGCCATGGCGAGGCGAACGCCATCCTGGAAGTCATGACACGTGCGCACGGCCGCCACCTCGGTCTGGTCCGGGGCGGGGCGGGCACGCGCATGCGCCCGGTGCTGCAGCCGGGCAACGTCGTGCGGGTCACCTGGCGCGCCCGGCTCGACGAGCATCTCGGTCATTATTTGGTCGAGGGCGTGCGGCTGCGCGCCGGAGAACTGATGATTGCGGCACATGCGGCGTTTGGCGTGACGCATCTCGCGGCGCTCTGCCGTCTCCTGCCCGAGCGCGACCCGCACGAACTGGTGCATGACACGCTGACCGAGCTCCTCGATCATCTCGGCGACCGGAGGCTCGCCGCCGCGCTGATCGCGCGGTTCGAGCTGCAGATGCTGGCGGAGTTCGGCTTCGGGCTCGATCTCGATCAATGCGCCGCGACCGGCGCGACCACCGAGCTCGTCTACGTGTCGCCGAAATCAGGCCGGGCCGTTTCGCGCGCCGCAGGCGAGCCGTGGCAGGATCGCATGCTGCGCCTGCCGGCCTTCCTGCGCGGCGAGCAGGATGCCGGCGAACCGGAGAGCACCGCGCTCAGCGATGCGTTCGCGCTCACGGGCTTCTTTCTGGAACGGCACGTGTTCGAGCCGCGCGGGTTAGCGATGCACGACGCGCGCGCCCGCTTTATTGCGGCGGTGCTGCGCGAGGAGACACGCGCGGCTTCCTGACGAAAAGGACCCTTCCGGCAGCAGCGAAAGAGCCGGCCACCTTAGCGGTGACCGGCTCCGATTCAATCAGCCTGCGGCGAAGCTCAGCACCACCACCAGCGGCTGCTCCACGGCCGGTGGCAGCGACGGCCCGGGCCACGGCTGCCCCAGCGCCAGTGACCGCCCGAACCCCATCGCCAGTGGCCGCCTCTCCAGCGCCCGCCCGAACCC
>JBAVXH010000278.1:0-2423 GCA_049698215.1 Xanthobacteraceae bacterium | reverse complement strand
GCACAGCACCACGCGATCGGTCTGCGGCCGCGACAA
This sequence comes from Xanthobacteraceae bacterium, assembly GCA_049698215.1. GTDB lineage: Bacteria > Pseudomonadota > Alphaproteobacteria > Rhizobiales > Xanthobacteraceae > PALSA-894. Next base: position 2,387 of record JBAVXH010000278.1, on the reverse strand, counting down.
GAGCTCATTCATCGTCCGCGCGCGCGTGAGCACGAAGCCGGCCGGCGCGTCGATCGCCATGCGGCCGTTCAGCAGGCCCATCACCGCGCCTGGCGTCGCCGCGATCGTCTTCAGCCACGGACGCTGCGAATGATCGAAATGCAAAATGCGCGTCGCCTCGCGATAGACCTCCAGCATGTCGAGATCGCCGTAGGCGTAGAACGGATCGCGCGTGTTGTCGCTCGCCACCATCACGGTAACGCCGGCGGCATCGAGCTCGTGCAGCGGCGCGACGCCGCGCCAGCGCGGCGTGCGGCCCGCCACGCGATCCTGCAGATACATGTTGCACATCGGCAGAGACACGATCGCGATGCGCGCCTCCGCGACCTTCGCGATGATGGTGGCGCGCTCGTTGTCGTCGGCAAGCGCAAGCGAGCAGCAGTGGCCCGCCACGATACGCCCCTTGAACCTGTGGCGCAGCGCCGCGTCGGCGATCTGGCCGAGCGAGCGCGCCTTTGGTGAGTCGCTCTCGTCCACATGGAAATCGAGATCGAGACCGTTCGCGATCGCGGCCTCGAAGATTTGGTCGAGCATCGCGTCGGATTTCGGGTTCGGCGCCTCGCCCATGAAGGTGAGGCCGCCGAGAATGCCGCCGTGCTTTGCGACCGTCGCGACCAGATTGCGGAACACGGCCGCGTCATTCGCGATATCGATGGGACAGAGCGATACCGCTTGCAGCGTGATGCGGCCCTTCCAGTGCTCGCGCATCTCGGCGAACACGCCCCAGGAGATTGGTGTCTGCGCCGGATAGCTGTCGATGTGGGTGCGCAGCGCGCCGGTGCCGTGCGCGAAGGCGCAGCGCAGCGCGAAGTCCATGCGCTTCGCGACGTCGTCGCGCGACCAGTTCTTTTCGCGGTCGGCCATCACGGCCATGCGCGCGCCCATGTGCGTGCCGTCGGGGTTTTCCGCGCGCTGCCAGATCTGGCCCTTGTCGATATGGGTGTGCACATCGACGAGGCGCGGCAGCACGATGCCGCGGTCGAGATCGAAGCGCGGCAGGCCGTCGTTCGTCGGGCCCGCGGGATCGATTGCGGCGATGCGCTCCTTTTCGATGATGATATCGCAGGGCGCGAGACCGTCGGCGTCGGCGACAAGCCGCGCCGCGTCCGCGACGAGGCACACCGGCACACGCGCATTGGCGAGGCGGAAGCGGGTCAGAGATGGGGAAATGGTGAGGAAGTCGGAGGGCATTTCATTTTCCACTTGTCCCGGACGCGATGCAGCGCAAAGCGATGCATCGCTGATCCGGGACCGTTCAGAGCATTGGGCGGTCCCGGGTCTGCAGCGCATCCATAAGGCCGCCTGCGGCGGCCGTCTTAGCACGCCGACGCTGTGCGTCGGCTATGGCATGCTGCGCTGCGCCCGGGACACTGCTACGAATGCCTCATGAAACGCGCCATCAATCCCGCCGCGATCCGCGCGCCGTTCGCGCAATACAGCCACGCCGTCGAGGTGCCGGCCGGGCGCATGCTGTTTGCCTCGGGGCAGCTTGGCGTATCGTCGGATGACAAGGTCCCGGAGGATGCCGAGGCGCAGGCAGTGCTTTGCTTCGAGAACATCAAGGCGATCCTGGCCGAGGCCGGCATGACCTTCGCGGACGTGGTGCGCTTCACGGCTTTCGTCACCGACCGCGCCTATTTCCCGGTCTATGGCGCGGTGCGCAGCCGCTACGTGTCGGGCAATGCCTTCGCCTCCACGCTGGTGATCGTCTCGGGTTTCACGAGGGCCGAATTCAAGGTCGAGGTGGAGGTCACGGCGGTGCGAAGCCAGTAGCTCCGCTCATTCCGCGAAAGCCGGAATCCAGTGTTTTTTCAAAGAGCTGGGTCCTCCGCTTCCGCGGGGACGAGTGGCATTAACTTTCGCCCGCTTGACTCCCTCCCTGCTTCGCGGAATCAATAAGAACAAAGCATGAACAATGGACCTCGCCATGCTCCCTGCCGACATGGAGCAGCTTTCGCGTCTGCGGCGCGCCATCGCCAAAAGCGAGGCGCTGCCCGACGAAGTACGCCCGCTCGCGCTCGGGGTAGCGGAGATCGATGCGGCGCTCGGCGGCGGCCTTTCGCGCGCCGCCCTGCATGAGCTGAACGCCACGTCGTTGCACCTTGGCGCGGCCGCCGGCTTTGCGCTCACACTCGCCGCGCTCGCATCCGAGCAAGCCAAGCAGACGCTCTGGATCGCGACCGATTTCGGCATGCTCGAAACCGGTGCGCTCTATGCTCCCGGCCTCGATGCCATCGGGCTTCCCACCGAGCGGCTGCTCATCGTGCGCGTGGCGCGGCCGATCGATGCGCTGTTCGCCGCCGAAGAAGCGCTGAAATGCCGCGCGCTCTCGGCGGTCGTGGCAGAGC
>JBAVXH010000277.1:0-3349 GCA_049698215.1 Xanthobacteraceae bacterium | reverse complement strand
ACGCTGGCCGGCCGCCAGACCAATAGCGGCGCCGGCCGCAAGCTGCGGGGCCCCGAACGGGCCGCCGTGCTGATGCTCGCGCTCGGCGAAGCGCACGGCGAGAAGGTCTGGAAACTGCTCGACGACGACGAACTGCGCCAGCTCTCGGTCGTCATGTCGACGCTCGGCACCGTGGACGCCGAAGCGGTCGAAGGCCTGATGATCGAGTTCGTCGGGCGTCTCTCGGCCTCCGGCGCGCTCCTCGGCAATTTCGACGCGACCGAGCGGCTGCTCGTCCAATACCTGCCGACGGAGCGCGTCGCCAACATCATGGAGGAAATCCGCGGGCCGGCCGGGCGCAACATGTGGGAAAAGCTCTCCAACGTGCAGGAGCAGGTGCTCGCGAATTACCTGAAGAACGAATACCCGCAGACCGTTGCGGTGGTGATCTCGAAGATCAGGCCGGAGCACGCCGCCAGGGTGCTGGCGATCCTGCCCGAGGAGCTTGCCCTCGATGTCGTCGCGCGCATGCTCAAGATGGAAGCGGTGCAGAAGGAAGTGATCGAGCGGCTGGAGAACACGCTGCGCACCGAGTTCATGTCCAACCTGTCGCAGACGCGCCGCCGCGATGCGCACGAGGTGATGGCGGAAGTCTTCAACAACTTCGACCGCCAGACCGAGACCCGCTTCATCACCGCGCTGGAAGAGCAGAACCGCGAGTCGGCGGAACGCATCAAGACGCTGATGTTCACCTTCGACGACCTGGTGAAGCTCGACGCCGGCTCGGCGCAGACGCTGATGCGCCACGTCGACAAGGACAAGCTCGGGGTGGCCCTCAAGGGGGCTAACGACACGGTGCGCCAGTTCTTCCTCGGCAACATGTCGACGCGCGCCGCCAAGATGCTGGTCGACGACATGCAGGCCATGGGCCCGGTGCGGCTGCGCGATGTCGACGAGGCGCAGGCCCTGCTGGTCAACCTCGCCAAGGATCTCGCCGCCAAGGGCGAGATCATGATCTCCAAGAACCGCGCTGACGAAGAGCTGGTCTACTGATGAGCGCGCCCGTCAAATTCCTGTTCGAGGACGATTTCACCTCGGGGCATGCGGCGCCCGGCAAGCGCATCGTCACGGCGGCCGCGCATGAGGCGGCGCTGGCGCATGCCGCAGCCGACGGCTTTCGCAAGGGGATGAATGCCGCCGAAGCCAAGATCGAGGGCCGCGCGACCTCCGCGCTGGAACGCATCGCGCAGGCGATTGCCGCCATGGCGCAGGGGCTCGCGGGGCTTGAGGCGCGGCTTGAGGCCGAGTCCGTCGAGGTGGCGGTCGCGGTCGCGCAGAAACTCGCCCCCGAGCTCATCGCCAAGGAGCCGCTCGCCGAAATTACGGCGCTCGCGTCCTCCTGTTTCAATCAGCTGATCGCCGCGCCACACATTGTCGTGCGTGTCGCAGAGCAGATTTATGAAATCGCGCAGCCGCGGCTGGAGCAGATCGCGCATCTCAATGGCTTTCAGGGGCGGCTGGTGATGCTCGCCGAGCCCGGCATGGCACCGGGCGATTGCCGCATCGAATGGGCGGACGGTGGCGTGTCGCGTGATCGCGCCGTGACCGACGCCGCGATCGCCGAGGCGGTCGGCCGCTATGTGGCGGCGCGCACCGGCACGCAATGAGAGTTGGAGGTTTTCGATGAGCGACGAACCCAAGGTGCCGCTGCCGGAACTCGACCGGAATGGCAGTGCCATGCCGGGCGATGTGACGCTCGCGCCGGACGCCGCCGAAACAGCGCGGGGCGCATCCGATCTGGAAGCCGTGTTCGACGTGCCGGTGCAGGTCTCGGCTGTCCTGGGCCGCACCAAAATGGACATCGGCGATCTGTTGAAGCTCGGTCCCGGCGCCGTGCTGGAGCTCGACCGCAAGGTCGGCGAGGCGATCGACATCTACATCAACAACCGGCTGGTCGCGCGCGGCGAAGTCGTGCTGGTCGAGGAAAAGCTCGGCGTCACCATGACGGAAATGATCAAGGCGGAACGAAGCTGATGAGGGTTGCGCAGGGCGTGCCTCTTTTTCCCTCTCCCCGCTTGCGGGGAGAGGGTGGCGAGCAGCCATCAGGGCGTTTACGCCCGCCTTCGACGGGCTATGGCTGCGAGCCGGGTGAGGGGCATCCGTCATCGAGCCCGCCCCTCACCCGCCTCACTTCGCTTCGCTCGTTCGGCACCCTCTCCCCGCTACGCGGGGCGAGGGAAAGAAAGAAGGACTGAACCCATGCGCCTCCTGATCGTCGGAACCCTGCGCGGGCAGCTCACGCTTGCCACCAAGCTCGCCATGGACAAGGGCGCAGCCGTCACGCATGCGGACGATGCCGAGATCGCGCTGCGCGTCCTGCGCTCGGGCCGCAGCGCCGACCTCCTGATGGTCGAGGTCGCCGTCGACATCCGCGACCTGATCGCCCGGATGGAAGCCGAGCACATCACCGTACCGGTGGTCGCGTGCGGCACTTCGACCGACGCGCGCGCGGCCGTGGCCGCCATCCACGCCGGCGCGAAGGAGTACATCCCGCTGCCGCCGGACCCGGAGCTGATCGCCGCGGTGCTCGCCGCGGTCGCCGACGATCACCGCGACTTCATCTATCGCGACGACGCGATGGCGCATGTGGTGAAGCTCGCCCAGCAGGTCGCGCCGAGCGACGCCTCGGTGATGATCACCGGCGAATCCGGCACCGGCAAGGAGGTGCTGGCGCGTTTCGTGCACGCGAAATCGAACCGCGCACGAGCGCCGTTCATCTCGGTCAATTGCGCGGCGATCCCCGAACACCTGCTCGAGTCCGAGCTGTTCGGCCACGAGAAGGGTTCGTTCACCGGCGCAATCGCGCGCCGCATCGGCAAGTTCGAGGAGTCGAGCGGCGGCACACTACTGCTCGATGAGATCTCCGAGATGGACGTGCGGCTGCAGGCGAAGCTGTTGCGCGCCATCCAGGAGCGCGTGATCGACCGCGTCGGCGGCACCAAGCCGGTGCCGGTCGACATCCGCATCATCGCGACCTCGAACCGCAACCTTGCCGATGCCGTGAAGGCCGGCACGTTCCGCGAGGACCTGCTCTACCGGCTCAATGTGGTGAACCTGAAGATCCCGCCGCTGCGTGAGCGGCCGGCCGATGTGATGGAACTCGCCGATCATTTCGTGAAGCTGTACGCCAAGGCCAACGGCATGGTCCGCGTGCTCTCGACCGAGGCGCGCGCGCAGCTGATCGCCAACCGCTGGCCCGGCAACGTGCGCGAGCTTGAGAACGCGATGCACCGCGCGGTGCTGATCGCTCCCAGCGAGGCGATCGGGCCGGAGTCGATCATCGCGCCGGACGGTGCGCGGCTCGAGGAGC
>JBAVXH010000276.1:0-2902 GCA_049698215.1 Xanthobacteraceae bacterium | reverse complement strand
CTGCTGCTCGACGAGCCGCTCTCCGCGCTCGATGCGCGCGTGCGAGTGCGGCTGCGGGACGAGATCAAGCAACTGCAGCGCCGGCTCGGCGTCACCACGATCATGGTGACGCACGATCAGGAGGAAGCGCTCGCGATGGCCGACCGCATCGTAGTGATGAACCAGGGTGTGATCGAGCAGGTGGGAACGCCGGCCGACATCTACCGCAGCCCCGCGACCGCCTTCGTCGCCGACTTCGTCGGCACCATGACGTTCCTCGACGCCGAGGTGACCGGTCCCGACCGGCTGCGCGTCGGCAGTATCGTGCTCACCTGCAGCGGTGTGAACGGTTTCAAGCACGGAGATCCGGTGCGTGTGGGGCTGCGGCCCGAGGAAGTGCGCGTACGCAACATCGATGCGTCCACGCCGAACCAGTTCGCCGCGAAGGTCTCGCTGCTCGACTTCCTCGGCTCGTTCTGCCGCGCCCGGCTCGAACCGGAGGCCGCTCCCGGCGTCGCGATCGTCGCGGATTTCTCCGCCAATGCGATGCGCGATCTTTCGGTCGTGCAGGGACAGAAGCTGACCATCGCGCTGCCGCCAGAGTCGCTGCGGCTGTTCACGAAGACCTAGGCCGTGAGCGTCACGACCGTCCCTTCGTCCTCGGGTGTCGCGCAGAAGGTCTCGCGCGAGGCCTGGGTCGCGCGCATCGGGGTTCTGCTGCTGGTCGCGTGGTTGTTGCTGTCTATCGCGCTGCCGCTCTGGGCGCTGTTGTCGAAGAGCTTCCAGAACGCCAATGGCGAGTTCGTCGGGCTCACAAATTACATCCGCTATTTCTCGACGCCGAGCCTGTTCAACTCGATCTTCAACAGCGTCTGGGTCGCGCTCGTCACCACGATCATCGTGATCCCGCTCGCCTTCGGCTATGCCTATGCGCTCACGCGGAGCCAGATGCGCTTCAAGGGGCTGTTCTATGCCGCCGCCATGCTGCCGCTGTTCGCGCCATCGCTCCTCTCCGCGATCTCGCTGATCTACCTGTTCGGCAACCAGGGCCTGCTCAAGGGCGTGATGTTCGGTGGCTCGATCTACGGCGCGAACGGCATCATCGTGGCGCAGGTCTTCTACTGCTTCCCGCATGCGCTGATCATCGCGGTGACCGCGCTCGCGCTCGCCGACGCGCGGCTCTACGAGGTTGCCGATGCGCTGGGCACGAAGAAGTCGCGCATCTTCCGCACCGTGACCTTGCCGGGCGCGAAGTTCGGCCTGATCAACGCCGCCTTCGTGGTGTTCACGCTGGTGGTGACCGACTTCGGCATTGCCAAGGTGATCGGCGGCCAGTTCAACGTGCTCGCAACAGATGCCTACAAGCAGGTGGTCGGCCAGCAGAATTTCGAAATGGGCGCGGTGGTCGGCATGGTGCTGCTCGCGCCCGCCGTGCTCGCCTTCGTGATCGACCGCATGGTGCAAAGCCGCCAGGTCGCGCTGCTCTCCGCCCGCGCCGTACCGCTTGAGCCCAAGCCCAACCCGATGCGCGATACCGGGCTTTTGATCTACTGCCTCGTCGTCGCTGGAATTCTGGTCGGCGTGCTCGGCACTGCGATCTGGGCTTCGTTCATCACTTATTGGCCGTACAATCTCACCCTCACGCTCAACAACTACAATTTCGGCAACTTCGATCCGGGCGGCTGGGACCCGTATTTTACCTCGCTCGCAATGGCCGCCTGCGCGGCGGTGTTCGGCACCGCGATCGTGTTCACCGGCGCCTATCTCGTCGAGAAAACCAAGGTGATGCCGGGTGCGCGGTTGCTCGCGCATCTGCTCGCCATGCTGCCGATGGCGGTGCCGGGCCTCGTGCTCGGCCTCGGCTATGTGTTCTTCGTGAACGCGAAGTGGAATCCGCTCGGATTCCTCTACGGCACGCTCGCGATCTTGGTCATCAATTCGGTCGCGCACTTCTACACGGTCGCGCACATCACCTCGCTTACCGCGCTCAAGCAGATCGATCCGGAGTTCGAGTCGGTGTCGGCGTCGCTGAAGGTGCCGTTCTGGCGCACCTTCGCGCGCGTCACGGTGCCGATCTGCTGGCCCTCGATCCTCGACGTTGCGGTCTACATTTTCGTCAATGCGTTGACCACCGTGTCGGCCGTGATCTTCCTTTACGGCCCAAGCACCAAGCTTGCTGCGATCGCAATTGTCCACATGGATGAGATGGGCGCATCCGCGGCGGCCGCCGGCATGGCGACGATGATTGTCGCCACCGCGCTCGGCGCGAAGCTGCTGCAGGTTCTGCTGGATCGCGTGCTGTTCACGCGCCTGCAGGCGTGGCGGCGGCGATGACCACGCTCCCCTCCGAATCCGAAAGCGACACCAACCTGTCGCCGCAGCGGCGCGCGTGGGCCGAGAAGAACCTCGATCCGGAAGCGCAGACGCTGCTCGCCGAGGACGAGAAGTATTTTCTGCGCCAGTCGGTCTCGACGCCCTGCCTCAACGCCATTGCCAAGGCGGAAGGCATCTGGATCGAGGACACGGCCGGGCGCCGCACTATGGATTTCCACGGCAACAACGTGCACCACATCGGCTACGGCCACCCGCGCCTGAAGAAGGCGATCGCCGAGCAGATGGACGCGCTGCCGTTTGCGCCGCGCCGCTACACCTGCGGGCCCGCAGTGGCGCTTGCCGCCAAGCTTGCCGAGATCGCGCCCGGCAACCTCTCCAAGGTGCTGTTCACCACAGGCGGCTCGGACGCGGTCGAGGTCGCGATCAAGATCGCGCGCGCCGCGACCAGCCGCTACAAGATGCTCTCGTTCTGGGATGCGTTCCACGGCGCGGGCTTCGGCTCCGCCGCTGTGGGCGGCGAAGCGCTGTTCCGCTCCGGCGGCGTCGGCCCGCTGATGCCGGGCGCCGAACACGTCGCGCCCTATGCGGC
>JBAVXH010000275.1:0-7126 GCA_049698215.1 Xanthobacteraceae bacterium | reverse complement strand
ATCACGGATGAGCCGCGCGATCGCACGCTCGTCGCGTTTCGGATTGAGGGCACAGGCGGTGATGAACGCGCCCGCGGTCGAGCGGCTGATGCCGGCATAGCAATGCACCACGAGCGGCGCCTCGCGCGGCCATGCGCGCACGAAACGCAATAGCTCGCCAACGTGTGCTTCGGCCGGAACTACGTATCCGTCGATGTGCTCACTGATGTCGTCCATGTCGAGCAGCAGGTGGTTTTCCGCAAGGATACTCGGCGGCCGGTGCACCAGCGTCGTGTCCTTGATCAGCGTCACGACATGCCGCGCGCCGGTTTCGCGCACGGTGTCATGAAGGCGGGCGAGGGAACAAACGTGAATCATGGCGGTCTCACGCTAAGGTCCGTGAGTTATTCACTTTTGGCAGTCTCCGCAAACCGCTTCAAATAACGCGCCTCTGCGTCGCTGGCGTTCCACGGCGTCAGATAATCGCGCCCGAGTTTCGCCGGAACTTCTGGGGGATTGCCAAAAAATCGGCGCGCTTCCGCCTCGCCGAATCCTGCAAGTCGCGTCGCTTCAAGATAGGCGGCCGCGCGGTCGGCGCTCTTGATCAGCTTGGTCAGCTCGGCGGGCAGCGCCGCCGGCAATCCGAAGCGCAGATGAATCGCGGCGAGCAGCCGCTTCTCGATCGCCTTGTAGGAATCGCCGATCACCGCCTTGAACGGCGTGATCATGTCGCCGATGACATATTCGGGCGCATCGTGCAGGAGGATCGCGAGCCGCGCACGGGCATCGAGCGAGGTGCGCCGCCGCGCGATCGCCTCGACCAGCAGCGTGTGCTGCGCCACGGAAAAAATATGCGAGCCGGACGTCTGCCCGTTCCAGCGCGCGACGCGCGCCAGTCCGTGCGCGATATCTTCGATCTCGACATCCAGCGCCGATGGGTCAAGCAGATCGAGCCGGCGGCCCGACAGCATACGCTGCCAGGCGCGCGGCCGAGGTTTTTGCGCAGCGCGGTCCCCTGGCACCATGCGACTGTATCAGATTTGCCGCTTTTGCAGGCAGGAAATAGCCGGCCGGCGGTGTGCGAGCTCCACTGAGTTTTGGGCTCAAGCCGGATTTAATGGTCGCTTCAATTGAGGCGATAACCCTCTGTAAACCGCGAAACCGCGCCCACAGCAATGCTGGGTTGCTTTGCATCCGACGAATGACAAGTATATGAAACGACTCAAGTCCATGCGGCCAATACTCGCTGGCTAATGTTGAGGAGGCGCGAGTATCCCCTCCTGTTGCCGCATCTGTTTTCGTCGAAGCGTATCCCAACCTGAAAGGTCAATCATGGCGAGGAAAGCCAAGCGGCGGGGCCGGCCACCGGGCTCCAAATCTCCAGATAAAATGGATGTCGGACAGCTCCGGCAATATATCGATCGTCTCGAAGGCGTGTTGAAGAAAAAGGTCAACGACCAGCGCGCATTCTTCGAGGAAAAGCTGTCCGAACTGTCCGGCTTCGCATCGGCCAAGGCCTCCCGCGTCATGCGCGCGATTGGCGGCAAGAAGCAGACGCGGCGCAAGGCCGCGCCAAAATATCGCTCGCGCAAGAACCCGAAAACCGTCTGGTCGGGCCGCGGCGTGACGCCGGTCTGGATGCGCGATGAGATGAAGGGCACCAAGCTGAAGAAGGACGATTTCCTGATCGCGAAGGCCTAATCCCGGCTATTTTGGCCGGCGCCCGCTCAAATTTTCGTGACGATAGCAGTCGACCAGATGGTCATTGACCATCCCGGTCGCCTGCATGAAGGCGTAGACGATCGTCGGCCCGACGAATTTGAAGCCGCGCGCCGAGAGCTCCTTCGACATGGCTTTTGAAATTGGCGTTTCTGCCGGCACCTGTTTGACCGAGCGGAAGCGGTTCACTTTGGGGGCGCCGTCGAGAAATCCCCACAACAGGGCGGAAAATCCCGGCCCCTTCTCCATCACGTCGAGCCAGGCGCGCGCTGACGATACGGCACCTTCGATCTTCATGCGATTGCGCACGATGCCGGCGTCCTGCATCAGCCGCTCGATCTTTTTCGGGGTATAGCGCGCGATTTTCTGCGGCTCGAAACCGTCGAAGGCTTTACGGAAATTCTCGCGCTTGCGCAGGATCGTGATCCAGGACAGGCCGGCCTGAAATCCGTCGAGCACGAGCTTCTCATAGAGCGCACGATCGTTGCGTTCCGGGATGCCCCATTCGTCGTCATGATAGGCGACGTAAAAGGGATCCTGTCCGGGCCACGGGCAGCGGCGCTTGCCGTCGGGGTGAAGGGGGGCGGGCATTGCCTGATCTAGCCTCCAAATCGGCGCTTGCAAAACGTATCATATATGATACGTCAGGTGGTTGTAGCCGATGATCGACCGATTGAAGCCGATTCCCGTAGCCTTTTGGCGCTCGGCTTCAGGGCGCGAGCCGGTTCGCGAATGGCTTCGTGCGCTGGGCAAGGGCGATCGGGCCGTCATTGGTCACGATCTCCGGATGCTCCAGTTCGGCTGGCCAATCGGAATGCCATTGGTTCGCAAGCTGGCCGATCATCTGTGGGAGGTTCGATCTTCCCTGCCAAGCCGGCGCGAAGCACGCCTTCTGTTCACAGCGAATGAAGAGCAGATCGTCGTCTTGAGCGCGTTCATCAAGAAATCGCAGAAAACGCCGGCCGCGGAAATCGAAATGGCGCGAAGAAGGCTGAAGGAGCTGTTGCAATGAAGTTCAAGAAGAAACACGTGGGATCGTCGCTTGAGGATTTTCTTGAGGAGGAGAAGATTCTCGAAAGCGCGACCGCAAAGGCTGTCAAGGGCGTTATTGCCTGGCAACTCGCCGAGCAAATGAAGGAGAAGCATATGACCAAGCAGCGGCTTGCCGATCTGATGCGGACGAGCCGCGCACAGGTCGATCGGATTCTCGATCCGGAAAAAGGTAACGTCACGATTGAGACGCTTCAGCGCGCAGCGCTGTTGCTCGGCCGGCGTGTGCGGCTCGAACTCGTCTGATTTTACTCCGCCGCCTTCGCCTCGCCCGGCCAGTCGAACCGCGCCCAGGCAGGCTTGGCCGGATGGAGCGCGATCCCGCCGGAGATCAGCGAATTGCCCGATGCCATCGCATCCGCAACCCGGTCGAGGCGCAACATGGCAAGCCCGCGGCCGGTGCCGCCGACCGAACTCCCCATGACGCCGACCTCGATATCGCCGACCTTTACCGGCACGCCGGCCTCGGGCCCAAAAGCCTCGAACGTCACCGGCACGACGCGCTTGCGCGCCGTGCCGCGATGCTCGACGCGCGATACGACTTCTTGCCCGACATAACAGCCTTTGTCGAAATCGACGCCATTAAGCTGGTCCATGTCGGCTTCGTGAGGAAACGCATCGTTGTAGTAAAAATCGAGACCGCCGCGCGGTGCGCCGAGCGCAATGCGATGAGCCTCGTAATCGGTCGCATCGACCGGCGTTGCGCCGAGATCGGCGGCAGCCTCCTTGGCCAGATGCGACGGCAGCATGCAGCGCGTCCCAAGATCGGGCAGGCGCGGATCGGCGTAGCAAAGCCCGTATTCGGTCTTGCCGATGCCGTCCCAAGCGGCCATCACGCCGAGAACCTCTGATAGATCCTCAACGATCACCTTGGCGCGCAGCTTGTAGAAATTCAGCCTGTCCACGAGGGTGCGGCAGAGCGCACGCGGCACATCGAGGAAGAATCCGCCGCCGTCCTCCGCCGGCGCCTCGGTCACGATCATGTCGGCCATGATCTTGCCTTGGGGCGTGAGCAGCGCCGCATAGGCGGCACGCTGCGGCGTCACCTTCGCGATGTCGGCGGTGAGCAGCCCGTTGAGAAGCTTGCCCGCGTCCTCGCCGGCAACCTTCACGACGCCGCGCTCGGGCAAAAGAGCAGCCTTCATTGCAAACAGTATCCTCCGTCGGCCACAAGCTATGGCGCGAACCGTGTCGGCTCAAGGGGCGCGGACTGGAGAAGGTTGAGGTTTACTGGCGCGAAATGCGGACCGAGAACTCGCCGTTGCGGATGCGCGCCGGCAGCCCTTCGGCATACTTGGCGGTCGCATCCTCGCCATAGGTGGTGATGAGCTCGGACAGCGCGCTGAACAGCGAGGCCTGCGCCAGGCAGTCGCCGTCGACACCCTCGAGGCGCGCCTCGCTCCACGCTTCCAGCAAATAGCTGAGTGCGATCTGCTTCTGCTCGGTATCGGAGGCCGGCTCGTGAGCCGGATTCAGGTTCGGCGCAATCGTCATTCTCTTAAAGCCCCAGCGTGGCGTCGTTCGCGCCGTCTCAGCGCATCGACGTTAGCATGCAGCCTCGGAGCGGATAGCCAAGACTTTAGGAAAGGTTAACGACGGAATAGCAATCCCGGTTACCGCAACCAGCACAATTTAATTCGCATAGCGCGCCGTGATGTCGCGCGCGATCTTCGAGCCTTCGTCGAGATAGCGGCGGATCGCATAGTCGGCGGCCGGCGTGCAGGCGCGGTAGGTCTGCTGGAAGCCGCGGTAGCCGCGGTTGAAGCTTGCGATCAGCCGCTCGCGGCGCTCGCCGCTCGGCGCCTCGGCGTCGACCAGCGCCTGCATTTCATTGCGCCAGATCTGGCCTTCGCGCGCCCCGCAAAGGTCGCGCAGATAGTGCAGCGCGCCGAGGATCTCGGAGAGCCGCTGCAGGTCGGATTCGTAGGGAGCGCGTCCGCCGGCGGAGGGCTGGCCGAAGGCGGAGGTCGCGGACAATACAAGGACAAGCAGGGCGCGGATCAGCATCCGCGCGGTATGCCCTGCCGGATAGGGCGAGAGCAAGGCGGTGATGCCTAACCTTCCATTCGCTCGAAGGCGGCCGCGATAATGTCCGCAAGGCCTTCCGTCGTCTTCAGATTCGCAATCTCGCTCGGCCGCAGCCAGTGCAGCTCCGACAATTCCTCGATCTGCGGCGTGCCTTCGCCGGCGAGCCAGCGTGCCGCAAAACACAGGATCACGAAATGGCGCGAGACGCGTCCTGTCTCGTCGCGCGTCATGAATTCGCGATGGCCGGCCAGCGCGACCGGCTCGATGGCGATGCCGGTTTCCTCCGCGATCTCGCGCACGATGGCCTGATGCAGGGTTTCGCCCGCTTCCACGACGCCCCCCGGCAGCGTGTAGAGGCCGGTGCTCGCGCCCTTGGCGCGCCGCGCGACCAGCACGCGGCCGTCGCGGATGATGGCCGCGCTCACCGCGAGATACGGCCGCTCGGGGTACATGCGGGGATCGGTCATGGGGGCCTAGCTTAAACACCCGACCTCATCCTGAGGAGGCGCGTTAGCGCCGTCTCGAAGGATGGCCAAGGACGCCGGAGTTTGTCGCATCCTTCGAGACGCCGCCTTCGGCGGCTCCTCAGGATGAGGGTCTAACGCTCGAACAGCGCGTCCACGGTCGCCTGCTGTTCGCCCGTCGTCATGTCTTCGGAGTGCGCGAGGTCGTAGCCGTTGATCACCGCGCCGGCGCGCGCGACCAGCGGCTTCAGCCGCGCGGCCGTTTCCGCCGCCAGCGAATTGGCCGCATCGAGCGAGGCGCGCCGCTGAAAGGTCTCGCAGGTTGCAACGAGCAGCGCGTTCATGGTGTCGGCGATCTCGTCGAGCTGGGCTCGCGTGGCGGGCTCGGCCACCGCATAGGCGGCGAGCGCAAGCTCCTTGTCCTTGAAGTGCGACGCCGCGAAATGCTCCTCGTAGCTGAGCGGCTCCCAGCCGATCAGCTCGACGATGCACTCGGGCGTCGTCGGCAGAAGATCGAGCAGCATGATCGCTTCGTTGAAGTGGTTGAGATAGTCGCTGGCAAGCCCGGTCTTGGGATTGATGTTGGCGGCCGCGAGCCGCGCCGGATCGAGCGCGGGCGAGCCGTTCTGGGCGTGCAGCGTGAGCGGAGCGGTCATGGAGTTCACAGGGCTAGGCAGTGTTGCCGCGCATGGTTAAATCCGCATTAAGGATGAAGGCATGTGCGGCCGTTACGCCATAACCACCGCGCCGGAGGCGATTCGGCAGCTATTCCGCTATCTGGAGCAGCCGAATTTCCCGCCGCGCTACAACGTGGCTCCGACCCAGCCGGTTCCCATCGTGCGCATGACGGAGGGGAAACGGCAGTTCGCGCTGGTGCGCTGGGGCCTGATCCCGGCGTGGGTGAAGGACCCGCGCGCGTTCTCGCTGGTCATCAACGCGCGGGCTGAGTCGGTGCTCGACAAGCCGGCGTTCAAGAACGCCATGAAATACCGGCGCTGCCTCTTTCCGGCTGACGGATTCTTTGAGTGGGAGCGCAAGGGGGACCGCAAGCAGCCCTATTTCGTGCGGCTAAAGGGCGGCGGGTCGCTGGCGTTCGCCGGCCTGTGGGAAAGCTGGATGGGGCCGAACGGCGAGGAGCAGGAGACGGCCGCGATCATCACCACCGATGCGAGCCCTTCGATCGCGCACATCCACGACCGCATGCCGGTGATCTTGGCCCCGGACGCGTTCGATTTCTGGCTCGATCCGAAGGTCGATGCCGAGATGGCGATGGCGGTGATTGCGCCCGCGAAGGACGAGGCAATCGAGCATTATGAAGTGTCGCGCGCGGTGAATCGTCACGAGAATGACTCGGCCATGCTGGTCGAGCCGCTGCGCGAGCCGGAGGCGGTGGAAGAAGCGCCGGCATCGAAACGCGCAAGGAAGGAAACGCAGGACGACCGGCAGGGGAGTTTGTTCTGACCTCTCTTTCGTCATGCCCCGCGAAGGCGGGGCACCCAGTAAACGCAGCGCTCGCAGTCACGTGATGTCGTGTCTACTGGGTCATCCGCTTTCGCGGATGATGACGCACGACAGTTTGGCGATTACGGCGTCATCGGCCGGCCATCGAGCCACTTCGCATAAACGACGCGCTCCTGGGTCTCGTAGCCGAGCCGGTCGTAGAACGCGCGCACCGCGACATTGTCCGGCCGCACCATCAGCTGCACCTTCTCGATGCCCTGCGCACGCAGCCAGTCTTCCGCTGCCGCCATGATGGCGCGGCCATAATCCTTTTTCTGGTGATCGGGATCGACCGCGACGTAGTAGACCCAGCCGCGGTGGCCGTCATGGCCGGTGAGCGCACTCGCGACGATCGCGCCGTCCGCGCGGCCGATCAGGATCGTGGC
>JBAVXH010000274.1:0-10681 GCA_049698215.1 Xanthobacteraceae bacterium | reverse complement strand
GAGCAGGCGATGAAGGACGCGCAGGCCGAGGTCGAGCGCATCCTGCGGCAGTATCGGTGACACTATCCTTCGTCATGCCCGGGCTTGTCCCGGGCATGACGGATGAAAGGTCGAGCGCCAACTGATGAATCCCCGCCGCACCGCCACCATCCACGGCTGGCTCCTGCTGCTGCCCGCGATGGCGCTGCTCGCGCTGTTCACGCACTGGCCGGCGGTCGCGACCTTCATCGACTCGTTCTATTCGACGCCGCGTCCGCGCCGGCCGGCGCGCTTCATCGGCCTCGACAACTACGCGCAGATCGCCGCCGACCCGGTGTTCTGGCAGTCGCTCTGGAACAACCTGCTGTTCGCGCTGGGCACCATTCCAGTCTCGATCGCGCTCGCGATCCTGATGGCGCTCTGGGTCAACGACCGCATCGCGGGCCGCACGCTCATCCGCATGGCGTACTTCACGCCGACGATTTTGCCGATGATCGCGGTTGCGAACATCTGGCTGTTCTTCTACACGCCGCAATACGGCCTGCTCGAACAGATCGCCGGCGCATTCGGCTTCTCCTCGCACAACTGGCTCGGCTCGCAGGATACCGCGCTTGCCGCCGTCACCGTCGTGGCGATCTGGAAGGAAGCCGGCTTCTTCATGATCTTCTATCTGGCGGCGCTGCAGTCGATTTCGCCGTCACTTGCGGAAGCAGCCGCGCTCGAAGGCGCCTCGCGCTGGACCTTCTTCCGCCGCGTGCAGTTTCCACTGCTGATGCCGACCACGCTGTTCGTGCTGGTCAACGCGGTGATCAACGCCTTCCGCATGGTCGACCACATCATCGTGATGACGCGCGGCGGACCCGACAACGCGACGACGCTGCTGCTCTATTACATCTATCAGGTCGGCTTCAATTTCTGGGACACCACTTACGCGGCTTCGCTGACCACCATTCTGCTGGCGCTACTCGCGCTCGCGGCATTCATTCAATACGGCGTGCTCGAACGGCGGATTCACTACCGATGAGCGCGATCGCACGCCCCGACCCTTACGCACCGAGCGGACCATGGCGTGTGCTCGAAAGCGCCGGCGCTGCGCTGCTGGCGATTCTCTGGGTGCTGCCGCTCGCCTATGCGGTGTGGGCGGCATTTCATCCGGCCGAGTTCACCACGCGCTTTGCGTTGCTGGCCCCGCTGACGCTGGAGAACTTCGAGCGCGCCTGGGCGGCGGCACCGTTCGCGCGCTACTTCCTCAACACGTTCATCCTCGTGACACTCATTCTTGCTTGCCAGCTCGTGCTCTGCACGCTCGCCGCCTATGCGTTCGCGCGCTACGACTTCGTCGGCGCGAACGTCGCCTTCGCGCTGGTGCTGGCGCAGCTCATGATCATGCCGGACGTGCTGATCGTGGAGAATTACCGCACCATGGGCCGCATCGGCCTGATCGACACGATCCCGGCGATCGCGCTGCCTTATGTGGCGTCCGCCTTCGGCATCTTTCTCTTGCGCCAGACCTTCAAGACCGTCCCGAAGGAACTGGACGATGCAGCGCGTGTCGAAGGCGCCTCACCCTTGCAGGTGCTGCTCAAGGTCTACGTGCCGCTCGCGCGCCCGGTCTACGTCGCCTACGGGCTCGTGTCGGTGAGCTATCACTGGAACAATTTCTTGTGGCCGCTGATCGTCACCAATTCGGTCGAGGCGCGCCCGCTCACCGTCGGCCTGCAGGTATTCTCGTCGGGCGATCAGGGCATCGACTGGGCGATCATCTGCGCCGCCACGCTGATGACCACCGCGCCGCTGCTGGTCGGATTTTTGCTGTTCCAGCGCCAGTTCGTGCAGAGCTTCATGCGCGCGGGAATTCGGTAGGCGCAGAGCGCACAGCGCGGTGCATCCATCGCCTAATTCACTTGGCGGCGGCCCAGCCGCTGAACCCAGTGATCCTCCGGGGGAACCAACGGACGGTAAGGTTCAACACGTTTCGCCAAAGGAGGATATCATGCTTCGCAAGACCATCTTCGCGTCCGCTGCTGCGGTCGCGCTCTGCTTCGCGGCTTCCGCCGCCATCACTAACGCATCCGCCGCGCCATTCGGCGGCGGATTCAGAATACCTCACCACGTCGGAACGGGCGGCCCTCACCAGGTCGGAACGGGCGGCCTGGTGGTACGTCCCGGCGCCGGACGCACGCGCTGCTGGTCGGCCGAATGCGGCGGCGGCACGGTTCCGATCGATGACAAGTTTGTCATGCGCGGATGCCAATTCCTGAAGGGCGAGGCGCTGCCGCCGTGGTGTCAAGGCATCCCGGGCGCGCCGCGCGGCAAGACTCGGGGATTGCGGTACTGAGCATCGCAGGGCGGGCACGCTCCGGCTGGCCCGCCCTGTACGCTACCCCACAAACCGCGGCAGCTTCTTCTCCACGATCCCCGCCAGCGCCGCCGCGCCGAACGGCAGGATCGCGTCATTGAAATTGTAGTTCGGATTGTGCACCGGGCAGCTTCCGACCGTGTCGCCGTTGCCGATATTGATGTAGGCGCCGGGGCGCTGCTCCAGCATGAAGGAGAAATCCTCCGACGCCATGATCAGGCTACGCTCGCGCTCGACGTTGTCGTCGCCGACGATCGTGGCCGCCACGTCGGCGAACTCGGCCGTCGCCTGCGCATCGTTCACCAGCGGCGCGAACAGCCGGCGGAAATCGACGCGCGCGGTTGCGCCGAACGCCGCCGCAACGCCTTGCGCGGTGCGCTTCATGTTCTCTTCCACCAGCGTCATCACGTCGTTGCGGAACGTGCGCACGGTGCCTTTGATCTCGGCGGTCTGCGGGATCACGTTGTAGGCGTCGCCGGCATGAATCGAGGTCGCGCTGACGACGGCGGTATCCAGCGGATCGACGTTGCGCGCGACGATCGCCTGCAGCGCCGTGACGATGTGGCTTGCGACCAGCACGGGATCGACGCCCGTTTCGGGCCGCGCCCCGTGCGCGCCGCGCCCTTCCACATGAATGTCGAAGAACGCACCCGCCGCCATCATGGCGCCGGGGCGGATCGCGAAGGTGCCGACCGGCATGCCGGGATGATTGTGCATGCCGAACACGGTGTCGCAGGGAAAACGCGCGAACAGCGCGTCCTTGAGCATCGCCTGCGCGCCGCCCATGCCCTCCTCGGCCGGCTGGAAGATGAAGTTGACGGTGCCGTTGAAGTTGCGCGTCTCGGCGAGATAGCGCGCCGCGCCGAGCAGCATGGTGGTGTGGCCGTCGTGCCCGCAGGCGTGCATCACGCCCGGCTTGGTCGACTTGTAGGGCAGCTCGTTCGCCTCCAGGATCGGCAGCGCGTCCATGTCGGCGCGCAGCCCGATCGATACCGGGCCGTTGCCCTGGCGCAGCACGCCGACCACGCCGGTGCCGCCGATGCCGACATGCACCTCGATGCCGAGCGCCTCCAGCGCCTTGGCCACGATGTCGGAGGTGCGATGCTCCTCGAAGCCGAGCTCGGGGTGCGCGTGGAAATCCTGCCGGATCGCGGTCAGGTCGCCGTGATAGGTCTTGATGCGGTCGAGGGGCTGCATGGTTGTCTGGTGAGGCTGGTCGCGGCCGACATTGATCGGGAAACGCGTCGCCCCGCAAGAGGGCGCGCCCGCGCCCCGCGCATTGAAGCGCACACATGGCCGTGATGAAATCGCGCAGAACGCTCTCAAGCCTGAGATCACCCCATGCCTGAAGCCTGGATCATCGATGCCTGCCGCACGCCGCGCGGCATCGGCAAATACGACAAGGGCGCGCTGTCGCGGATCCATCCGCAGCAGCTCGCCGCGACGGTGCTGCAGGCGCTCGCCGAACGCACCGGCATCGACACCGCCGACGTCGACGATATCGTTTGGGGCACCGCCGCGCAGGTCGGCCCGCAGGGTGGCGACCTCGGGCGCATGGCGGCGCTCGATGCCGGCTATTCGGTGAAGTCGAGTGGCGTCACGCTGGACCGCTTCTGCGGCTCCGGCATCACCACGGTGAACATCGCGGCCGCCTCGATCATGGCGGGGTTCGAGGATCTGGTGATCGCCGGCGGCACCGAGATGATGTCGATGCCCGGCCGCCGCAGCGCGGACGGGCGGCCGCCGATGATGGACAGCGGAAACTTGCGTCTGCGCGCGCGCCATCCGCAGTCGCACCAGGGCGTCTGCGCCGACGCGATCGCGACACTGGAGAACATTCCGCGCGAGGCGCTCGACGATCTCTCGCTCGAGAGCCAGAAGCGCGCGGACCGCGCGATCCGCAACGGCTATTTCGCGAAAAGCCTGGTGCCGGTGCATCACGAGGACGGCACGCTCGCGCTCGACCGCGAGGAATATCCCCGCCCGCAGACGACGCGCGAGGGTCTCGCCGCGCTCAAGCCTGCATTCCAGGCGATGGCGGATGCGCCGATCGACGAGGCCGGCACCACCTATCGCAAGCTGATCACGCAGATGTATCCGGATCTGGACATCGCGTTCGTGCACCACGCCGGCTCGTCGTCGGGCGTGGTCGACGGCGCGGCGGCGCTGCTGCTCGCTTCGCCGGATTACGCGCAGCGCAACGGGCTCAGGCCCCGCGCGAAAGTGATCGCGATGGCGAACATGGGCGACAGCCCGACCTTGATGCTCAACGCGCCGGTCCCGGCGGCGCGCAAGGCGCTCGCCAAGGCGGGGCTCACGCTGGACGACATCGACCTGTTCGAGATCAATGAAGCGTTTGCGGTGGTGGCAGAGAAATTCATCCGCGACCTTGCGCTCGACCGCGCGAAGGTGAACGTGAACGGCGGCGCGATCGCGCTCGGTCATCCGATCGGCGCGACCGGCTCGATCCTGATCGGCACGCTGCTCGACGAACTGGAGCGGCGCGATTTGCGGCGCGGGCTGGTCACGATGTGCGCCGCCGGCGGCATGGCGCCGGCGATCATCGTGGAGCGGACTTGAATAGAATGGTGCCGCAAGAAGGAACTGAGCGCCGTCCCTAACGCCGCCTGCTCTCGGATCGGAACGATTTCCCGGGGCGGGGCTTGGCGGTACTCGGCTTTGCCGACAGGACGACCTTGTTGTTCTTCGACATTCTCATCGTTCCCGGCACCAACTCCGCTTGCCCCCAGCTGCGATGGAGCTGAACGAATTCGCGAATCAGTTCGTAGCAGATCTCGATCTTCTTCGGCCCCGGAATCCATCGGGCATTGGGCCCTCCACACTGCCGCATTTCGAGCGAAATCGGCGTTTTCCAGACAAAGTCGTCCGACAGCCACTCGGCGACGGTTTCCAGGATCTGGAGCTTTTGGCCGAGCTCTCCGAGCGTCGCAAACTCGGCGCTCGGCACATACGTGACCTTGATTGCCGTTCTCGGGTCTTCCGGTTTGCGCAGGTGCGGCTTGAGCAACTGTTCCCAGGACCACGACGCATTGCTCCAGTCGAACTGACACGTCTTCTGGCGTTCCTTCGGAAGCTTCACTTCATCGGCAAGCCCTCTGAATTTCTCGGGCGCTCCGCCCACCAGCAGGCAGACAATGTGGTAGGCCCGCTGCAAATCCATGCCGTGCTCGTCATAGAATACGGTCGGAACACCGGCTTTCCTGTCGCGCTGGTCGCCGATGAACCAACCCCGCGCGGCGTTGACCAGCACGCGGTCGGCGAAGGAATCCGCCACCTTGAGCGCCATGACCGTGGCAAGCTGGTCGGCTGCGTCCTCTTCCCGCCCGGCCACCGGAATTTCGAGGGCACTGATCAGCGCGTGGCCCGTCTCGTGCGCCAGCACGAACAGCACGTTGCCGGTGACGAACTCGACGCCGTCCTTGATCTGATCTGCGGTCTTCCCCCTGTTGTAGCGCGGATCGTTCTGGAACATGTTCGCGATGTCGAGAATCCTCTTCTCCAGCTCCATTCTCCGAGCTGTCTGGGCGCCCGACTCCGATTGGGCGATCGCCGCCGGTGCCGCAAACAGGAGAAAGAGCGGCAGCGCCAGCGCCGCCCGGCAAACCCGCCACGCGAAATCGGTCATGTGCTCAAACATGATGCTACCCTCGTCCAAGTGTTTGTATCATGTACGCAAACCCCGCGCGACGGTTTCGATGATGGCGCGGCGCGACAGTCCCGATCCGCAAGGCAATGATTATTTGGGCCGGCAAACCGGCGCCCAGCCGCCGGGCCCCTGCTGGCCACATCGCTCACTCTTCGGATATGGCGACGAGGGCGGGGTTCAACGCGAAAGGACAGGCCATGGCAAAGAACACGATTTGCGTCTGGTACGACAAGGACGCCGAGGCCGCCGCGCGCTTTTATGCCGAGACCTTTCCCGACAGCACCGTGGGCGCCATCCACCGTGCACCCGGCGACTACCCATCCGGCAAGACGGGCGATGTGCTGGTGGTCGAATTCAAGGTGGCCGGCGTCTCTTGCATCGGCCTCAACGGCGGCCCCCAGTTCAAACAGAGCGAAGCCTTCTCGTTTCAGATCGCCACCGACGACCAGGCCGAGACCGACCGCTACTGGAACGCCATCGTCGGCAATGGCGGCGCGGAGAGCGCGTGCGGCTGGTGCAAGGACAAGTGGGGCGTGTCGTGGCAAATCACGCCGCGGGTGCTGACCGAGGCGATGGCGGCCGGCGGCGATGAAGCCGCGCGCGCGTTCGACGCGATGATGACCATGACGAAGATCGACGTCGCCGCCATCAAGGCGGCGCGCCGCGGCTAGGTTTCCGCGACGACCGTGTCGTGCCTGCGGCAATTGTCTTCGCACGGGAGAGACCGTAGCCTATCCCCATCGCGCCGCACGATTCACCGACAGATGGATGGAACGCGTGTCGACACGTCACCTTGCGGCTGTGGTTGCCATCGCCGCCCTGCTGGGTCCCGTCAGTCTCGCGCAAGCCCAGTCCGACGAGCGGCAAGACCTGCTGCGCGGCGGCGCGACGAAGAAGGGCATCTACAACATCCTTGGCTTCGACGGCACCGACTTCAGCCGCACCACCGTGCGCTATGACGGCAAATACAAGCCGGGCACCATCGTCGTCGATACGACAGAGCGGAAGCTCTATCTCATTCAGGCAAGCGGCTCGGCGCTGCGCTACGGCATCGGTGTCGGCCGGGCCGGCTTCCAGTGGAAGGGCATGCACAAGGTCACGGCGAAAAAAGAAAATCCGGATTGGACGCCGCCGGCGGAGATGATCGCGCGGCAACCGGATGTGCCGAGGCGCATGAAGGGCGGCGATCCCATGAATCCGCTCGGCACGCACGCGATGTACCTTGGCAGCACGCTCTACCGGATCCACGGCTCGCCCGATGCGGACTCGGTCGGTGAGGCGGAATCGTCCGGCTGTTTCCGGATGAGGAACGTGGACGTGGCCGATCTCTACAAGCGGGTGCCGGTCGGCACGACCGTGGTGGTGAAGTAAGAGGCCGCCACTGGAGCGCCGCGACTTGAAGCGCGGGCTGGTCACGATGTGCGCCGGCGGGGAGATGGCGCCGGCGGTGATTGTGGAGCGGGTGTGAGCGACTGGGCGGCCTCTGGCTCGATGACGCGGACCTTCAACGCGGGAAGGCGCTGCTACACGATCACGGATCGGCAGGGAATCGTACAGAGTGTCGAAAGACGAGCCGAAAAGCTCATCGTCAATTGCGGTGGCTCTGCTCGATCGATTGAGATGCAGAACGCGCTCGTCACGGCCGAGGACGGGAACGAGTGGCAGATGTCGACGGGAGCCTCTTTCCTCGTCCAGCCTGGAAACAAGGTGAGCGTCATCTTCGCTGCCATAGACGGCGGCACGCCGCACGCGGGCCTCGTCAAGAACGTGGACACTGGAGCCACGTGGTGGTGGAGCATGGGACCGCTGCTTCCGAATTATCGGTGGTTCTTCGCAGCGCTTGCAATGCTTGTGGCCGTTTGGATCGCGATCTGGTCGCTCGCCGGGGAACCCGTGCGACAGCTCGCATCCTCCGCGATCCTGCTCGGCGCTGCGCTTGTTTCCGTGGGCATGGCTGTGCGCTTCCTCCGGCGGAAGCGGCTGACATCCGTGTTGCGGACGACAATGGAGAGAGCGAGCCCATCATGACCATTCGCAAGACCGTGACTGTCGTCGAGGAGATCAACCACGAGTACGGCGCGCCCGCGAGCCCGCCGCTGCGGCGCGTCGCGATCGCGGCGGTGTTCGAGAATCCGCTCGCCGGCAAGGCGGCCGGCGCCGACCTCAAGCCGCTGATCGACTTTTCGCTCGAGCTCGGCGCTTCGCTCACCAAGACGGCGCTGGCGACGCTGGGCGCAAGCCCGGGAGAGCTGCGTGCCTACACCAAGGCGGCGGTGGTCGGCACCGGCGGCGACCTCGAGCATGGCGCCGCGATGATCCATCCGCGGCTCGGCATGGCGATGCGCCGCGCGATCAAGCGCGGCCGCGTCATCATTCCGGGTCACGCCAAGGTGGGTCCGCCGGGCACGAGCGTCGATCTGATCTATGGCCCGCTCGATGACGGCTGGGATCTCGATGCGTTCGATTCGACCCCGGTGCTGATCCACGACGCGCCGCGGGGAAACGAGATCGTGCTGTGGATCGGCTACGCCACGGGTCCGCGCGTCAACGCGCGCTGCAAGGGGCCGGATCAGAAGGAGGTCGATGCGCTGGTGGCGTCGTTCGGGAAGGGTTAGCGGCGGCTCGAAATCCTCATCGGCAGGCCGCTCGACGAGCTGGAGCGGCGTGATTTGGAGCGCGGGCTGGTGACGATGTGCGCGGGGGCGGCATGGCGCGGGCGGTGATTGAGGAGCGGATGTAATCGCCGCGGCGAGTTCCATGAATCTCTTGGGATCCGAGCCGATCACAACGTGATAAGGCGCCGCCTTGCTGGTCGAGACGGTGCCGAGCACACCCGACACGCGAAGAAATATCCGGACTTCGCACGCCATTGGGGTCGTTCTAGATCTGAGTGCGTGCGTGTTGCGGCGCGGCCACAGGTTGCGGATATTCAGATCGTGGTGAGCCCGGGCCATTGAATGCGAAATTTTTGCACGCAAAACTAGAGTTCGATCATGAATTGGGGAGTAGGGCTGATGATGAAAGCGCTTCTATATGTCGCCGTCGGCCTGTTCGCTGTTCCGACAGCCGCTTCCGCTCAAAGGGATATGGCAGAATGTCTGAGAAGGTGCCCAAGCAAGATATGCGCGGAGCAATGCTTCGACGGAACTTGCAGCCCCATTTGCGTTCGGCGGCCCGTCGATCGGGCGGTCAATAGTAGCGATCTCAATTTGCGCATCCCGAGTGCGTCGCCGGGCTTGGCAGCAAAAATTCGGAAGTTGATCGAAGACCCATCTGCTCGGTAGCGGGAGCCGGCCTTGAAGAGCCTTCTAAAGCTTGCAGCTGCTTCGGCGGCGCCCATTCTCCTGACGGCATGCGGCCTAGGAGTGAGCCAGCTGACGGAGGTTTGGGATCAAGCCCAGTCTTATCCTGCGGCTCGTATGGAGATGCAGATTAAGCGCGCCATCTTTTGTGAGCTGCGCAGGGGAGCCGTCGAGGCGCGACGCATTAACACTGTAAGAAATACCTTCAGAGGCAAGAATGTCACCACAGCGGACGACATCCCGTTGGCGGACTCGTGGGGTGCGCAGGTTTCGTTGACGATTACAGCGGATGAGAAATCGACACTTACGCCAAGCTTATTGCTTAAGAATCCTTTGGCGCCAGCGGCTGTGTTCGGTGAACCCGTCGCTCAGAGCTATACGACAGCAATCGGCGGAGCGCTGTCGTCGCAAAACGTGCGGTATGACAAGTTCGATTTCTACTACACGGTTGCTGATCTCGTGAACCACGCCGGGCCGGGTGACGGTTGCCACGGAGACCCGCCTGCCATTCAGGGGTCTCCAAGCACGAGCTCTCCATTCGTCAATCCCACCCAACTTGGAATCTTTGAGTGGCTACCAGGGGCTGTCGCTGTGACGACCTATCAACGGTCGTCACGTGCAGCTCTTAGCGGTGAAGGTCCAGCGCTTGGCGGAGACAGCTTCTCTTCCGATGCGATCACCTATTCCAACAAGTTTGTCATCATCTCATCCGCCAACGTGGCTCCGGTATGGGATTTGGTGCGAGTAGGGACGGGCACGTCGCCGCTTTTCGACGCGAACAGAACGCGGACTCACGAACTTCTGATAACAATTGGTCCGGGCTCCTTTAAGCTGGAGACGGAGAAAAGTACTGGCCGGAAGCGGATTGTCAGCACGGGTCCATCCCGGAGTGCCCGGGATTCACACTTTGCCTCGCAGATCGGAAGCGCTGTCGCGACTGCTGTAAGGCCGCGGAACTGAGTAATCTCGCGAGGCTTGAGTATGAAATGAAAAACTGGTGCCGCGGAAGGGACTCGAACCCCCGACCCCCGCTTTACGAAAGCGGTGCTCTACCAGCTGAGCTACCGCGGCACAGGAACGGCTTGGACGGGCACCTGATAGTCGCCCGCGTGGCAAATCGCAAGGCGAAGTCGGCCGGCCGCAAGCCCGGAAAAACGCGCGGGAACGCATGAAGCCGGCCGGTCCGTTTCCGGACCAGGCCAGTTTCATCGGAAAAGCTGACGAATCCGTTGCCAGGCGTCGGGGGGTTTCGGCTCGGCCAGTTCCGCGTCGGTATCGGCTTGCGGCTCCGGGCCCGGATCGTCCGGGATTGCGGCGAGCGGAATGATCGGCGCTACCCGCGGCGCCGGACGCGCGGCGCGTGGCGCCCCGTTC
>JBAVXH010000273.1:0-3089 GCA_049698215.1 Xanthobacteraceae bacterium | reverse complement strand
GGCGAGGGAAAACTCGGCCCGCGCCTCGGCGATCTCGACGCGCTCGAAGGCCTCGATGCCCTCCGGTACGTGCAGGGCCGCGCGGTCAAGCGCGGCCGCGGCCGCAGCAAAGTCCTTCGAGTGAATTGCGCAGCGGGCTGCTTCAAGCTCGGTCAACAGCGACAAGCGCGGCGGCGCGTCCCGCAAGGCCGCCTCCTTCCCGTCAAGTTGCGCACGAGCCTGCTCGAAATGCCCGGCGGCCACGGCGGACTGCAGCAGATTGACGGATGCGCGCTGAAATTCGCGCTGGGGCAATCCGGCATCAAGCGCAAGCGCGCGCGCAAACAGCGCCTGTGCGTCGGCCGGCCGGCCGATTTCCATTTGCAGCCGTCCGGCCTCGATCAGCGCAAGCGCAATGGTGAGCCGGTCATCGCGCGCCTCGGCAACGACGCGCAACAGCGCGAGCGCCGCCTCGCGGCTTTCGCCGCGCCAGGAAAACACGGTCGCGATCGTGCGGAAGATCTCGGCAAGCTCATTGCCGTGATCGCCGCGTTCGAGCAGGCGGCGTGCTTCATGCAGATCGCCGAGCGCTTCTCCGGCAAAGCCGAGCCGGTTAGTGGCGATCGCGCGCGCGCGCAGGAAGCGCGCTCGCGACACGGGGTCATTGCGCAAGACCGCTTCGAGCACACGCAGGCGCGCCAGAACGGCTTCCGGGGGCTTGTTCTCGGCGAGATCGGCGAGGCAGGCCGCGAGCGCGGCGCACGGGTCCTCGCTGGCCATCACGATCGCCGTTACTGCAAGCTGCTCTGCCGCGCCGGCACCCATTGATAGACGCGGATCGTGTAATTCAGGTCGGCGCTCGCCAGCGTGTCGGTGACTGGCCGGTTGTTGTAAACGACGAGCTCAACGTCGCGCGGGGTGCTCGATGCATCCTGGATGCGTAGTGCGTCGGTGCGCTGGTCATCGAATGCACATCCGGCGCGCGGTTTCTCCGGATTGCCGGAGTTCTGCTGCGCCGGCGTCAGCAGGCGGCAGGCGATGAACGGATAAGGTCCGGGTTTGGTGCTCGCGGCGAGCTTGCCGTCGACATAGAGATCGATCTCGCCGGCCTTGCCCTCGGCCACCACGAGGAACAGGTAGTCGGACTGCGGGGCGAGCTTGAGCGGAATTTCCGAGAAGTTGAGGTAGATGTCATTCGCCGCCGGCCGGTCCTTCGGGGTGATGCGCTTGCCCGACTTCGCGTTCATTTTGCGCTTAACCTCGGCGATCATGCGCGGAGCGACGGCATCGCTGGGCCGCGCGCCGCGGACGATGTTTTCGGGGATGATGTCGTTGGCCGAGGCAAAGCTTTCCGCCACGGTCCGCCAGTAGCCTCGCGCCTCCGCAAGTTTCTGATCGGCCGTGCCGTCGATCATCTCGCGCACGAGATCGGCGCGCTGCGCGAAGTTGATCAGCGCGGCATTGGGAACGCGGTCGCCGTTCACCACGAACAGATTGCCGGCGTTGAGCAGCGCCACCACGCGTCCGCTGGCCCCGACGATCGGGCTGCCGCTTGCGCCGCCCGTCGCCGGCAGGTCGTGTTGAACGAGCTGGCGGACTCCAACCGGCGCTGGCAGGTGGAACATGTCAGTCATCGACGTGACCACACCGAGGTGTTGCTGCGGCGTAACGCCGAGATTTCCCGGCGAGCTTCTGGTCAGGTTTTCGCCGGGATATCCGGAGGTCGCGAGCGGTGTGCCTGAAGCGAGCGCGTTCAGTTCTTCGGTCGTTGCGATCTCGAGCCGGTCCGCGTCGGGCAGCGTGCCGGCAACGCGCAGCAGCGCCACGTCGTAACCGTTCCCGCTCAGCGCATCGAGATTGCCGCGGTAGGCGCTGATCAATCTGAGGTCGGACTGCAAGAACGCGTTGAACGGCACGTAGCCCGGATGGAGCTTGTGCTCGACCACCTCGTAGATCTGTCCGTTCTGGCCGGGCGCGCGCACGACCATGCGCTCGCGCGTGCGCAAGCCTTCGCGCAGAATCGCGACATGCGCGTTGGTGGCGAGCAGGTTGGGTCCGACGACCCATGCGGTGCCGCCGCTGCGCACGCGCTGCTCGGCATCCTGCAGCTGTACGCTGTAAACGGCGCGCGAGATATGCGCGCGCGTGTCCGCGCCGATGCGCAGGTTGGCTTCCTTCTGCAGTGCGTCGGAGAATTCCTTTTGCGCGGACTCAAGCCGCGCGGTGGCCCGGCTGGTCGAAACAAAGTTGTAGAGCGCAAATGCGCCGCCGCCGACCGCAACCACAACGGCGACCGCGGCGATGGCGCGCGCGACCTTGGCCATGGTGCTCGCCTGTGTGGCGATCTGGCGCGGCGAGGCGGCCTCGGCTTGCCCGGCGGTTCTCAGATAGTTGTCGGTGCGGGCATCTTCGCTGATGCCGATGCCGAGCGCGGGCCCGCCGATACGGCCAAGCTCGATCTTGGCGCCGTCGCGGACCACCTGTCCGTTGTCGGCGGGCTGGCCGTCGATCGCCACGTAAGGCGTGCCGAACAACTCGGCCGTCCACGCGCCGGACGGCTTCTTCACCAGCGCGAAATGATGCCGCGCGACTGTCGTTTCCTCGGGCGGAAACTGCACCTCGCAGTCGAGCTGCCGCCCGAAGACGACGCGCTCCTTGTTTGAATCGATTTTGACTTCGGTGCCGCCTTGCGGCCCGTTCAAATGCCGGATCGTCAGCATTTGTCAGCTCCCCAGATGCCCGTACGCAAGTATTCAATACCCTTGCGGATCAGGCAATCCGCCAACGATTTGCCGGGGAGGGCGAGGGTCGTTACGCTCAAAGGATACAAGGGCGGGGGCGAACATGGCCGGCCGGACTGCGTTACTCGCGCTCGCGGCGCTTGCCGCTGTCGCGACGTTCACCGGCGCCGGCGCCCAGCCTTATCCGAACAAGCCGATCCGCTTCATCGTGCCGTTCCCCGCGGGGGGCTCGACCGATGTCGCGGCACGGCTGGTCGGCGAGTATCTGTCGCGCGCGCTGGGCCAGCAGGTCGTCGTCGAGAACAAGACTGGGGCCAATGGCAACATCGGCATTGAGACGGCGGCCAAGAGCGCGCCGGATGGCTACAC
>JBAVXH010000272.1:0-13581 GCA_049698215.1 Xanthobacteraceae bacterium | reverse complement strand
GTGTAGCGTCGTGCCTTGCGCGAAGGCCGGAGGGCGGCCGCTTGCCAGAATGGCCGCGAGCCCGCCCGCACTGGATTGCAGAAGTCTTCGACGGTTGATGCGCCGCATGACGTCCTCCCGAAAGAGTTTCTTGCTTGGCTGAAAGAAAGAATTGAACGAGCCGATGCTAGGGCAATTCCAGGCGACCCGATACCCCGGCGTCAGGCTCCCTGCGCTCGCAGCAAAAATACGTGCGTGCCTGTCCGATGCCCTTCATGTCGACGCCGCCGCGCTCCTCGAACATGAATGCGTCCCCGGCGAGATTGCGGAATGCCTCGCTCGCCTGAATGCGGCCGGGCGTTCCGTGTGATTCCATACGCGAGGCGGTATTCACCGCGTCGCCCCACACGTCATACGAGAAGCGCGTCTCGCCGATCACGCCCGCGGTTGCGGGTCCGCAATGAATGCCGGCGCGCAGCTCGAGCTTGCAATCCCCGAGTGGCGCATGCGCGGCGCTTGCGTGCATCATGGCAAGCGCGAAACGGCCGATCGCCACTGCGCCCTCGCGCGGCCGGCCGTCGAAGCCCGCCGCCGCCATGTAACAATCGCCCACCGTCTTGATCTTCTCGACGCCGTGCTCTTCGGCGAGCGCATCGAACGTGCGCACCAGGCTGTCGAGATACCCGACGACCTCGTCGGGCGGAAGAGCGTGGGCCGCAGCCGTAAAGCCGACGAGATCCGCGAACACCACGCTCAAGGTCTCGATGCGGTCGGCGATCCGCGTCTCGCTCGACTTCAGCCGCGCCGCGATCGTCTCCGGCATCACGGTCGCGATCAGCGCCTCGGAGCGCTCGTGTTGCTGCTCGAGCTCCAGCTCGGCGTGCTGCACCAGCGCAAGTGCATAGAAGATCAGCGCCGCATTGATGATGCAGACGGTCGTCAGGGTGTGACTGGAAATCAGATCGCGCAGGCGGCCGTCGGTCGGCAGCAGAAGACCGTCAACCGGCGCGAAATTGATCGCGAACAGCAGCAGTACGAGCGCATAAATGAAGAATCCCAGAAACCATTTCCAGTTCTGGACGCCAAAAAAGAAAAGTATGGCTCCGGCGAGCAGGTAGTAGATGTGCAGGTCGCTGGTGATCCCGAGCATCCAGATCGTGTAGAGCTGACCAAAGCCGATGATCAGGATCAGAACGATCGCAACAAAGTTCTCGCCGAGGCGGTGCCAGAACGGCAGGACGAGTCCCGCGACGATCAGCACCACGTTGTAGATGTTGAGCAGCCACAATCCGCGCAGGTCATAGAGCGACGTAATCACGATGTAGGACAGGCCGCTCGCGATGCCCGCGTAGGCCGCGACGTTGACGCAGCGCTGGCGCCGCACGACCTGTGGGTCGCGTGACACAATGCCGATGGAGACAAGCCGGTCGAGCCACGGCGGCAGGGCAAGCCCCCGCTTTGGCTCACGCCGGATCAGGTCGCGCAGCCGGGTCATGCGGCTCCTGCCTCGAAAAGCTCACTGCCAGTATGTCGCCTGCCATGCTTTCCGGGTAGCGGTGAAATCGTCATTCGCGTGTTGGCCATCACATCGCGCCTTCACGGCTCGCTCTAGGGTGCTCCTCATCGGCGCCGGCAATCATGCCTTCGCCACCAAACCGAGGAGACTACGATGAACACGACCAAGAAGCTTATGACTGCGGCGCTCGCTGTTGCGGCGCTGGCTACGGTGTCAGTCGCAACCAGCAGCGATGCATTCGCCAGGGGCGGCCACGGCGGCGGATTCCGTGGCGGGTTCCACGGTGGCGGCGGCAAGTTCTTTGGTGGCGGCCGGCACGTCGGCCACCGCTGGCATGGCCACCGCTTCCATCGCTATGGCGGGTACGGCTTTGCCTACAACACCTGCTGGAAGTATACGCCGTACGGCCTCGTGAACGTGTGCCGCGGGCTGCCGTACTAACCGCGATGACGCTGTCCTGACGACCCGCCCGGGGGGAATGGCTCGGGCGGGTTTTCATTTGCCTCGGTCGGCGGGGTTTCCCGCCTTCCGCCATGCGCTATCCTGTGACGCGCCCGCATCGCGCGGCGAGCCAGGACCTCATGGCAAAGCCACCCCCCGCGCCCGACACTATCCTGTCGGTTCTTCCAGCCGAATTGTCCGCCGCGCTGTTTGCGACCGCGCGGCCGCACCGTCTCAAGGCCGATCAGACGCTGTTCACCGCCGGCGATCCAGGCGATGGCTGCTATCGCGTCGAGCAGGGGCTGTTGAAGGTAACCGTCGTATCTCCGTCCGGCGGCGAGCGCATTCTGGCGATTCTCGGCCCCGGCGCGCTGGTCGGCGAGCTCGCGATGATCGACGCGCGCCCGCGCTCCGCGTCGGTGACGGCGGCCCGCGATTCCGATCTGAGCTTTATCAGCCGCACAGCATTCGAGGCGGTGGCCGATAGGAACCCCGAGGTCTTCCGCCCGATCGTCAACCTGCTGGCGCGGAGGCTGCGCGACACCAATAACGTGGTTGCGGCGATGAGCTTTCTCTCGCTCAAGGGCCGGGTCGCACAGGCGCTGCTCAGCCTTGCGGAGGCTTTCGGTCATGACGTCGGGGCGGGGCGCATCCTGGTGCGCCAGAAGGTCACCCAAAGCGATCTTGCGGCGATGGCCGGCATCGCGCGCGAGAACGTCAGCCGCATCCTCAATGACTGGATGCGGCAGAAGCTCCTGAGCCGGCTCGCCGGGTACTACTGCCTGGAAAACCGCGCCGCGCTCGAACGTGAAGCCGCGATGTAGCTCACTCCTCGTAGAGCCACTTCGAGATAACGCCGCCGATGGCGCCGCCTACGATCGGTGCGACCCAGAACAGCCACAGCGAGCCCCAGGCTTCCGCGCCGCCGAAAATCGCGGTCGCGGTCGAGCGCGCCGGATTGAGCGACGCGTTCGAGACCGGGATCGCCACAAGATGGAACAGCGTCAGGGCGAGCCCGATTGCGATCGGCGCGAAGCCCGCCGGGCAGTTCTTGGTCGTAACGCCCAGGATGACGATCAGGAACAGTGCCGTGATCACGATCTCGATCAGCGCGACCGAGACAAGCGAGGAATGCGTGCCGCCGTAGAGGTTCGACGCGTCGGTGAAGCTGTTCCACTTTCCGCCCGCGGCCGGGACAGCGCCGCTCAGGATCACATAGAACACGCAGGCCGCAGCGGCGCCGCCGAGCACCTGCGCGATAATGTAGGCGATCGCCCGGTTCGCCTCGAAGCGCCCGCCGACCACAAGGCCGACGGTGACCGCCGGATTGAAATGGCCGCCGGAGATCGGTCCGACCGCGAAGGCCATCGCCAGCACGGAGAGGCCGACCGCGAAGGCGACCGCGAGCAGTCCGGCCGAGGGTGCGGAGAACAGGGCTGCGCCGCAGACCGCGGTGACGAGCGTGAATGTGCCGATGAACTCGGCGCCGAGTTCGCGTGGTGATGACATAGTGTGGCCCCCATGAATCCATTGCTCCGGCCAGGCCGGGGACGAATCACATCGTTCTACAGGTCAGCCCCGAGGGCAACGGGGCCTTGCACGCGCCTTGTGCATATCAGACTAGCCGAAGTTCGGTGCTGCAGAAGCGATAATGAACAAATCAAAGTCTCCAATGACATACAGTGTCCGCCTAGATGGAGTCTGGCTTGGTTGCGGTCATAGGCGCTGAAGTGTTGTAATGGATGACGGCAGTCTATTACTCCTGCTTGGCCGCGTCCTTCAGCGCGTCCGGGTGCGGCATGGAAATGACGTTGTACCCGGAATCGACGAAATGAATTTCGCCGGTCGTGCCGGTGGATAAATCGGAAAGCAGATAGAGCGCCGCGCCGCCCAATTCCTCCAGCGTGACCCCGCGACCGAGTGGCGAGTGCTTCTGCTGGAATGCGAACATGGCGCGCGCATCGCCGATACCGGCGCCTGCGAGCGTGCGGATCGGGCCGGCTGAAATCGCGTTGACGCGAATCCTGTCTCGCCCGAAATCGACTGCGAGGTAGCGCACTGAAGCATCAAGAGCGGCCTTGGCCAGCCCCATCACGTTGTAGTTGGGCATTGTGCGCGCGCCGCCGCTGAACGTGAGCGTAAGCATCGATCCGCCATTCGGCATCAGGCGGCCGGCTCGCTTGGCGGCCTCGGTGAACGAGAAGCAGGAAATCACCATCGTGCGCACGAAGTTTTCGCGCGTGGTGTCGGCGTAACGGCCCTTCAGTTCGCTCTTGTCCGAGAACGCGATCGCGTGCACGAGGAAGTCCATCGTGCCCCATTGCTTTTCGATCTCGGCGAAAACCGCATCGGCCGAGGCGATATCCTCGACGTCGCAAGGCATGACGAAGGTCGAGCCAATCGACTCCGCGAGTGGCTTCACCCGCCGGCCGAGCGCTTCGCCCTGATATGTGAACGCGAGTGACGCGCCATGCGCGGCCAGCGTCTTTGCGATTCCCCAGGCGATCGAGTGGTCGTTCGCGACCCCCATGATCAGCCCGCGCTTGCCCTGCATCAACGCGGCCATGTCACCCCACTCACAAATGCGACGTCACGACTTCACGGGTTTGGTCCGACGGTACCACCGGCACAATCTCAAAATCCGCAAGGTCGGCCCAGTTGATCACCCATTCCTGCAACAGGCGCGCGTCGTCGCACTCCATCACTTGAAAGCAGCGGTCGAAATTCGGCTCGATCCAGCTTGAAATGTATTTCAGGCCTTCCGGCATCATGCGGCCCTGATCGCGGAAGCGCTGGTAGACTGCTTTGGCGTCGCGATTACGAAACCGCTCGATCACCATGAAGAGCATCAGGCTTCGAGCCGCTTGAACACGACCGAAGCGTTGGTGCCGCCGAAACCGAACGAGTTCGACAGCACGCAGCCGACCTGCACGTTGTCGCGTCGCTCGCGGACGATTGGAATATCCTCGAAGGCAGGATCGAGGTTCTCGATGTTGGCGCTTTCGCAGATGAAGCCATTGTTCATCATCAGGAGCGAGTAGATCGCTTCCTGCACGCCGGCCGCGCCGAGCGAGTGGCCGGTGAGTGACTTCGTTGCCGAGATCGGCGGAATCTTGGCGCCGAAAACCTCGCGGATCGCTTCGATTTCCTTGATGTCGCCGATCGGTGTCGAGGTGGCATGCGGATTGATGTAGTCGATCGGCGGCTTTACGCCGTCGAGCGCGATCTTCATGCAGCGCATGGCGCCTTCGCCGGACGGTGCCACCATGTCGGCGCCATCCGAGGTCGCGCCATAGCCTACGACTTCGGCATAGATCTTGGCGCCGCGCGCCTTCGCGCGCTCCAACTCTTCCAGCACGAGCACACCCGCGCCCCCGGCGATCACGAAACCGTCGCGATCCTTGTCGTAGGCGCGCGAAGCCTTGTCCGGCGTCTGATTGTAACTCGACGACATGGCGCCCATCGCGTCGAACAGAACCGAGAGCGTCCAGTCGAGCTCCTCGCAGCCGCCCGCGAACATCAGGTCTTGCTTGCCCCACTGGATGATCTCGGTGGCATTGCCGATGCAATGGTTCGAGGTCGCGCAGGCCGATGAGATCGAGTAGTTCACGCCGCGGATCTTGAACCAGGTGGCGAGCGTCGCCGACGCGGTCGAGGACATCGCCTTCGGCACCGCGAACGGGCCGACGCGCTTGGGTCCCTTGCTGCGGGTGGTATCAGCGGCTTCCACGATTGCGCGCGCAGACGGTCCGCCAGATCCCATGATGATGCCGGTGCGTTCGTTCGAGATATCGCTCTCTTCGAGGCCGGAGTCCCGGATCGCCTGCTCCATTGCGACGTGATTCCATGCCGTCCCGCCCCCATGGAAACGCATCGCCCGGCGATCCACCACTTCGGAAGCATCGAGCGAGGGCGCGCCGTGAACTTGCGAACGGAAGCCAAGCTCGGCGTATTTATCGGCACGCGAGATACCGGACTTTGCTTCGCGCAGGTTGGCAAGGACTTCCTGCGTGGTGTTGCCGATGGACGAGACAATGCCCATCCCGGTGACGACGACCCGTCTCATGCTTGCCTCGTCCGCATCTCCTGCGCGTCCGCTCGCGCATCGCGATGATGTGGGGCGTGCCCCGGCGTTTTATCAGGCCCCGGCCAGTTGCGGCCCATTTTCCTTGAAAAGCGCGACCTTGAGGTCGCTGGCCTGATAGACCAATTCGCCGTCCGCCTTGAGCCAGCCGTCCGCGATACCGAGCACCAGCTTGGAACGCATCACGCGCTTGATCTCGACGCCGTAGACGACTTCCCGGGCGTCGGGGCGGATCTGCCCGGCAAGCTTCACCTCACCGACGCCGATCGCGCGGCCGTTGCCCGAGGAGCCGAGCCAGCCGAGAAAGAAGCCGACCATCTGCCACAGCGCATCGAGCCCAAGGCACCCGGGCATCACCGGATCGCCTTTGAAATGGCAGGGAAAAAACCACAGGTCCGGTCTCACATTCAGGACCGCGCGCATCAGGCCCTTGCCGTATTCGCCGCCCGCTTCGGCGATCTCGGTGATGCGGTCGAACATCAACATCGGCGGCAGCGGCAGCTGCGGCCCCTCGCGGAAAAGTTCCTTGCGGCCGCAGGCAAGCAGGTCCTCGTATTCAAAGCTGGAACGGCGATTTTCCATCAGTTTCCTTTCGCCCCGAAAGTCGGGAATTAACTAACACAGGGGTCTGGCAGGGCAAAGCCTGGGCGGCGGCAGGTGACTGCAATTGCGCGGCTTTTTCGCCGCAGCATTGCGCTCTGCGCAGGGGCACTTCCTCTTGCGACAGAGTTGCATCTAGGGGGCCTGTTGCCTATGATCCCGTAATCTCAATGCGCTCTTGGCCCCCAGCCGCAAGCAAGGGGCGGGGAACACGGATTCATGGCTGCCGTACGGACGACTGTATTCTCAGACCCAAGATTGGATGCCGCAAATCCCGTCTTGCAGGCGCGCGCCGAGCTGACCGGCTGCCCGTGGCATGACGTGAAGGCAATGCTGCGCCAGGTCGGATTGCGGCCGACGCGCCAGCGCATGGCGCTCGGCTGGATCCTGTTTGCCAAGGGTGACCGGCACCTCACTGCCGAAATGCTTTACGAGGAAGCGACCAAGGCCAAGGTGCCGGTGTCGCTCGCGACCGTCTACAACACGCTGCATCAGTTCACCGAGGTGGGGCTGTTGCGGCAGGTCGCGGTCGATGGATCGAAGACCTACTTCGACACCAACGTGTCGGACCACCATCATTTCTTCGTCGAAGGCGAGAACGCACTGGTCGACATTCCAAACGCCCAAGTGATGCTCGACCGGCTGCCGACGGCGCCGCCCGGCTACGAGGTCGCGCGCGTCGATGTCGTGGTGCGGCTGAAAAAGTCCGGCTGAATCTGGTTCGCCGTCTCGGCGTGCATGCCCCGCTGCGGCGGGGCATTTTGTTACTCGAGCTTTTCGCCCGGGTACACGCCCCACAGGCGCGGCTGCTCGATCCAGCCGTCGAAGCCTTCGCCGACAAGACGGCACCAGCCGTCCTTGCAGCGCTTGACGCTCGCCAACACGCCATGCTGCAGCTTTGCATTCACGGCGCTCGCGGCATCCGGCTTGTTGCGCAGTTCGAGCAGCTCGTCCTTTTTCTTCGATTGCGGCGCGACCAGCGCGGTGCGCTTGCCCGACAGCAGCGAATGGTAGACCCATCCTTCGGCGCCCTCCCAGTCGCGGATGCGCCGCCAGTTCTCGAATTCAGCCGTCACCTCGACCGGCAGCGCGGCGCGGTTATAGACCCAGGCGACGTCGTGATCCTTCGTGGGGCCGGCCCGCACGTTCACCTTGTCGGACTTGAGGCTGACAAAGCGCGGGATCGGCAAGCCGCTGGTGCCGTTTTCTGCCGTATTGGCCGTTCCATGGATCGCCAGCAGCATCGCCACCGCAATCCACGCCCGCACGCTTCCCGTCATTGCCCCTTGCCCGTCCGAAAACCCCGCCAATCCAGCACTTTGCACATCATCAAGACGGGGCATCGAGCCTTCGCTACCGCTTTGTCTTGACCCGGACCATCTGATAGAGAGTGGCCCGCTGCGCCTCGCCGGAAGCCCGGGAGTTTCCGCTGGCGGGGTTAATGAGGCCTCAACGTTCGCGCGGCCCGCAGGCCAGGCGGAGCCAAAAGGCGGGGAAATGGCAAAAGGCAAAAAGCCGCTGGTCGTCGTCACGCGCAAGCTGCCGGACACCGTGGAAACACGGATGCGCGAGCTGTTCGACGCGCGCCTCAATCTCGACGACAAGCCGATGAGTCAGGCAGAGCTTGCCGAGGCCGTGAAGGTCGCGGATGTCCTGGTTCCGACCGTCACCGACCGGATCGATTCGGCGCTGCTGAGCCAGTCCGGCGAGAAACTCCGCCTGATCGCGAACTTCGGCAATGGCGTCGACAACATCGATGTCGCGACCGCGCTTCAGCGCGGCATTACCGTCACCAACACGCCGGGCGTCCTCACCGAGGACACCGCCGACATGACCATGGCGCTGATCCTCGCGGTGCCGCGCCGGCTCGCGGAAGGCTCCGTGGTGTTGACCGGCGAGACCGAGTGGACCGGCTGGACGCCCACCTGGATGCTGGGGCACCGCATCTGGGGCAAGCGCCTCGGCATCATCGGCATGGGGCGCATCGGCCAGGCGGTTGCGCGCCGCGCGCGCGCGTTCGGGTTGCAGATCCACTATCACAACCGGAAAAAGGTCGCGCCCGACACCGAGGAAGAGCTCGAGGCGACCTACTGGGAAAGCCTCGACCAGATGCTCGCCCGCATGGACATCATTTCGGTGAATTGCCCGCACACGCCCGCGACCTATCATCTGCTCTCGGCGCGGCGGCTCAAGCTGATGCGGCCCGAGGCCTACATCGTCAACACAGCGCGTGGCGAGGTGATCGACGAGAACGCGCTGACCCGCATGATCGAGGCGGGAGAAATCGCGGGCGCAGGCCTCGATGTGTTCGAGCATGAGCCGGCGGTCAATCCGAAGCTGGTCAAGCTCGCGCGCGGCGGCAAGGTCGTGATCCTGCCGCACATGGGGTCGGCGACCATCGAAGGCCGCGTCGACATGGGCGACAAGGTGATCATCAACATCAGGACTTTCATGGACGGCCATAGACCGCCGGACCGTGTGCTGCCATCAATGTTATAGGGACACGGTCCGGCGGTCGTTCTTCCAGCAAGATTTGCCGCCCGACCGGGTTCTGCCGTCAATGCTCTAGGGGTTCGATCGTCCTCATGAATGCGGCTCGCTTCTCTCTCTTCAGTCTTGTTCTGGCGGCGCTCGCCGCCTCGATCATGCCGGCCTGCGCACAGGCAATGACGGTGGACGAATTCCGCCGTGAACTGGTCGGGATTCCGCTTTGCGGCACGCCCGAGACCGGACCGCTCGCGGGCAAATCGCTCTGCACCGTGCACTTGCCGGATGGAACCGCGATCCTCGCCGGCGCGGGACTCGTGGTCTATGGCCTCTGGGAGGCCGACGGCGGCAAGATCTGCCGCCGCAATGCCAACGACCCGGCCGACAAGAAACGCTGCGTGACCTATGAACGGGTCGATCGGAGCCACTACCGCAACAGCGACGGCGTCGGCTTCTGCCTCGGGCCCTGCGAGAACGACAAGCAATAGCGCCTGCCCAACCTGCGGCGCTTTGGCCGAGGGATTCGCGAAAGCCGCGGCTTGGCGTATCATCTCCTTGAGGAATCAAGCGGGGGACGACGAGATGCGTGCCGTTTTGGCGGGTGTTGCTGCTGCCGCCCTTCTGACCAGCGCTGCGCTTGCAGCCGCGAAGCTTACCCCGAAGGAAATTCAGACCGAATTCTTCGACGGCAAGCCGTTCACCGCCGCCACCACGTCCGGCACCAAATTCAAGCTGACGTTTTCAGCCGACGGCAAGGTCACGCGCGAGCCGCAGGACAAGGCCGGCCAGAAAGGCGAGGGGACCTGGAAGCTGTCCAAGGAAGGCTTCTGCACCACCTGGAAGGGCAGCCCCTCGAATTGCTACACCATCGTCAATGTCGACAAGAACAAGTGGTCGGTGGTGAAAGGCGCCGCGACCGTCGCGGTATGGAGCAAGTGACGCCGCAGGCGTCATCCCGGACGAGCCATTAGCGCGTTCACGCGCGTCTGCGACGCGCCATGGTTGAGGCCCGGGATCGCCAGGAACTCCGGAGTCTTGTACGGTCCCGCATCTGCGGCGCCCGACGCGTTACACTCGCGCCAACGAGGGAGGCCCGCGATGTCCCGCCGCTTGCAAGCCACGATGCTCGCCACTGCCCTCGTCGCGCTGATCGCTTGTGCGCCGGCCGTGTGCGCGCAAACGTCCGGTCCCGTCCTCGAGCAGGAAATCCGCCAGCTCGGCCTCGAGCAGGAAATCCGCCAGCGCGCCGCGCAGATCGAAGACAAGTTGATCGCATGGCGACGCGACATCCACGAGAACCCCGAGCTGGGCGAGCAGGAAATCCGCACTGCGCGCCTCGTCGCCGAGCACCTGCGCAGGCTCGGCCTCGAAGTGCGGACCGGCGTTGCCAACACCGGCGTGGTGGCGCTGTTGAAGGGCGGCAAGCCCGGTCCGGTCGTGGCGCTGCGTGCCGACATGGATGCGCTGCCGGTGAAGGAGCCGGCGGGATTGCCGTTCGCCTCCCGGGCGAAGGGTAGATATCTCGGCCGCGAGGTCGACGTGATGCATGCCTGCGGCCACGACGCCCATGTGGCGATCCTGATGGCGACAGCGGAGGTCCTCACCGCCATGAGGGACAAGCTGCCCGGCACCGTGAAGTTCATATTCCAGCCGGCGGAAGAAGGCCCGAGTCTCTACCCGGCGCTCACCGGCAAGAGCTGGGGTGCCAAGCTGATGATCCAGGAGGGCGTCCTCGCGGACCCGCGCCCGGACGCCGTGTTCGGTCTGCATGTCGCATCCGGGATGTCGGCCGGCCGCATCGGCTACCGTCCCGGCGCCGCAATGGCGAGCGCCGATGAATTGCGCATCAAGGTCACCGGCCGCCAGGGCCATGCCGGGTACCCGTGGCGCACGGTCGACCCGATCACGACGGCGTCGCAGATCGTGCTCGGCGTCCAGACCATCGTGAGCCGGCGCACCGACCTGATGAAGTCGCCGACCGTCGTCAGCATCTCGACGATCAACGGCGGCTCGCGCTTCAATATCGTGCCCGAAACCGTCGAGATGACAGGCACCATCCGCACTTACGATGCCGACGTGCGCAAGGGCGTGCACGCCGACATCAAGCAGGTCGCCGAGAACATCGCCGCGAGCGCGAACGCCAAGGCCGATGTCGAGATCATCGAGCTGTACGATCCGCTGGTCAATGACGCGCGCATGGCGTCACGCATGGCGCCCGTGCTCGAGCGGGCGGCGGACGGCAATATCCAGGTCGTCAATCCGTCCGGCGCGGCGGAGGATTTCTCGTTCTTCCTGAAGGAAGTGCCGGGGTTGTTCTTTTACGTCGGCATCGTGCCGCGCGACCAGGATCCCGGTGAGGCCGCGCCGAATCACAGCCCGAATTTCTTCATCGACGAAAAGGCGCTGGTGGTCGGTGTGCGCGCGCTCGCTGCCTTGACGGTCAACTTCCTCGTCGGAGCCAAGACGGACTGATCACTTCGGCAACGTGCCGATCGCATCTCACCCATGCCCCGACAAATCCGTGATCGTCGGATTCTCGCCTGAGAGTGGATTGCCCGGATCCCATCCGTAACCGATCGTCTCAAAGCGCATGTCGCGGGCATCGAACATCACAAGACGCCCCGCCATGCCGGTCCCGAATCCCACGATTTCGCGAATGACCTCCAACGCCATCATCGAGCCGAGCACGCCGGTGAGCGCGCCAAGAATGCCGGCTTCCGAGCACGCCGGGATCGCTCCCGGCGGCGGCGCGAGGGGAAACAGGCAGCGATAGGTCGGATTGGGTTTTCCGTCCTTGTCGCGCTCATGCGCCCGAATGGTCGTGAGCGTCCCGTCAAACACCCCGAGCGTTGCGGTCACCAGCGTTTTCTTCGCGAAGTAACACGCATCCGACACCAGATAGCGCGTTTCGAAATTATCCGATCCGTCGGCGACGATGTCGTAGCGCGCGACGAGATCGAGCGCGTTCTTCGCAGTGAGCCGCGCCGTATGGGTTTCGACCGTCACATGCGGATTGAGCCGCCCGATGGCCGCCGCCGCACTTGCGACCTTCGGTTCGCCGATTTGTCCCGTCGCGTGGATGATCTGCCGCTGCAGATTGGAGAGCGACACGGCGTCGTCATCGATCACGCCCAGCGTGCCGACGCCCGCGGCCGCCAGATACATCAGCACCGGGGCGCCGAGCCCGCCCGCGCCAATCACCAGCACGCGCGCGTTCTTGAGCGCCGCCTGCCCGGGGCCGCCGACCTCGCGCAGCACGATGTGGCGCGCGTAGCGCTCCAGCTCCTCGGGGCTCAGCACGGTTGCACCATCATCTCGATCCGTTAGGCTCCCGCATATAACACGAGGTGGGGAATGAGGCTCGCCGGGGCCCTGCTGGGAAGTCTTGTGATGCTGAGTTTCGCTGCCGCGGAGCCAGCGAAACAGGATACCTCGAAAACAGCACCGCCCAAGAAAGAGACCAAAGCCAAAGCCACCAAGGCCGACCAGAAAGCCGCGGTGGACGCCATCGCGTCGTCCTACACGGCCATTCCGCTGACCGAGCGCATCGCCATCCAGAACGATCTGGTCTGGACCGGCGACTACAACGGCATCATCAATGGTGAGTTCGGCGAGCGCGCGATCGCGGCCGTGAAGGCGTTCCAGAAGCGCAACGGGGCCAAGGAAACCGGCGTGCTCAACCAGCCCGAGCGCGCCGCGCTCGCTGCCGCCGCCAAGCCGAAACAGGACAACGTCGGCTGGCGCATGGTTCAGGATCTGGCCACCGGCGCGCGTCTCGGCATTCCGGCCAAGATGATGCCGAACACGCAGGTCACTGGCGGCATCAGCAAATGGACGTCCTCGCGCGGCGAAGTGCAGGCCGAGACCTTCCGCATCCTGCAGCCCGGCACCGCGCTCGGCCCGATCTTTGAGCGGATGAAGAGCGAGCCCGCCGGGCGCAAGGCCGAGTACAGCGTGCTGCGGGGAGATTTCTTCGTGATCTCCGGCTTGCAGAACCTGAAGAAGTTCTACGTGCGCGCGCAGCTGCGCGGCGACGAGGTGCGCGGCTTCACCGTCATGTACGACCAGGCCATGGCCGGCATCATGGAGCCGGTGGTGGTCGCGATGTCGAGCGCCTATGTGGCGTTTCCCGGAGGCACGGCGCCGCCGCCGCGACGCAAGGTCGAGTACGCGAGCGGCGTTGCGGTCGGTCCCGGCCACATCCTGACCAGTCGCGATGCGCTCGATGGGTGCAACATCGTTACGGTTGCTGGCATCGGCGGGGCGGATCGCGTGGCGGAAGACAAGGACAAGGGCCTTGCGCTGCTGCGCGTCTACGGGTCGCCGCTCAGGCCGGTGGCGCTCGCGGGCGAGAATCCAAAAGGCGACGTGATGCTTGTCGGCATCCCGGATCCGCAGGCCCAAGGCGGCGGTAGTGCGGTCAGCGCCGTGAAGGCGCGCGTGACCGAGACGCTCGCGCTCGATCCTGCGCCGG
>JBAVXH010000271.1:0-7194 GCA_049698215.1 Xanthobacteraceae bacterium | reverse complement strand
GCGCTGGCCGTGCGCGAGCGGGTCAACGCGATGCTGGCGGCGCTGCCCACGGTCAATCCGCGCGACCTGCATGCGCTCGGCGACTCGCTCGGACGTGACGAGACCGCGTTCGCGGCCTTCGTCGATGCGGTGCGCGACTGGCTCAGCGCGCGCATTTCGGTGACCGCCGCGGAGCCACGCCGGCTCGACGGCATGGCGGAGGTGTGGGAGAAGCTGAACGCCACCGTGCGCGATGTGACCGACTACAATCTCGAAAGAAAACCCTTGGTCTTCAACGTGTTCGACTGGCTTGCCGCCGCCACGCGCGGTTGATACGACCACCGCATGCCGGAAAAGCCCCGCTACTACATCACGACCGCGATCGCCTACCCGA
The DNA here is from genome assembly GCA_049698215.1 of Xanthobacteraceae bacterium. Taxonomy (GTDB): domain Bacteria; phylum Pseudomonadota; class Alphaproteobacteria; order Rhizobiales; family Xanthobacteraceae; genus PALSA-894. Next base: position 6,821 of record JBAVXH010000271.1, on the reverse strand, counting down.
ACGGTCCGCCGCATATCGGCTATGGCTACGAGGTCATCACCACCGACGCGATCGCGCGCTTCAAACGGCTCGACGGCTACGACGTCTTTTTCCTGACCGGCACCGACGAGCACGGCATCAAGATCGCGCAGACTGCGGCCAAGGACGGCATCACGCCCAAGCAGCTCGTCGATCGCAACACCGCGCGCTTCCAGGAGATGGCGAAGCTCCTGAACGCCTCGAACGACCAGTTCATCCGCACCACCGAGCCGCGCCACCACACATCCTCGCAGGCGATCTGGGAGCGGATGAAACAGAATGGCGACATCTACCTGTCGAAATACGCCGGCTGGTACTCGGTGCGCGACGAGGCCTATTACGACGAGAGCGAGACGCGCATCGAGAACGGCGTGCGCCTCGGCGCGCTTAACACGCCGGTCGAGTGGGTCGAGGAAGAGAGCTATTTCTTCAGGCTCTCGGCCTACCAGGACAAGCTGCTGAAGCTCTACGCCGACGTGCCGGACTTCATGCTGCCGCGCGAGCGGCTCAACGAAGTGGCGAGCTTCGTGCGCGGCGGGCTGAAGGATCTCTCGGTTTCGCGCACCACCTTCGACTGGGGCGTGAAGGTGCCGGGCGACGAAAAGCACGTGATGTACGTGTGGGTCGACGCGCTGACCAACTACATCACGGCGGCCGGCTTTCCTGACGACCAGAGCGCATCGTTCAAGCGCTGGTGGCCGGCCGACCTGCATGTGATCGGCAAGGACATCGTGCGCTTTCACGCGGTCTACTGGCCGGCGTTCCTAATGTCGTCGGGCGTGGCTGTGCAACGCCAGATCTTCAGCCACGGCTGGATTCTGAACCGCGGCGAGAAGATGTCGAAGTCGGTCGGCAACGTGGCCGATCCGTTCGTGCTGGTCGAAGCCTACGGGGTTGATCCGCTGCGCTATTTCTTCATGCGCGAGGTCTCGTTCGGGCAGGACGGCAACTACAGCCACGAGGCGATCGTGGCGCGCATCAACGCGGACCTGTCGAACGACCTCGGCAACCTGGCGCAGCGCTCGCTGACCATGGTCGGCAAGGGGTTCGGCGGCGTGATGCCGACGCCGGGCGCGTTCTCAGACAACGACAAGACCATCCTCGCGGCCGCCGATGCCATGATCGGCAAAGCGCGCGACGCGATGAACGCCTACGCGCTGCATCAGGTGCTCAACGCCGTCTGGGCCGTGGTGGCGGACGCCAACCGCTACTTCGCGGGCGAGGCGCCCTGGGCGCTCGCCAAGACCGACCCGGCGCGGCAGGGGACGGTGCTGTACGTCACCGCCGAGGTGATCCGGCAGGTCGCGATTCTGGCTCAACCCTTCATGCCAACATCCGCCGCGAAGATGCTGGATTTGCTGGGTATTCCGGAGTCTGAGCGGGACTTCTCGGCACTCGGCGAAGGGCATCGTTTGGCGCCGGGGACGCAACTCGGCGAGATCAAGCCGGTGTTCCCGCGCTACATTGAGCCGGAAGCCAAGGCGGGCTGAAAGGTCGTTCAACGGTAGAACAGCGGACTCTGACTCCGTTACTCTAGGTTCGAATCCTAGTCGCTCATGGCTGCTCTGACGTGGCTGACAAACAGGTTGATGAGGACCGGCGAACCAACGCGGTAGGCCTGTTCAATACCGCCCGATCTTGGTGGCGCTCGGCCGAGAGCCTCGCGGCTGCTCGCGTAAAGGCCTCTCATCCACAAGCGCCTGTGACCTTCCTGTATTGTCATGCGTTCGAGCTCTATTTGAAGGCATATCTTCGCGGTAACGGGAGCGACTTGGCCGAATTGAAAAAGCTTAGCCACCGCGTGTCGGCCGCGGCGGACCTCGCCGTTGGCCGTGGTCTTTCATTAAGGAACGGTGTGGCGGACATCCTTTCGCACATCCAAGACACGGATGCGGCCATCGAAGCTCGCTACATCACAACAGGCTTTAAAGAGACACCAACCAACGATGCATTCTCGGAGGTTGGGAGATACTTGGACGAGACCGTATGCGCGGCGCTGGCGCGGCTTGGACAGCCAGTGCGCATGGAGCGATTTGAGCCCGTCGAACCGAAACGCGACGGCCCGGCGCTCAGCGAGGACACCGTCCGAGTGCTTGCCTATCTGTTCTCGGATACGGGTGAGTTGAAAGGCTCGGACTTGTGGCCGAGCGCCTGGGTATGGAGCACGGTGTTGCGAAGTATCACCTCGACTGCCTTGAGGCGGGGGAACTGGCAAGCATCGGCTCATATTGGGAGGGCCATACGTTTTGGGCGCTTACACCAAAGGGAAGGCGTTACGTCGTTGAAAACCAACTTCATCGGTGACGGGACGCGACATAAGCGCGACATGACAACGATAACCGGCTCCTGACTGCCCTGTTCTAAGACTGAAGAAAAAATGCTCGTCGACAGCCACTGCCACCTCGATTTTCCCGACTTCGCGGCCGAGCTCGACGCCGTGGTGGCGCGCGCGGAAGGCGCGGGCGTCGGGCACATGGTGACGATCTCGACACGCGTGCGGAAGCACGAGCAGATCCTTGCTATCGCGGAGCGCTTTCCGAATGTGACGTGCTCGGTCGGCACGCATCCGCATCACGCCGATGAGGAGCTCGACATCACAGCCGACGACCTGATCGCGCGCGCGAGCCATCCGAAGGTCGTGGCGATCGGCGAGGCGGGGCTCGACTATCATTACGACAACTCGCCGCGCGACGCGCAGCGCCAAGGCTTCCTCACCCACATCGCGGCCGCGCGCGCCACCAGGCTGCCGCTGGTGATCCACACCCGCGAGGCGGACGACGACACCGCGCGCATCCTCGAGGACGAGATGGGGAAGGGGCCCTTCTCGGCTGTGCTGCACTGCTACACCGGCGGCGCAGAGTTGGCGCGGCGCGCGGTCGCGCTCGGCTGCACCATCGGCTTCACCGGCATCGTGACCTTCAAGAACTCGGCGGACCTGCGCGCCATCGCCAAGGACGTGCCGGCGGACCGGTTTCTGATCGAGACCGACGCGCCGTATCTCGCGCCCATCCCGTATCGCGGCAAGCGCAACGAGCCGGCTTACGTCACTGAAGTGGCCAAGATGCTGGCCGAGGTGCGCGACGTCTCGTTTGAGGAGATCGCCCGGCAGACCACGGAGAATTTCTTCAAATTGTTCGCCAAGGTGCCGCGCGCCGCGGCGGCCGCTCGTGGAGCGGATTTGACATTCGCCATCAATCCCGCCGCGGGCTCTTGACGCGAATGTCAAATCCAAAGCTCCACGAGAACGTAATACTTGCTAGTGGTCCCTTTGATTCTAACATTCGCAAGAGAGGCTGCCGCAACGGGATGCGAATGTTAGAATCGGACCACTAGATGAGGCTCAGGTTCACGATTCTGGGCTGCGCCTCGTCCGGCGGCGTACCGCGGCCGGGCACCGGCTGGGGCGCCTGCGACCCCAACAACCCGAAGAACCGGCGGCGGCGCTGCTCGCTGCTCGTCGAGCGCCGCCGCGGACAGGACGTGACCCGGGTGCTGGTCGACACCGGACCGGACCTGCGCGATCAGCTCATTGACGCCAACGTCGACTGGCTCGACGCCGTGCTCTACAGCCACGAGCACGCCGACCACACCCACGGCATCGACGATCTGCGCGGGCTGTTCCTGCACAAGCGCCGCCGCGTCGACGTCTATGCCGACGATGCGACCTCGCGCATGCTGATGACCCGTTTTGCGTACTGTTTCGCGCAGCCGGCCGGCAGCGAGTACCCGCCGATCCTGAACATGCACGAACTGAAAGCCGGCCATCCGGTCTCGGTGTCCGGGCCGGCGGGCCCGATCGAGGCGCTGCCGTTCACCCAGGACCACGGCGACATCCAGGCGCTCGGCTTCCGGTTCGGCGACGTGGCGTATTCGAGCGACCTGCACGGCCTGCCGGATGCGAGCGCGGACGCGCTGGCCGGGCTCGATCTCTGGATCGTCGATGCGCTGCGCTACACGCCGCACCCGAGCCATTTCAGCCTCTCCGACGCGCTGGCCTGGATCGAGCGCATCAAGCCGAAGCGCGCGATCCTGACCAACATGCACACCGACCTCGACTACGAAACGCTGCGCGCCAAGCTGCCGTCCCATGTGGAGCCGGCGTACGACGGGATGCGGGTCGATACCCGCGATATGGAATAAAATTTGAGGCGATTTCAAAAGGTTAGCGCTGGTACTGCCTCACTCAAAATAGGCGATGTTACACTTGACATACGGACCCCAAAATCTAGCGGTCTGGCAGACGTTTGAAGCCGCCAGTCGGGTCCTCATTCGGGACCCTTTTGCATTCTTCTTCGCGGCAGGCCCAGACCCAGCCGGTGAACCGGTCTACTACGAAAATGACTGCGCCTTGGGCCGTGACCGTGTATCGGCCTCCCCAGATAAATGCTGCGCCAAGCGCGATAGCAGCTAGGGCTAGCAAGGGCTTCCAACCGAGGGGAGGCATCTACCGCTTGCCGTCCTGCGCCTTCGGCTTGCCCACTACCTTCTTGAAGGCCCGGTCAAAGTCCTTGGGATCGTCCGAAGCCCCGACCTCGCGCGCCATGTCCACAAACCGCTTGTGGCGCTCAGTGTCGGTCAGCTTGGGCTTGGCTTTTGATTTGCGAGCCATGATTCAGCCCTATCATAAATTGCGGAGTCCGTCCCCTCTCGCCTAGCATCCGCCCCACGGGGGATGGGATGGCGACGGATGCGGCCAAAGGCTTCGCGCACTGGCTCAAGCCACACGAAGCGGTCGCGCTGCTAATATTCCATAATATGTCTTATGCGAATCATGCCTTGTGACGGCCAGATAGCGGGAAGCGTAATGGAACCCGCTCCCCGGTCCTGCGCATTGTGTCTGTAGGACGCCATCCAGGCGCCCATCAGACCCAAACGAACACGAGGCAAACCCGTGAGCAAAGTCACCCAGCTCAAGCGCGGCAAATCGGCGCCCGAACTCGATACCCCGACCGACCTCGACGACAAGGCGGTCGCCGAGATTTCCAAGGCGCTGAACGGCATCCTGGCCGATGCCTTCGCGCTCTATCTCAAGACCAAGAATTTCCACTGGCACATCAGCGGGCCGCATTTCCGCGATTACCACTTGATGCTCGACGAGCATGCCGACGCGATCTTCGCCACCACCGATCCGCTGGCCGAACGCGTGCGCAAGCTCAGCGGCACGACGCTGCGCTCGATCGGCCACATCTCGCAGCTGCAGTCGATCAAGGACAATGACGACCAGTTCGTCGGCCCGAACGAGATGCTGCGCGAGCTGATGAACGACAACAAGGCGGTCGCCGCCGCCATGCGCAAGGCGCACGAGGTCTGCGACAAGCATGATGACGTCGCCTCGGCGAGCCTGCTGGAAAACTACATCGACGAGACCGAGCGGCGAACCTGGTTCCTGTTCGAGGCCTCGCGCAAGGCGGACGCAACCGGCCACTAGTGCTGGCGGGGCGCGTTAACGATCTGCGTTAATGATCGAACCGGTGAGGGCGCTCGGATATGCTTCAGGGCGCCCTTCCCTTTGGGTAAGCACCGATGCTCAACCGCTCCCGCGAGATGGAATTCGCTATCGAGGTGTTCGTACGCGGACATTGCGTCGGCAGAAGCCGGACACACCCCTACGAAGCAGCACGGATCGGGTCTTTTTGGGTCATGCGCGATGCGCCGCGCAAGACCTCGCGCGACTACCGCAAAGAGGAATGGGTTACCCAGGGGGCCGACGCGCGCGCGGCCGACGCGATCGCGCGGCGTCACACACGCGGGCGGTTCTTCGTTTGCGCGATGCTGCGCGAGGGCGAGCCGGATGGCCCTGCCCGCGCGGCCTACAAGGCGCTTGGTTATCGTCTGCTCGCGACCGAAGGGTTCTTCATTCACCGCCTGGCGCGGATTCCAAAGCCCGCAAGCCCGCTACGGATCGAGCGCCTACGCACGCCCGACCTGGCGGCCCAGCTCGGCAAGCTGACCCGAACGCGTCCGCTGCCGGACGAGTTGCTCACCGACAAGGCGCCGTTCCGGCAATATGTGGCGCTCGACGGCGTGCGGATCGTCGGGCGTGTGCGCAGCGTGGATGCCGCGGGTGCGACTTGGTGCGCGGACATGCATGTAGAACCGCCCCATCGACGCCGTGGGATCGGGCGGGCGCTGCTTTGCCGTATGCTACGTGATGACCGGGATCGCGGCGCGAAGTGCTCGGTCCTGACGGCGAGCCACACGGGCGCCTTGCTGTACCCGCTCGTTGGCTATGAGCGGATCGGGACGCTGTTCATGTTCGTGCCCAAACGTCGAGACTGAATTCTGTGCGCAGCCGCCCGATAGCGACTGCCGTCCTGATCGAACCGATGAGGGCGCTCTGATAGCTTCAGGGCGCCCTTCCCTTTGAGTGCATCATGAACCCCTCGCCCGACATCGCCCGGCTGATCGAGATCATGGCGGCGCTGCGCACGCCCGGCTCGGGCTGCCCGTGGGATCTGGAGCAGAATTTCCAGACCATTGCCCCCTACACCATCGAGGAGGCCTACGAGGTGGCCGACGCGATCGCCCGCGGCGATCTCGATGACCTGAAGGGCGAGCTGGGCGATCTCCTGCTGCAGGTCGTCTTCCACGCGCGCATGGCCGAGGAGCAAGGCAACTTCGCATTTGGCGACGTGGTGCAGGCCATCACCGAGAAGCTGATCCGCCGCCACCCGCACGTGTTCGGCGACAAGGGCGGCTTGAGCACGCCCGAAGTGAACGTTCAGTGGGATCAGATCAAGGCGCAAGAAAGGGAATCCAAGAAAGCCGCGCGGGCAAAGGCCGGCAAGGGCCCTGCCCCGGGC
>JBAVXH010000270.1:0-34372 GCA_049698215.1 Xanthobacteraceae bacterium | reverse complement strand
GCACGGACAGCGCGAGTGCGCAGGCGACGATCGAGAAGGGCACATAGGACGCCGGGTTGATGAAGCGGATGATCTGCTGCCCGGTCGCACTGCCGGCGTAATGGACGATCTGATAGATCGCCAGCACGCGGCCGCGCACCACGTTCTCGGCCTTGTCGTGCATCCAGCTTTCGATCGCGGCGTAGAGGCCGGCGAAGCAGAAGCCGGTGACGGCGCGGATCGCCGCCCAAGCGGCCGGTTCGACGAAGATCGGGTGCAGCAGGCTCGTGACCGTGGCGATCGCGACGAATGCCGAGAAGGCACGGATGTGGCCGGCGCGCGCGATGATGCGCGGCGCAGCGATGCATCCGATGAACATGCCGACGAAATACGCCGAGGCGATCACGCCGATCGAGAGCGGCGGAAAATGGGCGGCGGTCGCGCTCAGCGGGATCAGGGTGTTCGACAGCCCATTGCCGGCGATCAGGATGAAGACCGCGGTCAGGAGCGCAGAGACCTGGGCGTAGGCAGGGTGGAGGGGCATGAAACTCCGGCGTCAGCCCGGCCGGCCGAAGGGAGAGCCGGGATCCACGTTTCCCTTAGCCCAATCGGCCGATCACCGGGATAGACCGAACCCGGATAGCTGCTGCCCGGCTTCCGGGATGACAACCGGCTGTGTATAAGCCCCGGCAACAACAGGAGTTGCGTGTCATGCCCGAGCGTTGGACGCCAGAAAGCTGGCGGGGCAAGCCCATCGTGCAGGTTCCGCAATACCCGGATGCCGCGAAGCTTGGCGCCGTCGAGACCAAGCTTGCAAGCTTTCCGCCGCTCGTTTTTGCAGGTGAGGCGCGCAACCTGAAGAAGTCGCTCGCCCGCGTGGCGGCCGGGGACGCTTTCCTGCTGCAGGGCGGCGACTGCGCCGAGAGCTTCGAGGACCACAGCGCGAACTCGATCCGCGACTTCTTCCGCGTTTTCCTGCAGATGGCCGTGGTGCTGACCTTTGCGGCGGCCTCGCCGGTGGTGAAGGTTGGGCGCTTGGCGGGTCAGTTCGCCAAGCCGCGCTCCTCGCCGACGGAAAAGCGCGGCGGTATCGAGCTGCCGAGCTACCGCGGCGATATCGTCAACGGCGCGGAGTTCACGGTCGGGGCGCGCACGCCCGATCCGGCACGGTTGATCGAAGCCTATCACCAGTCCGCCGCGACGTTGAACTTGCTGCGCGCGTTCGCGCACGGCGGCTACGCGAGCCTTGGCCGCGTGCATCAGTGGATGCTCGGTTTTGTAAAAGACCCGAAGGCGATGGACCGCTACCGGCAGGTGGCGGATCGCATCACCGAAACGCTCGCCTTCATGCAGGCCTGCGGGCTCGATCTCGAGGACCATCCGGAGCTGCGCGGCACCGACGTCTATACCAGCCACGAAGCGCTGCTGCTCGGCTACGAGCAGGCGATGACGCGGCAGGACTCGACGACAGGCGACTGGTACTGCTGCTCCGGCCACATGGTGTGGATCGGCGACCGCACGCGCCAGGTCGATCACGCGCATGTCGAGTATTTCCGCGGCATCAAGAATCCGATTGGCATGAAGTGCGGGCCATCGCTGAAGGCCGACGAGCTGTTGAAGCTAACCGACATCCTCAACCCGGAGAACGAGGCGGGTCGGCTGACGCTGATCTGCCGCTTCGGGGCCGACAAGGCTGGCGACCATCTGCCCGCGCTCACCCGCGCCGTGCAACGCGAGGGCCGCGCGGTGGTGTGGTCATGCGATCCGATGCACGGCAACACGATCACGGCGGAGAGCGGGTACAAGACGCGGCCGTTCGATCGCATCCTGCAGGAGGTGAAGACCTTCTTCGCGGTGCATGCGGCCGAGGGGACGCACGGCGGCGGCGTGCATCTGGAGATGACCGGCAAGGACGTGACCGAGTGCACCGGCGGAGCGCGCGCGATCAGCGATCAGGACCTGAACGACCGCTATCACACGCTGTGCGACCCGCGGCTCAACGCCGAGCAGGCGATCGAGCTCGCTTTCCTGCTGGCCGAGTTGCTCAAGGCCGAACGCGCCGCGAAGGCGAAGCCGCTCGCGGCGGCAGCGGGATTGTGAGGCGACAGCACTCAGCCGGGCGAGCGGCTGGCTACGCGCGTCGCGTGGCCCTGCGATCGAAGAGCGTTATGGACAGCCAATCATTTCAGGAAGTCCTCGATGAGCTTGTTGGTTTCCTTCGGCTGTTCCTCGTGCGGAATGTGACCGCAGTTTTTGACCGGCTTGAGCGACGCGTCTCCGAGGGCGTCCTTAAGCGGCTCGGCAAGTGTGAAAGACAGGAAGGGATCGTCCTCGCCCCAGATCACGAGAGTCTTTGTGTTGATGCCTTTGAGCGTCGAATCCGCGAAGGAGATTTCGTCGAGGCTGTCCGAGTGTGTGATGAACGCGCGCATTTGATCGACCGAGGACAGGCCGTCGGCGTAACCGTCGATTTGCGCCGTCGGAAACACGGGCGGCGGCGGAGGTTTGTAGGCGCGCCTAAGCACAAGTTCGGCCAATTGTCGGCTAAACGGGGCGGGGTCAAAGCCCGGCAACTTGATCATGGTGGCGAGTTCGGCGATCGGTCCGCTCGGGGGCGATGTACGCGGCGGGGAAGCGACCGGCGCGACTAGGACCATTTTTCCGAGGCTTGGGATAGCGCCCCGAGCTGCCTGATCCGCCAGATAAAGGCAGATGCCGCCTCCCATCGAATGGCCAATGATAGCTGGATTGGAAAGCTTGTGTGCTGTGATGAACTTCGCGACTTCGTCGGCTTGCACCTTGGCGGTGTATGCGAAGCCTGCAGGAGCAGCGCTCTTGCCGAAGCCAAGCAGATCGACGTTGTAGGTGGTGTACTTCTTGGAAAGTGCGGCGGCCGTATCTCGCCAGGAGAACGAGGAAGCCCCTAGTCCATGGATGAGGACAACTGGGTCACCAAATCCCGCTTTTTCGAAATGCATTGAGGTGCTCCAATTCGGTTCTGTGTCTCGGCGTCAAAACTGCGCCGGCGCGCAACTTGAACTGACAAATGTCATGAACTGCAACCCATCGGTCTTTTTGTCACAGCGACAGTTCCGGCTCCTTCCGGGTGAGGTGCGCACGAGCCCCCGCCTCCGCGCGGCGAGCAACGTCGTCGCGCGCGGAGGCGGCGCTTTTTCCAACGGGTGTGTTCCACTAACATGCAATGCAACGCGTGCCCGGCGCGCCGCACGATGCAACAACGATCCGGGCTCGGGAGGCGACTTGATGATCCGCAACCTCATGCGGGGCGCCGCGCTTGGCTTCGCGCTCACCCTGCCGCTGTTTTCTTCAGCCGCGACTGCGCAGATCGCGGTCTCCGCCAACGATAACAAGATCGCGCTGGTGGACGGGCAGAACACCGTGCCGGCCAATCCGCCGCCGGACACCGTGACCGTCCTCGACATCGGCGTATCGCCGCCCAAAGTCTTGGGCGAATTGCAGGCGCCGAGCAGTGTGGTCGGCGTGCCGCAAAGCGTTGCGGTGTCGAAGGACGAGAGCTTCGCGATCGTGACCTCCGCCATGAAGGTCGATCCCGCGGACCCGAAGAAGACCACGCCCGACGATCGTATTTCGGTGATCGACCTCAAGGCCAATCCGCCGGCCGTCATCCAGACGCTGCAGGCGGGCGCTGGCGTGACCGGTGTGTCGATCAGTCCGGACGGCACGCTCGCGATCGCCGCCAATCGCAACGAGGGCACGCTCTCGCTCTTTTCCATCAGTGGAAAGACGCTGGCCCCCGCCGGCAAGGTCGATCTCGGCAACAAGGCCTCCGGCCCGAGCCATGTCGCGTTCACACCCGACGGCAAGACCGCGCTCGCGACGCGCGACGGCGATCACCGGGTGTCGATCCTCGCGGTCGACGGAACCAAGGTCGGGGACACCAAGAAATTCATGGTCGGCGGCTTCCGCCCCTACAGCCTCGTCATCAGCCCGAAGGGCGACGTCGCGGTGTTCGGCAACCAGGGCGGCGGGCAGGGCGACAGCGACCAGATCAACGTGGTCGATCTGAAGACCATGCGCGTCGTCGATGCGATCACGGTCGGCCAGACGCCGGAGGGCGTCTCGATGGCGCCGGACGGCAGCCACGTCGCCGTCATCCTGCACAACGGCGCGACGCGCCCGAAAAACCATCCCGCCTACATCGATCATGGCCTGATGCGCATCTTCAAGGTCGACGGAACCAAGCTGACGCAGGTGACGAGCACAAAGATCGGCACCTGGGCGCAGGGCTCGGTGTGGAGCAGCGACGGCAAGACCATCGTGGTGCAGGCGACCCACGAGAAGGAGCTGCAAGTGTTCTCCTTCGATGGCAAGGAGGCCAAGCTCACCGGCGCGATCAAGACCAACGGCGGCGGCGTCGGCATGCGCACGTCATTCCAGTAAGGCCGCGAATCTTTGCTAGGGTAGGAACGGGCGCGGACCTCCGCGCCCGTTTCGCCGACGGGGGATTTTCCGTGTTCCGCATGTGGCGCGCCACGCTCAATTCGTGGGCCGGGCTCAAGGCCGCTGCGCGCTCCGAGGCCGCATTTCGCGAGGAGCTGATCGCGCTCGCGGTGAGCGTTCCGCTCGCCTTTTTCATCACGCCGCTCGCCTGGAAGCGTCTCGCGCTGATCGGGGTGATCCTCCTCTTGCTGGTCGTCGAACTCCTCAACACTGCAATCGAGAAGCTCTCCGATCACGTCACGCCGGCGCAGCATCCCGACATCGGCCGCATCAAGGATATGGCCTCCGCCGCCGTGGGCGTTGCCCTTGCGATGGGGGGCTTCGTCTGGTTGCTTGCGCTCGCCGAATGGCTGGGGTTAATTTGACCGCATTGCCGTTCCGCGCCCGCGTCGCTACATCTTTTTCATGAACGCCCCCGCCGATCGCCTCGCCATTGCGCTGGCGCAGCTCAATCCGACCGTTGGTGATGTGACCGGCAATGCCGAGAAGGTGCGGCGCGCGCGCGCGACCGCGGCCGGGCAGGGTGCCGATCTGGTGATGTTCCCCGAGCTCTTCATCGCGGGCTATCCGCCCGAGGATCTGGTGCTGAAGCCCGCGTTCCAGGCAGCGTGCCGCACCGCCGTCGAAGCGCTGGCGCGCGAGACGGCGAGCGGACCGGCGGCGCTTGTCGGGGCGCCGTGGGTCGAAGAGGGCAAGCTCTATAACGCCTACCTGCTGCTCGAGGGCGGCAAGATCGCCGCCGCGCGCTACAAGGTCGACCTGCCGAACTACGGCGTGTTCGACGAGAAGCGCGTATTCGTGCCCGGGCCGCTGCCGGGGCCGATCGTGCACAAGGGCGTGCGTATCGGAATCCCGGTTTGCGAGGATATCTGGGGCCCCGACGTCTGCGAGTGCATCGCGGAGACCGGCGGCGAAATCCTGCTCGTGCCGAACGGCTCACCGTACTGGCGCGAGAAGACCGCGACCCGGCTCAACATCGCGGTCGCGCGTGTGGTCGAAAGCGGCCTGCCGCTGGTTTACCTCAACATGGTGGGCGGGCAGGATGAGCTTGTCTTCGACGGTGCGTCGTTCGGGCTGAATGCGGACCGCTCGTTTGCCTTCCAGCTTCCGGAATTTCGCGAGACGGTGGTCACCACCCGATGGGTGCGCGAGAACGGCACGTGGCGCTGCCTGTCCGGCGAGAGCGCGTTGATCGAGGAGGGCGACGAGGCCGACTATGCGGCCTGTGTGCTGGGCCTGCGCGACTACGTCGACAAGAACAGCTTCAAGGGCGTCGTGTTCGGGCTCTCGGGCGGCATCGACTCCGCGCTGTGCGCAGCGATGGCGGTCGATGCATTGGGCGCGGACCGCGTGCGCGCCGTGATGCTGCCCTACAAGTACACATCGTCGGAGTCGCTCGAGGATGCCGCCGCCGTCGCGAAGGCGCTCGGCATTCAGTATGACGTCGTGCCGATCAGTGCGCCGGTCGAAGGCTTCGAGGCTGCGCTGCGGCCCCTGTTCGCCGGCACGAACCGCGACATCACCGAAGAAAATCTCCAGTCGCGCACGCGCGGCACCATCCTGATGGCGATTTCCAACAAGTTCGGCCTGATGGTGGTGACGACCGGCAACAAATCGGAAATGTCGGCCGGCTACGCGACGCTCTACGGCGACATGAACGGCGGATTCAACCCGATCAAGGACCTCTACAAGACGCAGGTGTTCCGTCTTTGCGCGCTGCGCAACGCATGGAAGCCGCAGGGCGCGCTTGGCCCCGACGGCGTGGTGATCCCCGAGCGGGTCATCACCAAGCCTCCGAGCGCCGAACTGCGCGAGAACCAGAAGGACCAGGACACGCTGCCGCCCTATGAGGTGCTCGACGCGATCCTCGAGCGGCTGGTCGAGCGCGAGGAGCCGGTGCACGACATCGTGGCGGCAGGGTTCGATCGCGACACCGTGCTGCGCGTCGACCGCATGCTTAATCTCGCGGAATACAAGCGCCGGCAGGCCGCACCTGGCGTGAAGGTCACGCTGCGCAACTTCGGGCGCGACCGGCGCTATCCGATCGTCAATCGCTTCCGCGATGCCGGCGAGCCGTTGCCGAAGCCGGATGCGACGGTGAGCGCTTTCGAGAAGGCGAAGGACGCGGCGTTCGACTTCTGAGAATTACTTCGTCGCCGGCGCGATGAACGTCGGGCCGACTGCCCGGATGCCCTTCTTGCTGTCCGCAGCCGGTGCTTCGGCGCTCGCAGGAGCGGCCGGCGTTGCTGCCGGGGCCGTCGTCGAACCCGTTGAGGCGGCTGCCGGCTGAGCGGCGGGCTGCTTGCTCTTCGCCTGACCCTTCTGGGCGGGCGGCTGTGCCATCTGCTTGGCGCGCTCCTCCGTCACCACCACATCGCCCGGCTCGACCGCCTCATCCTTGGGAAGGGCATCGGCCCAGGTTTGGCCGGGGCGCTTGCAGCTGCACGAGGGATTGAACTCGGTGCGATATTTCAAGGCATTCGGCAGCGACGTGTAGGGCTGCCCGTTGACTGAGGTTGCCTGCGTGATGTCCTCGCCGGTGGTGCGATAGGAGAAAAGCATCACTTCGGCAGCCGGGCACATCCGCTGGCAGGTCTTTTCGTCCTGCGCGAAGCGCGCCGATGACGCCGCATACGAAACCGGGAAATAGAATCCGTCGCAAGTGCGCACGCACACGGTGCGGAAGCTGCCGCTCTGCGCCTCGGGGTTCGCGAGATCGCCAGATGGAGCCTCGCCTTCGGCGCCTTCGCGGCCGAACAGTTGATCGAAAAAGCCGCCCGGCGCGCGCGCCGCCGTGCGGTATTGCGGCCCGCAGTTGTTTTGCGCCAGCGCGACCATCACGGAGCGGCGCTGCTCGCCGCGATCGGTGTCGCTTCCGCGCAACCGCTGCAGGTCGACATTGATGCGGTCGAGGTTGGCGCGCATGTTCGCGATCTGGCGGTTCACGTCGACGCACTGCTGCGACTGGGTTTGCAGCGCGTTGAACAGGAAGAATCCGCTGCCCTCGCAGCCGCCGCGGCGGCTTTGCGCGAGCAAGCGATCGAGTTCGGCCTGCTGCTTGGTGGACGCCTCTTCGTAGCGGCGGACCTGCTCGGCGCGCGCCGGATCCCCCGCGTTCCCGCGATCGATCGCGGCGAGCTGTCCCTCGAGCCGAGTACAGAGCTGATTCTGATAGGTCGGCTGCCCCGCCGGCGGCGGAGCGGCGCCGGGACCGGGCGGCCAAGGTTGCTGCTGCTGCTGCTGCTGCTGCTGCTGCGGCTGTTGCGCGAGGGAAGGGGAGGCGAGCGCCACAGCAACAACGGCGCCAAATGCGATCAAGCGCGAAAGCATCGTTGCATCCGGTTTGTCGCCCCCGCGCTGAATGGCGCGGATGAAGCGCGCCAAAGGTGTCGAAAATGTGAATCGAACCGTTCGAGTCGGCTTGTACACGGTCGATGCGCTCGATGGAAAGAGCCTGATTCGCGCACGCGATTCAGCGCATCTCGGCGCGTAAGTTCCAGACGATGCCCGACACGATAATCAGGGCGCCCGCGAACACGAGCGCATCGAGCCGCTCGCCATAGAACATCCAGCCGATGAAGGCGATCAGCGGAATGCGCAGGAAGTCGAGCGGGATGACCACGATCGCGTCCGCAACACGCAGCGCGTTGGTGAGGAAATAGTGCGCCGAGGTGCCGCCGAGCGCGATCCCCCACGCCCAAATCCACTGGTGTCCTTCGAGACGCAGGGGAAACAACGGATCGGAACCGATCAGGCCCATGAATGTCTGCATCACGTTCATCCAGAACAGGATCGCGATCGTGCTCTGCACCGGGATCAATTTTTTTGTCGCAATGTTGGAGACCGCATAGCCGAGCGAGGCGACGAGGACGCCAATCGCGGCCGGCTGAAACGCCTCGACACCGGGTCGCAGGATCACCAGCACTCCGATGAAGCCGAACACGATGGTGCCGGCGCGGCTTACCGTGAACCGCTCGCCGAGGAAGAGCACCGCGAGCAGGCCCGCCCAGACCGGCATCATGAATTCGATCGCAAACACGGTCGCGAGCGGCAGCACGATGACGGCGTTCGCCCAGCAGAGGTTCGCGATGAAATGCGTGCCGTTGCGGATCAGGTGCACGCCCGGACGGCGAAGCGCCAGATAACCGAACAGGGAAGGCTGCGCCGCCATCACAACGAGAAGGAGGGCAAGTCCGCCGACCGAGCGCACCACGAGGAGCTCGAACAGGTTGAGGACGCCGCCGAGCTGGCGAACCGAGATCGCCATCAGCGAGAACGAGAACAGCGTGCCAATCATCCAGAAGACGGCGGCCGGCACATTGGATTTTCGCGGCGCAGGCTGCTCGGGCTCGCCCAACGCGCCCGCCTCGACGGGGGTGACTGTCACGGGAATCTTCTTCTTGTGAATGCTATTCGGCGTCGGGCTGGTTTTCCGGCCGCGCCTTTTCGAAGGCGGGGAGCTTCAGGCACGCCGCATCGACCGCGGCGATCTTCGGGTACTTGCCCATGTCCACTTTGAAGCGGAGCGCGTTGAACACCTGCGGCACCAGGCAGAGGTCCGCGATTGTCACGGTCGCGCCGAACGCATAGGGGCCGGGGCGGATCAGTGCCTCGATCGCCTCGAAGCCCTCTGTCACCCAATGGCGATACCAGTCATCGATTGCGGGCTGATCGTGCTTGAGCGGACCCTTCAGGTAGTTCAGCACGGCCAGATTGTTCACCGGATGGATGTCGCAGGCCATGATTTGCGACACCGCGCGCACCTGCGCGCGTTCGACCGGGTCGCCCGGCAGCAGCGGCGGCTGCGGGTGCACCTCGTCGAGGTACTCGATGATCGCGAGCGACTGGAGCAGGATTTCTCCGTCATCGAGCGCCAGCGCCGGCACGCGCTTCTGCGGATTGATGGCGCGGAATTCCTCGCTCCACTGCCAGCCGCCATTGCGGGTCAGGTGCACCGCCTGCTGCTCGTAGGGGAGGCCCTTCAGATTGAGCGCGATGCGGACCCGATAGGCCGCGGATGAGCGGAAATAGCCATAGAGTTTCACGGACGTTTCCCCGGCGTTCTGCCGCCGCCTTGGTAGAGGTCGCGAAGGGGCGGCGTCAAATCACGGCCCCGCATATCAGCCTTGCTTGACAAGCCACGTGCGCTCTCATTGGCTTCTCGCATGAGCATTGTGGCCGAGCGAGCGCGCTTTTCGCCTGACGAGGCGAGGTCGGCTGCGCGCTCGTTCGACCTTAAGCGGCTGCCGGCGGACTTCATCGACGATCCATTCCCCTACTATCGCGCGTTGCGCGAGCACGATCCGGTGCATTGCATGCCGGACGGCGCCTACCTGATCACGCGCTGGCGCGACTGCGATGCGGTTTATCGCGATGCGCGAATCTTCTCCTCGGACAAGAAGATCGAGTTCGGCCCGAAGTACGGCGCGACGCCGCTTTACGAGCACCACACCACCAGCCTCGTGTTCAACGATCCGCCGCTGCACACGCATGTGCGCCGCGCGATCCAGATGGCGCTGTCGAACCGCGTGATCGCCGAGATGGAGGCCGGGCTGGCCACGCTGGTCGACCGGCTGCTCGACGCAATAGAGGAAAAAGGCCGCGCCGACCTGATCGAGAACTTCGCCGCCGCCATTCCGGTCGAGATCATCGGCAACCTGCTTGGCGTGCCCCACGCAGATCGCGGACCGCTGCGCGGCTGGTCGCTTGCGATCCTTGGTGCGCTCGAATCGGTGCTCACGCCGGAGCAGATGAAACTCGGCAATGACTCGGTGCGCGAGTTTTCCGACTACCTCACGGGCCTGATCGAGGATCGCCGCCGCAAGCCGGGCGACCCGGACAAGGATCTGCTGACGCGGCTGATTGCCGGCGAGCACGAAGGGCGCACGCTCTCTGAGACCGAACTGACGCAGAACTGCATCTTCATCCTCAATGCCGGCCACGAGACGACGACGAACCTCATTGGCAACGCGCTGGAGATTTTCATCCGCTTTGCCGGCGAGCGGCGGCGTTTGATCGAAAAACCCGAGCTGATGAAGAGCACAGTCGAGGAAGTGCTGAGGTTCGAAAGCTCGAACCAGCTCGGCAACCGGATCACGACCGAAGAAGCTAAGCTCGGCGGTGTCCTCATGCCCAAGGGCACGCTGATCACGCTCGGCATTGGCGCCGCCAACCGCGATCCGGACATCTTTCCTGATCCCGACCGCTTCGATATCGCTCGCAATCCGACACGCCATCTCGCCTTCGGCTCCGGCATCCACATGTGCGCCGGCATCAGTCTGGCGCGGCTCGAGGGGCGCGTGGCGATCGAGCGCTTTCTCAAGCGCTTTCCCGATTATCGGCCGGATGGCGCGCCGACGCGCAGCCGCCGTGCGCGTTTCCGCGGCTTCACCGCGCTGCCGGTGCGCTTGAGTTGATGCACCTGCGCGCCTAGCCTGCGGCAATCCCGGGAGGGATGCCATGAACGAAATGACGTTGCCGCAGGGCTTGAGCGTGACGAATGCCTCGGCGGGCCCCGGCTACATGTCGGGCTTCGGCAATACGTTCGAGACCGAGGCGCTGCCCGGTGCGCTGCCGATCGGCCGCAACTCGCCGCAGAAGGTCAATTACGGGCTCTATGCCGAACAACTGTCCGGCTCGCCGTTCACGGCGCCGCAGTCCACCAATGAGCGCTCCTGGCTCTATCGCATCCGTCCCGGCGTGCGGCACACCAGCCGCTTCGAGCGCATCGACGGCGGCCTGATCCGCACCGCGCCGCAACGCGAGAGCGCGGCCCCGATCGGGCAATTGCGCTGGGGGCCGACGCCGATCCCGAGCGAGAAACTCACCTTCATCACCGGCCTGCGCACGATGACCACGGCGGGCGATTGCGAGACCATGGCCGGCATGGCGGCGCATGTCTCGCTCGTCACCGCGCCGATGGTGCGCGAGCACTTCTGCAATGCGGATGGCGAGCTGTTGATCGTGGCGCAACAGGGCGGGCTGCGCTTCCGCACCGAGTTCGGCGTGATCGAAATCGAGCCGGGCGAAGTGTGCATCATTCCGCGTGGCATCATCTTCCGGGTCGAGCCGGTCGAGGGCTCCGCACGCGCCTACGTGTGCGAGAACTACGGTGGCGGCTTCATGTTGCCCGATCGCGGTCCGATCGGCGCGAATTGCTTGGCCAACCCGCGTGATTTCCTCACTCCCGTTGCAGCCTACGAAGACATCGAGGCTCCGCACACGCTGATCATGAAATGGGGTGGGGACCTCTATCGCACGCAAACGCCGCATTCGCCGCTCGATGTCGTCGCCTGGCATGGCAACTACTATCCCTACAAGTACGATCTGCGCCGCTTCTCGCCGGTCGGCGCGATCTCGTTCGATCATCCGGATCCATCGATCTTCACCGTGATGACCTCGCCGTCGGAGACCGCGGGCACCGCCAACATCGATTTCGTGATCTTTCCCGAGCGCTGGGCGATCGCCGAAAACACGTTCCGCCCACCCTGGTATCACCGCAACATCATGTCGGAGTTCATGGGGCTGGTTTACGGCGTCTACGACGCGAAGCCCGAAGGCTTCGTGCCGGGCGGCATGAGCCTGCACAATCAGATGCTGCCGCACGGACCCGACACCGACGCGTTCAATCACGCGAGCAATGTCGAACTGAAGCCGGTGAAGCTTTCGAACACGCTGGCCTTCATGTTCGAGACGCGCTTCCGGCAACGCGTGACCCGATATGCGGCTGGGCTCGAGACGCTGCAGCGCGATTACGTCGATTGCTGGAGCGGGCTGAAGAAGAACTTCAATCCCGGCAAGCCCGAGCCGTGAAACTCGCCTCCCTCAAGAGCGGTCGCGACGGTCGGCTTGTCGTGGTTTCGCGCGATCTCACGCGCTGTGCCGATGCATCCGCGGTCGCGCCCACGCTGCAGGCTGCGCTCGACGGCTGGGACGCAGTCGCGCCGAAGCTCAAGGGCATCGTCGATGCTCTCGAAGACGGCCGCATCGCGCATACGCCGTTCGATCAGGCGCAATGCGCCGCCCCGCTGCCGCGTGCGCACGGTTGGGCCGACGGCTCGGCCTATGTGAACCACGTCGCGCTGGTGCGCCAGGCGCGCGGTGCCGACTTGCCCGCCTCGTTCTGGACCGATCCCCTGATGTACCGCGGCGCCTCGGACGGATTTCTGGGGTGCCGCGATCCGATTTCCGGCGACGCCGCCTGGGGCATCGATCTCGAGGGTGAAGTCGGTGTCATCGCCGGCGATGTGCCGATGGGCGCGAGCGCCGCGGCGGCATCTGACGCGATCCGGCTGATCGTAATCCTTAACGACGTGAGCTTCCGCAATCTGATCCCGGGCGAGCTCGCCAAGGGCTTTGGGTTTCTGCAGGGCAAGGGGCAGACGGCCTTCTCGCCGGTCGCGGTCACGCCGGACGAGCTGGGTGGCGCGTGGGATGGCGCGAAGCTTTCGGGGGCGCTGCTATCGTCGGTGAACGGCAGGCCATTCGGTCGGCCTGATGCCGGCATCGATATGACCTTCGATTTCCCGACGCTGATCGCGCATGCGGTGAAGACGCGGCCCCTGCTCAACGGCGTGATCGTCGGCTCGGGCACGGTCTCGAACCGCGATGCGGACGGCAGCTCGGGCAGGCCGATCGACGAGGGTGGCGTCGGCTATTCGTGCATCGCGGAGCTCCGTTCGGTCGAGACAATCCGCCACGGCGCGCCAAAAACGCCGTTCCTCAGCCACGGCGACCGCGTTCGTATTGACATGAATGATGCGGAAGGATGCTCGATCTTCGGTGTTATCGAGCAAGAGGTGGTACGTTTCACCTCCTAGGAGCGCCCCAATGGCCGACTCACCTAAGTTGCTGATCCCACAGTTCGGGCGCCTCTACGCGATCTTTGCACCGATCACCGAGCTGCTGATCCGGCTGATCGCCGGGGGCTCGCTTGCCTTCCATGGCTATCAAATCCTGTTCGGCAACATCGAGGGTGCGGGGCGTTTCTTCGAGAGCGTCGGATTCGAGAACGGGCTGTTGTGGGCCTGGATTGTCGGCATTCTGCAATTCGTCTGCGGCTTGTTATTGGCGATCGGACTTTTCACGCGCGTCGCAGCTGGCCCGATTATCGTGTTCATGATCGTCGCGATCGTCACGCACCATTGGGAGAACGGCTACAACTGGGAAGCGCGCGGCATCGAGTATCCGCTGTTCTGGGCCATCGTGGTGATTCATTTCCTCGTTCATGGTGGCGGACGGTGGTCGGTCGATCGATTGATCGGGCGCGAGATCTGAGGGGGGATCGCATGCTGGATCGCCGGACATTGCTGCTGGGTGGCGCTGTGTTTGTGACGGCGACCGTATCAGGCAAAGCGCAGGATTATCCGTCGCGTCCGATCCGGATCGTCGTGCCACTCGCCGCGGGCGGCATGGCCGACATTCTGGCGCGTACAATCGCAGCCAAGATCACCGAGACCACCAATCATTCCGTCGTGGTCGAGAACCGCACCGGCGGCGCGGGCGTGATCGGCGCCGACGCGGTCGCGAAGTCGCCGGCAGACGGCTACACGCTACTGATGGGCCTGCACGCCACCCAGGCGATCCTGGTTCATCTGCAGAAGCTGCCTTACGATCCGGCGAAGGATTTTGCGCCGGTCATTCATGTCGCGACGGTGCCGAACGTGCTGCTTGTGCACGATTCGGTGCCGGCGAATTCATTGAGCGAATTGATCGCATACGCCAAGGCCAATCCCGACAAGCTCACCTTCGCGTCGCAGGGCAACGGCTCGACCGGGCACATGATCGGCGAGCAGTTCAAGGTGGCGGCCGGGATCGCGCTGACCCACGTGCCCTATCGCGGCGCGGCGCCGGCGAGCCAGGACTTGCTCGCCGGCCACGTCAGCATGCTGTTCGACATCGTGCCGCTTGCGGTCTCGAACCTGCAAAGCGGCAAAGTGCGTGCGCTTGCGGTTTGCGCGCCGGAGCGGGTGAAAGTGCTGCCCGACGTGCCGACGATCGCCGAAGCGGGCCTGCCCGGCATGGAGGCAGGCGCCTGGTTCGGGCTGTTCGCTCCGGCGGGTACGCCGGCCACCGCCGTCGCATGGATGAACAGCGAAGCGAAGAAGGCGT
Organism: Xanthobacteraceae bacterium; assembly: GCA_049698215.1. Lineage (GTDB taxonomy): Bacteria > Pseudomonadota > Alphaproteobacteria > Rhizobiales > Xanthobacteraceae > PALSA-894. The sequence goes on along the minus strand of JBAVXH010000270.1, from coordinate 19,801 downwards.
TCGACGCCCCCGAGGTTCGCCAACGCTTCGCGGGGCAGGGCGCGGTTCTGCCGCTCGGGCCGCCCGAGGCATTCGGCGCCCATGTTGCGACCGAGACCGCACGCTGGGGCGCGCTCATCCGCCGCGCCGGCATCAAGACGGAGTGAGGCTCACTGCTGGTTGCCGCCGCGGCAACCTTGATGGCAGATTTCGCAATCCACCGGGGAGGGAACAATGGCTGCGGACATCGAGCGAAAGCTTTCCACCTACAATGACATCGCGCTTCTGCTTGCGCGCATTCTGATCGCGATCCTGTTTCTCATCGCATCCTACAACAAGTTCAAGGGGCTGGGCGGGTCGACCGCCTACTTCACCAAGCTCGGGGTGCCTGCGCCGTCAGTCGCCGCGCCGCTCGCCGCCGCTTTCGAGCTCGCTGCGGGCATTCTGCTGCTGGTTGGCTTCAAGACGCGGCTGGTTGCCCTCGCAATCGGCGTGTTCGTCATCATTGCCGCGCTACTCGCGCACACCAATTTTGCCGATGGAAATCAGCTCAACCACTTCCTGAAGAATTTTGCGATCGTCGGCGGTTGTCTCGCGTTGTTTGTGACCGGCGCCGGCGCGTACTCGATGGACGCCAAACGAGGGTGACGCGTGTTTAGCCACATCACCGTCGGTACGTCGAAGCTGACCCGCGCGATGCGCTTCTACGATGCGGCGCTTGCGCCGCTGGGCCTGAAGCGCACCCGCACGTTCAAGATCGCGGCGAGCTACGCGCCGGAAGACTTCTCCGGCGTGAACGAGCCGTTCTGGGTGGTGCGGCCGCTCGACCAGAAGGAGGCGGCGCCCGGTAACGGCGTCACCGTTGCGTTCGATGCGCCGACGCGCGCCGCGGTCGATGCTTTCCACGCGGCGGCGCTTGCGGCCGGTGGCACGGACGAGGGGCCCCCTAGGGTACGCGAGCACTACCACCCGAGCTACTACGGCGCTTACGTGCGCGACCCTGACGGCAACAAGATCTGCGTGGTGTGCCATCACGCGGCCGCGGCTGCGGCGGCCTAGGTCTTCCGTTGCCGAGCTGCGGCTCCTACATGTGCGCGGCCCGCAGGAGGGGCGTGCAGATGAAACGGCTTTTCGTTCTGGCTCTTGTTGTCGCGGCACTGCTGCCGGCCAGCGTGCACGCGGCCGACGAGCCGGATCTCATTTTCCGCAAGTCGACGGTCTTCCACTTCACCTCGCCGAACGACAAGCTTGCGACCTACGGGGTCGACGATCCGATCGTCGATGGCGTGGCCTGCCACTTCACAGCGCCCGAGAAGGGTGGATGGAAGGGCTGGCTCGGGCTTGCGGAGGAAGTCTCCGACATCTCGCTTGCCTGCCGCCAGGTTGGCCCAATCAAGTTCACTGCCAAGTTCGAGCAGGGCGACGATGTATTCCGGCGTCGACGCTCGCTGTTCTTCAAGAAGATGCAGATCGTGCGCGGCTGCGACACGAAGCGGAACGTGCTCGTCTATATGGTCTATTCGGACCGGATCATCGAAGGCTCGCCGAAGAACTCGACCTCGAGCGTGCCGATCATGCCGTGGGGTGCCAGCGGCGACGTTGCCAAGTGCGCGGACTGGCTGGAGAAGTAACGCGCATCATCCCGAAAAGCGGGTACCGGTTTTCGGATCAGATGATGCGCCGACAAATCAGCGCGAGCACTCGATCGCGACAAAGCTCTTGCAACTTCCGGAGCACACGCTGTTGCCCGCCGGAACCGCGCCGGTGATCTCCTCGCGCTCGATCTTGCGGAAGGACTTCGCCAACGCGAACGACTGCGACTGACAATAGGCGGTCGCCACCGTGACGCCGCAGCGCTCGCCGTTCGCGAGGCAGCGATCCACGCCGTAGCCGTCGGCGTGATTGGCAATGATGAAGGTGCGGCTTTCGGCGACGGCCGACGGGGCGAACGCCAGCAGTCCCGCGACTGCGAGTCCCAAGCGCACACCAGTCCGCATTTTGCCCGCCCTACCCCAAAAATAGCCCGATGGGCGCGCAGCCTACGGCTGCAGGCGTTGAGAGTTCGTTAACCCTGCGAAAGCGGGCAGTTAGTGGAAGCTGAGGCTGATGAGGCCGAACAGGCCATTTTTCCTGGCGCCCACGAGGATTGGGTCGCGCAGCCCAAAACCGGGCAGGCCGAGCAGCTCATCGAGTTCGGGAAGCAGCACATAGGTCTGCATCCCCTCGGCTCCTGCCGGAGGCGCGACGGGCCGAAGCTCGACCTGTCCAAACGGGGTGCGCAGCTGCGGGTTGCTCATGGTCTGGTCCCGGCGGCAAGCATGCGTGCCGCCCCTGATTGGTCGCTTAACGCGGCAAAAGGTTCACGGGTTTCCCAGCCGCTTGAAGATTCTTCGGTTAACCGGGCTGAAATCGGGAGGGTTCTGGACGATCCCGGGCATTGTTGCGGCAGGATCGTGGCGTCGGGAAACTCCTTGACGGAATGCCTCTTCGCTCGCATAACGGCCGCCATGAACGGCCTGAAGGCAATCTGCGGCATTTGCCGGGAGATTATTCGCTAGCTCACAGCTGGCTGCGGCCGTCTATTCTCCAACTTGAGACCAAAGGACGCCCGGCCAGCAGGGGTCGGAGGACGTCCGTGGAATTGAAGCTCTATGACACGCTAACGCGCGACAAGCGGGCGTTCGTCCCGCTCGATCCGGCGCGCGTGGGCATGTACGTCTGCGGGCCGACGGTCTACGACTTCGCCCACATCGGCAATGCGCGGCCGGTCATCGTCTTCGACGTGCTGTTCCGGCTGCTTCGCCACCTCTACGGGGCGGGAAACGTCACCTACGTCCGCAACATCACGGACGTGGACGACAAGATCAACGCCCGCGCGGCCGAGCGCGGGGTTCCGATCCGCACGCTGACTGAGGAAACCTACAGGAATTTCAAGGAGGACGTGGCGGCTCTCGGCTGCTTGCCGCCCACGGTTGAGCCGCGCGCGACCGAGCACATCGACGAGATGAAGGTCCTGATCGAGCGACTGATCGCTTCCGGCAACGCCTACGCGGCCGAGGACCACGTGCTGTTCAGCGTGCCTTCGATGCGGGACTACGGCAGGCTCTCGAAGCGCTCGCTCGACGAAATGGTTGCAGGGGCGCGCGTCGACGTCGCGCCCTACAAGCGCGATCCGATGGACTTCGTGCTGTGGAAGCCCTCCAAGCCCGGCGAGCCCGCCTGGCCATCACCCGCCGGTATCGCGACGCCCGGCCGCCCGGGCTGGCACATCGAATGCTCCGCGATGTCGTGGCGCCACCTCGGCGAGACCTTCGACATCCATGGTGGCGGGATCGATCTCGAGTTTCCGCACCACGAGAACGAGATCGCGCAGTCGCGCTGCGCGTTCCACACGCCGTTGATGGCGAACTTCTGGATGCACAACGGCTTCCTGCAGGTCGAAGGCGAGAAGATGTCGAAGAGTCTGGGCAACTTCTTCACGATCCGCGAGGTGCTCGCGGACTGGCAGGGCGACGTGATCCGTCTGGCAATGCTGTCAACGCATTACACTCAGCCGATCAACTGGACCGTGAAGGGGCTGGAAGACGCCGAGAAGGCGCTCGCGAATTTCTTCGATGCGGCATCCGCTGACGCCGACGCGCGTCCCGCGCCGGGCGTGCTGGAAGCGCTCGGCGACGATCTCAACACGCCAAAAGCGATCGCTGAGATGCACGCGTTGCGTAACGCGGCCGGCCGCAAGGCGCTTGCGGGGACTCTTGCGTTCTTCGGCTTCCGTCCTGACGCATTCGCCGAGTGGCGCGCGGCGCGCGCGCCGGCCCCGGCGCTGCCGGTGGAGGAGATCGGCCGACGTATCGCAGCGCGGCTTTCCGCTCGTAAAGCTAGGAACTTCGCGGAGGCCGATCGCATCCGCGATGAGCTTGCGGCACTTGGTGTCGTGCTGAAGGATTCCAAGGACGGCACCACCTGGGAGGTGGCGCGATAATGGCCCGCGCGCACCCTCAGTTCGCGCTGCGCCCGTTTCTCCTCGAGGACACGCCGCTGCTCGCGGAAATTTTCCGCGCCAGCATCGAGGAGCTGGCCGCGGAGGACTGTAGCGAGGGTCAGCAGGAGGCCTGGGCCTCGGCAGCCGACGACGAAGAAGAATTTGCGCGCCGGCTTGGCGACCAGCTCACCCTCATCGCCACCATGAACGGCTCGCCCGTGGGTTTTGCGTCGCTCGCCAATAACGAAACGATCGACCTCCTTTACGTGCATCCGGCGGCAGCCGGGCAGGGCGCCGGCACCATGCTGGTCGACGCGCTGGAGAAGCTCGCCGCCGCTCGTGGGGCGAAGCGGTTGACCGCCGACGTCAGCGACACCGCGCAGGATTTCTTCAAGAAGCGCGGCTTTACTGCGACCCAGCGCAACACCGTTCAGCGTGGCGGCGAATGGCTCGCCAACACGACGATGGAAAAGGCTCTGAAGGAACCGCCGCGATGATGCAGCTCAAGGCCCATCATGTGGTGATTGGCGCGATTGCCTTGCTCGTCGCTGTCGCCATGGCGCTCAACTATTACCTTTGGTGATCGCCATGCCTCGCGAACGGCTTTATTTGTTTGACACGACACTGCGCGACGGCGCGCAGATGAACGGCGTTGACTTCACGCTGCACGACAAGCTCGCGATCGCGAAGCTGCTCGACGAGCTCGGCATCGATTACATCGAAGGCGGCTATCCGGGCGCGAATCCGACCGATACCGACCTGTTCTCCAAGGACCGCAAGTTCGGGGCGACGTTCACGGCCTTCGGGATGACGCGGCGGCCGGGCCGCTCGACCTCCAACGATCCGGGCCTTGCGACCCTCCTCGATGCGAAGGCGGACGCGATCTGCTTCGTGGCGAAGTCGTGGGACTACCATGTGCGGGTTGCGCTGGAGACGACCGAGGAGGAAAACCTCGCTTCGATCCGAGACAGCGTGAAAGCTGCGAAACAGAAGGGCCGCGAAGTGCTGATCGACTGCGAGCACTTCTTCGACGGCTACAAGGCCAATCCGAAGTATGCGCTCGCCTGCGCGAAAGCGGCGCACGAAGCGGGCGCGCGCTGGGTGGTGCTGTGCGACACCAACGGCGGCACGCTGCCGCACGAGGTCGAGCAAATCGTGAGCGAGGTGGTGAAGCATGTGCCGGGCGACCACGTCGGCATCCATGCGCACAACGACACCGAACAGGCGGTGGCGAATTCGTTGGCTGCCGTGCGCGCGGGCGCGCGCCAGATCCAGGGCACGCTCAACGGTCTCGGCGAGCGCTGCGGCAACGCAAACCTCGTCTCGATCATCCCCACGCTAAAGCTGAAGCCTGAGTTTGCGGACAAGTTTGAGATCGCGGTCTCGGACGAGAAGCTGAAGTCGTTGGCGCATGCGTCTCACACCATCGACGAGATGCTCAACCGCGCGCCGAACCGCCACGCGCCCTATGTGGGCGAGAGCGCCTTCGCCACCAAGGCCGGCATCCATGCCTCTGCGATCGCCAAGGATCCGGCGACCTACGAGCACGTGCTGCCCGGTCTGGTTGGCAACGAGCGCAAGATCCTGGTCTCCGACCAGGCCGGCCGCTCGAACGTGCTGAGCGAACTGGAGCGTATCGGGCTCACGATCGACAAGAACGACAGTCGCATCACGCGTCTCCTCGACGAAGTGAAGGAGCGCGAGGCGCAGGGCTATGCCTATGAGGCGGCCGGCGCATCGTTCGAGTTGCTGGCGCGGCGCGTGCTCGGCCGTGTGCCGGATTATTTCGCGGTCGAGAAGTTCGATGTCAGCGTCGAGCAGCGCATTAACGCGCTCGGCCAGCGCGTTACCGTCTCGATGGCGGTGGTCAAGGTGAAGGTCGGCGACGACAGCCTGATCTCGGCCGCCGAAGGCAACGGCCCGGTGAACGCACTCGACGTCGCGCTGCGCAAGGATCTGGGCAAGTACCAGAAATATATCGGTGGCCTCGAACTCACCGACTACCGCGTGCGCATCCTCAACGGCGGTACCGAGGCCGTAACCCGCGTGCTGATCGAGAGCCAGGACGAAACGGGTACCCGCTGGACGACGGTCGGCGTGTCGCCGAACATCATCGATGCCTCGTTCCAGGCTCTGATGGATTCGATCGTGTACAAGCTGGTCAAATCCGGCGCGCCGGCATGATTTGCCAATGCACCCGTAGAATGTTCGTTCTCGCGCCGCTGGCCGCAGTCTTGGCCACGCGTGCAGATGCGGCGAATGAATTTGTCGCGGCAGCGTTTCTCATGAAGGAGCACGCGATCGCCACCGGCGATCAGGCCTATGGAGCGGTCGTCGTCCGCAACGGAGAGATCGTCGGCTGGGGCCCAAGCCGCGTGCGCGAACATGGAGAATGGGCCGGTCACGCCGAGCGTGAGGCGATACGTGACGCGCAGCGCCGGATCCGCCGCGACGATCTTTCTGGCTGCGCGATGTACTCGACCTCGCGACCGTGCGGCACATGCCAGCGCGCTGCTGCGCAGGCGAAGATCGCGCGCATGTATTACGGCTCCGAAGCCACGGACGCGGGCGCGCCATGATCGATCACGTCTCCATCGCGGTCAGCGATCTGTCGCGCGCGACGCGCTTCTACGAAACCGTGCTGCGCGCGATCGGATACGAGCTGCTCGTGGTGCGGGGCTCGACCGTCGGATTCGGCAAGCAGTATCCCGAGTTCTGGCTGAACGCGCGGCCCGAGATGGACCCGCTGCCGGCCAACAACGGCTCGCACATCTGCCTGCGGGTGCGCTCGACCGATTTCGTCGATGCGTTTCATGCGGCCGCGCTCGCGAACGGCGGCAGCTCGAACGGTGCGCCCGGCTTGCGGCCGCACGAGCGGCTCAAGGGCTACTACGCGGCCTTCATCCGCGATCATGACGGCAATCGCATCGAAGCCGTGACGTTTACCGCCTGACCGCGCCCTTGACGGGCCACGTCGGCTCCCGGAAAGAGGGGCGCTCGGGGTCCGGATGCTGTTCCAAAGCCAGATCTATGTGCTCGCGTTCCTGCCGTTCACGGTCGCGCTTTACTATGCGGCGGCCGGGTCGGCAGCGGTTCGGCAATGGGTGCTGATCGCGGCCTCGCTGTTCTTCTACGGCTGGTGGGACCCGCGTTTCGTCATTCTCGTCGTCAGCCAGATCACCGCGACATGGCTGCTCGCGCATGCCTATGAGCGCACGGGCGTACGGGCGTGGCTCGTCGCGGGTGTCGTCCTCAATCTCGCTTCGCTCGGTACGTTCAAGTATCTCGACTTCCTGCTCGCCTCATTCGAGGCAGCCACCGGCATTGCGCTTCCGCGCGCGCATCTCATCCTTCCCATCGGCATCAGCTTCTTCTCGTTCCAGCTCATCTCCTATCTCGTCGACCGCATGCGCGGGAACGCGCCGCTTTATCCGTTCCGCCCCTTCGCGCTGTTTGTGCTGGTCTTCCCGCATGTGATCGCCGGCCCGATCGTGCGGCACAACGAACTGGTGCCGCAGTTTGCGCTCGATCCGCGCCGCGATGGGATGTGGGCCGGCATCGGCGCGGGTCTGGTGATTTTCACGGTTGGTTTCGGCAAGAAGGTGCTGCTTGCGGACCGCCTCGCGCCCGTTGTCGACCAGCTCTTTTCGCAGGCGACCCAGCGCATGCTCGACTTCGGTGAGGCCTGGACCGCGGCGCTCGCCTTCTCGTTCCAGCTTTTCCTTGATTTCTCCGCCTACACCGAAATGGCGATCGGGTCGGCGCTGCTATTCGGACTTGTGTTGCCGGAGAATTTCCGCCGGCCGTATCTGTCGACCGACCTGCGCGACTTCTGGCGCCGCTGGCACATCTCGCTGTCGAATTTCCTGCGCGACTATCTCTACATCCCGCTCGGCGGGAGCCGGCATGGCACGGCGCGCTATGTCTTTGCCACCATCGTCACCATGGGCCTGTGCGGCCTTTGGCACGGGGCAGGGTGGACCTACGTCGCCTGGGGCTTGTGGCACGGCATCGGGTTGATCGTCTGCCGCGGCTGGCAGCAGCTTGGGCGCCCGCTGCCGGCCCTCGCCGGCTGGGCGCTCACCATGCTGTTCGTGCTCGCAGGCTGGGTCGTGTTCCGCGCCAGCGGGTTTGCCACAGCGGGTACGATCCTCGGCTCACTCACCGGCTTCAATGGATTCGGCGGCGCACTGGGCGAGGCCAAACTCATCGCCATCGCGGCGCTCGCCAGCGCGGTCATCCCCTCGGCACACGAGATGAAGGACCGCTTGCTGCGCCCGATGCCGGTGGTCGCGGTTGTCACTGGGCTGGCTGCTGCTTTCTGCGTGTTTGAGGTTGGCAAAGGTGCGCCCGTCAACTTCATCTATTTCCAGTTCTGACGATGTTGCAGCAGGCGCCAGCACAGACGGGGGTAGGGGCGGGCGACTGGCACCGCTTCGTGATGCTGTTTCTTGGGACATTCGTCAGTGGCCTTGCCGGCGCGGCGCTATTCATCCTGCTACTCGACCCGTTCGACATGATGCCATTCTCGCTACCGATCGAGCGGCCGCTGGTGAGCGGCAGTCAGCGCTTCGCTTATCCGCAAGTGATGCGCAGCGGTCGCTTCGACTCGATCATCGTCGGCTCCTCCACCGCACGGCTGATCGACCCCGAGCAGCTCGACGGCCCCTTCAAGGCACGCTTTGCCAACATGGCGATGAACGCGTCGAGCGCGTGGGAGCAATCGCGCACGTTCGAATATTTCCGCCGCAACGCCGGCGCGCCCAAGGTTCTCATCATCGGGATCGATGACGGCTGGTGCGATCCGAACGCCGACCGCGACCGCATGCGGCATGGGTTTCCGGAGTGGATGTACGACGACGACAAATGGAACGATTACGCGAACCTGTTCAACATCGGGACGCTGGAAATCGCAGCCCGTTTGGTCGGCTACCATCTCGGCCTTTATCGCGCGCGCAGCCGCTATGACGGCTTTGAGGTCTTCACGCCGCCGGAGAGCGACTACGTGCTCGCGCGCGCGCGCGCCGGAATCTGGATGGGACAGACACCGCGTCCACTGCCCAATGTTCCGCCTCCGCGTTTGTCGGATAACGAGAAGAGCGCACTGAAACTCCCCGCGCTTGCCTGGATGAATACGATGCTCGGCGAACTGCCGGCCTCGAGCATGAAAGTGCTCGCCTTCATGCCGGTCCATGTCGCCGCCCAGGCCTGGCCTGGCACGCGCCAGGCCTCGGTCGAAGCGGAATGCAAGGAGCGGATCGCGGCGATCGGCCGGGCACATGGCGCCAAAGTCATCGACTGGCGCATCGCTTCGCCGATCACGACCGACGATTCAAACTATTGGGATGGCCTGCACTACCGCTTGCCGATTGCGCAGCGCATTGCACGCGAGCTGGTCGAGGCGGCATTGAATGCGAGGGAGTCGCCAGAGGGCGATTATCGGCTGCTCGTACCCTGACTACATCCGCTCGACCGTCTCGGGCTTGCCTTGCTTCTCCCGTTCACTGACCTGTGCGGCGGCGGCGCGCAACTTTGGCAGCACCTCGTCGGGGCTGTTCGCGACGAGCAAGGTTATACCGAGGTCGAGTCGGATGAAGTCGAGCCGCCGCATGTGATCGAGCAGCGCACACAGCGGGTCCCAGAAGCTTTTGATGTTGAGGATCAGGATCGGCTTCTTGTGCCGTCCGAGCTGCGCCCAGGTGAGCTGCTCGACCAGTTCCTCCAGCGTGCCGATACCGCCGGGCAGCGCCACGAAAGCGTCCGCGCGGTCGAACATGGTTTGCTTGCGCACATGCATGTCGGGGGTGATGATCACCTCTTGCGCACGGCGCAAGGTCTGCTCGCGGTTCTGCAGGAATTCCGGGATGATGCCGGTGACACGGCCGCCGGCATCCAGGACGGCGTTGGCAACTGCCCCCATCAGGCCTTTCGAACCGCCGCCATAGACAAGGCCGACGTCGTCGCGCGTGAGGGCCTCGCCGAATGCTCGCGCGGCTTCGATAAAGGCAGGGTCCGTACCCGGGCCGGACCCGCAATAGACGCAAACGCTTCGAATCGTGCTCATGGGCGGGATGTGCCTCTCGCCTTGGTTTGCGTCAAGGCGTTGGAAAATCCGCTCTTGAGCAGTCGAAAATACCGCTGGAACCGTTGAATTTGCCCGATTTTCCGTTGTGCCGCCCGGATCACTGGTAAAGTCGTCCGGGGACGTGCATGGACGGGCGATGACTCGCGCGAGTGTAGGCTATGTGGCGATGGCGGCGGCTGGAATTTCCGCGGCCGCGCTCGGTTATGCGGTGATCTGGTCATACGAGGAGCCGGACGCGCCGCCCGCCGTGCTGTCGGCGCCCTCGGTTCCGGAGGTGCCGCCGGTCGCGATGGCTCCGCAGCCGTCCCAGGAGAATGTTCCGTCGGCCGCACGGGAGCCGTCGCGTGCGCCCAGCACATCCGCTGCGGCGCCATCCGCCCCGCAGCCCCCAGCTGAGGCCGCGTCGGCGCCAATCACTCCACCGGTGTTCGCTCCCCAGCGGGAGCCTGCTCGCGAGGTTGCATCCTCCGCTGGCCTGCCGCGCAGCGCCGAGTCGATGCTTCCAGCACCTGAGAAGACGATCGAAAAGCCTCAGGCCGCATCGGCATCCAAGGACACCCTGACGGCGGCAAAGTCTGTGACGCCGACGGTTGCGCCAACGACCGAGTCTTCGGCCGCGCTGCCGTTTCCGGAGCGGCCTCAAGCCGCTCCTCGATCGCTGAAACCGTCCGCGCAGGCAGCTGCGAAAAACGACATCGCCGAGCCTGCGCCGCGCCCGGCCGAGAAGCCGGTGGTTGCGCAGCCGTCTTCGGCGGCTGTTGCCGCACCGCCGCCGGAGAGCAGCGCGGTCGCGCCGCCGTTGAAGCCGGCAACACAAGACACTCAACCTCGTTCGGCAGGTGCTCCGACTCAGAGGGACGTCACCGTTCAATCGCCTTTGCCTTCGGCAGAATCCGCGCCCGCTCAGGCGCCCTCGGCGTCCAGATTGGCCGAGGCTCCATCGGCTTCCAGCGCGGATAGTTCTGCATCGATTTCAGTCCCGTCCGAGCGGATTACTGGTTCGCAACCGAGGCAATTGCATGCGGTCCCGCCTCAAAGGGAGGAACGCAGCGCGATCGCGCCTTCTCCACCGAGACTTTTACAACAGCCGGCATCTCCGCAGCTCGAGAGTCCATCGCTTGTCGTGCCAGCGGCTCCCCCATCGAACACGCTTGCGCTTGCCCCTCCGACCGAGAAAGCTGAACCGCCGCCAGCGGCATCGCCCGCTCTTCCTAGGGCGCCTGACCGCCCGACGAGAACCTTGCCCCGAGCCTCTGCGCCACCTTCGACCATCACGCCGGACCATCCGACGATCACGATCGTTCGTGGCAGCCGACGGTCCGTCAGCCATCAGCCCGCTTCGAGGCCGCGTACACCCGAGCCGCAAAGACAGAGGGTTGCTGCGCTGCCTTCGGGGGCCGCCGCCATCCGAACTGCCACCGACGCGCCGTCTATTCTCGTGCTGCGCGGCACGCGCGGTCCTCGCTACGCCTTAGCCCGTGCTGCCCAAGCGCCGCCCGAGCCGCTACTCACGGTGATCCGCGGCGCTCGTCCGCGCCCGATTCTCCTTCAGCCTTACGTGCAGCCGAACGCGCTGATCCTGCACATCCGTCACTGACGCTAGCCGGCGACCGGCGAGGGTGCGGTTCGCGGCCAAACCGCCTATATGTGACCCGGAACAAGCCTCCACGCCCAATGAACGCGCCGCCCAACCCAGCGAGCTTCAAGATTTCCGCCGACCGCGGCGCGCTGTGGCGCACGATGGTGGGTCTGTGGCCTTACATCTGGCCGTCGGACCGCGCGGACCTGAAAATGCGTGTGGTCTGGGCGACTGTGCTGCTGCTTGTCGCCAAACTCGCGACGGTCGCGGTGCCTTTCACCTTTAAATGGGCGGTGGATGCGCTGACCGGAGAGGCGCGGCCGCCGGCTGAAACTCCATCATGGCTCATCTGGATCTTTGCGGCGCCAGTGCTGCTTACAATTGCCTACGGCGGCGTGCGCATCCTGATGGCGCTGCTCACGCAAGTGCGCGATGGGCTGTTCGCCAAGGTCGCGATGCATGCCGTGCGCCGCCTTGCGCTCATCACCTTCGAGCACATGCATCTGCTCTCGCTGCGCTTCCATCTCGAGCGCAAGACAGGGGGGCTGACGCGCGTGCTCGAGCGCGGGCGCAACGGCATCGAGACCATCGTGCGCATGGTCATCCTGCAACTCGTGCCGACGATCGTTGAACTCGCGCTGATCGTCGGCGTGCTCTTGTGGATGTTCGACTGGCGCTATGTTCTGATCATCGGCGTCACCGTCGTGCTTTACATGACGTACACCTATTACGCGACGGAGTGGCGCATCGGTATCCGCCGCAAGATGAACGACAGCGACAGCGACGCCAACACCAAGGCGATCGACTCGCTGCTCAATTACGAGACCGTGAAGTACTTCGTCGCCGAGGAGCGCGAAGCGAACCGTTACGACCGCACCATGGCGCGCTACGAGGACGCGAGCGTGAAGGCCTACACGTCGCTCGCCGTCCTCAACGCCGGCCAGGCCGCGATCTTCACCGTGGGCCTCGGCGCCGCGATGGTGCTCTGCGTCTTCGGGGTCCATGCCGGCACCAACACGGTCGGCGACTTCGTGATGATCAATGCCATGATGATTCAGCTTTACCAGCCGCTGAATTTCATGGGCATGGTGTATCGCGAGATCAAGCAGGCGGTGACCGACATCGAGCTCATGTTCTCGATTCTCGCGCGCGAGCCGGAGATTGAGGACGCTGCTGGCGCCAAGCCAATTGCGATATCACGCGGCGCAATCCGGTTCGAAAACGTGCAATTCGCCTACGAGCCCGCGCGGCAGATCCTGAGGGGCCTGAGCTTCGAGGTCCCGGCGGGACATACCGTTGCGATCGTCGGTCCCTCGGGTGCCGGCAAGTCGACCATCTCGCGGCTGCTGTTCCGGTTCTACGATGTGACGGGCGGGCGCATCACAATCGACGGGCAGGACATTCGCGACGTGACGCAGCGCTCGCTGCGCACAGCCATTGGAATGGTTCCGCAGGACACGGTGCTGTTCAACGACACGATCCGCTACAACATCCGCTACGGCCGCTGGGACGCGACCGATGCAGAGATCGAAGAGGCGGCGCAGCTTGCCCAGATCGACGATTTCATCCGTCTGGCGCCGGACGGCTACGAGACCGAAGTCGGTGAGCGCGGATTGAAGTTGTCCGGCGGCGAGAAGCAGCGCGTTGCGATCGCGCGGACGATTCTCAAGGGCCCGCCGATCCTGCTTCTCGATGAGGCGACCTCGGCGCTCGACAGCCACACCGAGAAGGAAATCCAGGATGCGCTCGACCGCGTCTCGCGCGGGCGCACCACGCTGGTCATCGCGCATCGGCTGTCCACCATTGTCGGCGCAGACGAGATCATCGTGCTCGATCAGGGCGTGATCGCCGAGCGCGGCACGCACCACCAGCTTTTGCTGAAGAGCGGCCTCTATGCCAGCATGTGGAATCGCCAGCGCGAGGCCGAGGAGGCGCGCGAGAAGCTTGCCCTCATCGATGACGAGAAGGTCGCCCCAAACCGCAATCCGCCGCCGGTCGATGATCCCGTGCTCGCCAGAGCAGCTGCGCCCGCTGATGTTCCTGCGGCAGCGGAGTAGACGGTCCCACGCATGTCCATCGGCAATTCGATCCGCTCGCAGCTCGCGCCCATTCACCCCGAGGGCTACCCGTTCATCGGGGCGTTTGCGCTGGTGAGCCTGATCCTGTTCTGGCTGTGGCCGCCGCTCGGCTGGCTCGGCACTCTGCTCACGCTCTGGTGCGCGTACTTCTTTCGCGATCCGGTGCGTGTGACACCCGTTTCCGAGCGATTGGTGGTTTCACCGGCCGACGGCCGAGTCAGCCTGGTCACCAATGCGGTGCCGCCGCCGCAGCTCACGCTTGGCGACAAGCCGCTGCCGCGCGTCTCGATCTTCATGAGCGTGTTCGACTGTCACGTGAACCGTGCGCCGGTCGCGGGACGCATCGAACTCATCGCATACACGCCCGGCAAGTTCCTCAATGCCGATCTCGACAAGGCGAGCGAGGATAACGAGCGTAACGCTTTCCTGATTGCGAGCCCCGCGGGACCGATCGGCGTGGTGCAGATCGCTGGCCTCATCGCGCGCCGCATCGTGTGCTGGTCGAAGGAAGGGCAGCCGGTTGCGGCCGGCGAGCGGATCGGCATGATCCGCTTCGGCTCTCGCGTCGACGTTTATCTTCCGCCCGGAACCGCGCTGCTGGTATCCGAAGGGCAAACGTCGCTCGCGGGCGAGACCGTCATCGCGGACCTGCGCAACACCGCGTCGAATCCGACGTTCCGCGTCAGCTGATCAATTCATATTGATGTGGACAACGGTGACGGTAAACGCGCGTTAACCGGCTGCTTGCACCTCGCTTAGCACAATCGATCCAATTTTCTGCGTATCTCGCACATCGGACGTTTTGCTCCGGTGGGAATGGGACTGGATCGATGCCGCCTGCACAAGACAACGAGCGCGCCGCCGCGATTCTCGAGCGCAGAGCTCAAGGCCTGCTGGCGCTCGACGAGGCTCTCGCCGAGCTCGCGGACGCGAATTGCGTGGTGACGATCGCGGCGGTCGCCGCGGAACGGATCCGCACGCAGCCGGAGGTGGTCGCACGTGCACTTGATGCTGAGTCCGATGAGCCGATTTCGGTGATCTGCCGCGCGGCCGGCTTCAGCCTGAACGGCTTTTCTGCCGTGCTGCGGATGCGGCGGCGGCGCCACCACGGCGGCCGCAACGCGACCGAGGCGCTTGCCTACTTCTCGGGCCTCAACCGCGCGTCCGCCGAGCGCATCCTGCAGCAGATGGCGCCGCACCCGGCGCGTCCGGGCCGCCGCTTCCGCTGAAGGCGTTAACCGTCCGGTTCCGGCCTGTGGCGAGACAGGACGCAAGCCGCTATATTCTCGCCATGGCTTACTCGCGCCGCGATCCCGAACGTCACCAGCGCCGCATCGAGCGGCTGCGCCAGATTCCGGTGCGCAGGCTTGTCCCGAATGTCATCACGCTGCTCGCGCTCTGCGCCGGCCTCACCGGCATTCGCCTCGCATTCGAGGGGCGTTACGAGCTCGCGCTCGCCGCAATCGTATTTGCCGCGATGCTCGACGCGGTCGATGGCCGCATTGCCCGCATGATCAAGGGCACGTCGCGCTTCGGCGCCGAGCTCGACAGCCTGGCGGACTTCGTCAACTTCGGCGTCGCGCCCGGGTTGATCCTTCACATGTGGGGGCTCAAGGACTTCGGCAATCTCGGCTGGATCGCCGCCATGGTGTTCGCGATCTGCGCAAGCCTCCGCCTCGCGCGCTTCAATGTGCAGATCGAGGACCCCAACCGTCCGTCCTGGGCGGGAAACTTCTTTACCGGCATGCCGGCGCCCGCCGGCGCCATCACGGTGCTGCTGCCGATGTATGTGGGCTTCCTCGGCCTGCATGTTCCCGTGACGGTCACGCTGATCTACACGCTCGCCATCGCGGCACTGATGGTGTCGCGCCTGCCGGTGCTGTCCGGCAAGCAGATGGGCAACCGCGTGCCGCCCGAGATGGTGCTTCCGGTCATTGTCGTCGCCGTTCTCTTCATCGCGTTGCTTGTCAGCTATCCGTGGGAGCTGCTGAGCGCCGGCACGGTGGTGTACCTCGCCTGCCTGCCGCTCGGCTGGTGGTCGCGCCAGCGCTATCTGCAGGCGGACGCCGCGCTTGCGGCGGCACCGGCTGCTGGCGATGACATGCCGGTGCGGCCGCGCGAGGCTGACGAGAAGCCTGAACATCCGGCGCGGCTCAATTGAATGCTGCGCGTCGTTCGCGTTGTCCATTCGGCAAGCAGCAGTGCGCGCCAGATCGATTCCATCATTCTCAAGCCGGATGAGCGCCGCCTGCAGACCGGGCATTTTACCGGGGTCAACGGCACTCAGATCGGGGCGATGCTTCCCGAGCCCGTTCTCCTGCGCAACGGGGACGCGCTCGAACTCGACGATGGCAGCATCGTCGACGTGGTGATCGAGCCTGAGCCGCTCATCGAGATTCGCGGTCACGACCTGACGCATCTCGCGCGTCTCGCCTGGCACCTCGGCGATCGGCATGTGCCGGTTGAGATCTTTCCCAACCGCCTGCGCATGCGGCCGGACGGCGCGCTTGAGGCGATGCTGACGAGGTTGGGAGCGCGGCTCACGCCGATTGAAGCGCCGTTCGATCCCGAAGGCGGGGCTTACGCGCACGATCCCCATCATGGGCATGACCACGATCACGCGCACCACGACCACCGTCATGGTCATGGACACCATCATCACGACTGACGATCCTTTTGGCTTTATCAGCCGCGCGCCAACTTCTCATGGAGGCGACCCATGACGCTTACCGTTGAACGCGACGGTCCCGTCACCACGCTCATCCGCGACCGGCGCGAGGCGCGCAACGCGATGGACCCAGCCAGTGCCGAAACGCTCACCGACGCGTTGCTGGCGTTCGATCGTGACGACTCGGCGTTCGTGGCGGTGCTGTGGGGTGCGGGCGGCGCCTTCTGCGCTGGGTTCGATCTTAAATACGCGGCGTCACAGCTTGGGCAGAAAGACCCGATGGCGCCGTTGAACTTTCCGGAAGGCGAGGGGCCTATTCCGCGCGGGCCGATGGGCCCGACGCGGCTGCAGCTGTCGAAGCCGGTCATTGCCGCGGTCGCTGGCCCGGCCGTCGCGGGCGGGATGGAGCTGGCGCTGTGGTGCGATCTGCGGGTGATGGAGGAGAGCGCCTACATGGGCGTCTACTGCCGGCGCTGGGGCGTACCGCTGATTGATGGCGGAACAGTGCGGCTGCCGCGCATCGTCGGGCGCGGCACAGCGCTCGACCTCATCCTCACCGGCCGCAAGGTCACGGCGCAGGAATGCCACCGCATCGGTCTGTGTGAGCGCGTGGTGCCGGACGGCGAAAGCCGCGCTGCGGCGGAGGCATTGGCGCGCGAGATTGCGCGTTTCCCGCAGGGCTGCATGCGCGCCGACCGCCGCTCGGTGTTTCTCCAGGAAGGGCTGTCCGAAATGGACGGCCTCAAGTCCGAGTGGGCCTGCTCGTCCGGCATGGTGGAGCGCGAAGGTGCGTCCGGCGCGGCGCGCTTTTCCAACGGCAAGGGCCGCCATGGTGATTTTGGGACGATTTGAAGTCTCTCCGATGTCATCATCCGCGAAGGCGGATGATCCAGTAGACACGGCTGTTCGTGTCATGCACCACTCAAGCTCAGCGTTTGCTGGATGCCCGCCTTCGCGGGCATGACGGAGTGAGTCATGGGCCGTTTGCGCGACAAGGTCATTCTCGTTACCGGCGCGGCCGGTGGCATCGGCTCGGCGATTGCCGAAGCGGTGGTGCGCAACGGCGGGATCGCGGTCGCAAGCGATCTCGAGAGCCGGCCCGGCATCGATCACCCGCTCGACGTCACGTCGGAGGCGGATTGGCAGCGGGTGATTGGCGCGATCGGCGCGAGTGCAGGCCGCCTCGACGGGCTGGTCAACTCCGCGGGCATTGCGCCAATGGGCACTGTCGAGAGCACCGACTACGCGCTTTGGCGCAAGGTGATGGCGGTCAACCTCGACGGCACGTTTCTCGGCTGCAAGCATGCGATGCCGTTGATCAAAAAAACCGGCGGCTCGATCGTGAATATTTCGTCGGTCTCGGGGATTGTCGGCGGGCACAATCTCGCGGCCTACAACGCGTCCAAGGGCGGCGTGCGCCTGCTCAGCAAGTCGGTCGCGCTGCATGGCGCGCGACAAAGTCCGCAGGTGCGCTGCAATTCGGTGCACCCGACTTTCATCGAAGGGCCGATGTCGGACGCGCTGTTCAAGATCGTGCCCAATCCCGACGAGGTGAAGGCGCGCATGGAGAAGCAGATCCCGCTGCGGCGCTTCGGGAAGCCCGCGGAGGTGGCCGAGATGTGCGTCTATCTGCTCTCGGACGAATCCGTCTTCGTGACAGGCGCCGAGTTCGTCATCGATGGCGGGCTGACGGCGCAATAGGAGCGACGCCAGACTAACGCGCAGACCTCATCCTGAGGAGCGCCCGCAGGGCGCGTCTCGAAGGATGGCGGCACGCTCCGTCTTTGGGGCCATCCTTCGAGGCTCGCTGCGCTCGCGCCTCAGGATGAGGCGTCACGGAATCGGGTGCCCCGGCATCAGCTCGTACGGGTGCACCCAGCCCGGCAGCGCCTTGACGCGTTCGCGCCAGGCACCGATCGCCGGATGATCCTTGCCGATGTCGAAGCCGAACTCCTCGGCCGGATAATAGAGGTAGCCCGCCAGCGACACGTCCGCGATGGTCGGCCGGTCGCCGAGCAGGAATTGACGGCCTTCGAGGCGCTTGTTGATGATGGCGAGATTGCCGTCGATGCGGCCCTTGAAGAAGGCGAGCACGGCGGGATCACCCGCGGGTTTGGCGAAGTTCTTCAGGAAGCGGTACGGCCCGAGAAAGCCGTTGACCTTCTGATTGTCGAAGATGATCCAGCGCAGCGCTTCGAGCTCTTCGTCGTCCCCTTGCGGCAGATACTTTCCGGAACGGCGCGCCAGATAGGTGAGGATCACGCCTGACTGCGTGAGCTTCTTGCCGCCGTGCACCAGCACCGGCGCTTCCCCCATCTCGTTGACTTGGCCGCGGTACTCCGGCGTGCGCGTCTGCCCCTTGAAGAAGTCGACATAGATCGGCTTCCAGTCGGCACCGATCAAATTGAGCATCAGCGCGGCGCGATACGCGTTGCCGGACTGGGCGAAGCAATAGAGCTGGTATTCGGGCATGGTGACTCCTCAGGAGGAAAGTGCGCGGCGCACAGCGGCGGGTTCGCGATCGATAATGCGCAGCAGGGTCTGCATCGCTGCATCAGGGCGGCGGCGGCCCTGTTCGTAGGCTTCCATTGTTCGCGCGGAAATGCGGAACTGACGCTGGAAGTCGCGCGTCGAGCCCGCAACCTTGCGGCGGATCGATTTGATGCGTTGCGGAGTAAGCGCGTCGTCAGCCACTTCGTAGCTCTCCAGCTCGATCTCCCCGCGCATATAGGCGGCAAGTTGCTGAAACGCTTCGACCAGCTCGTCGCCCACGCGAGAGCCCTTGCGCAATTTTTTCTTTCCTGGACGCTTCATCGGTGCGTGCCTTTGATGCTTTCGAGGGCCTTCACAATCGCCCGCCGTTGTTCGTTCGAGAGATCGTCTCGTTGGTTCTTCGGATAGGCCGTCATCATGAAGAGCAACGACGGCGATACAGCCACATAGTAGATCGTCCGGCCTCCGCCGCGCTTTCCATGCCCCGGGCGTGCGAAGCGAGCCTTGCGGGCGCCCTTCAGCCCTTTCACCATCGGATGAGCATCCGGCGCGGACCGGATGTAATCCTCGACGTTCCGCATGCCGGCTTCGTCAAATCCCATCGCCTTCATGGCGCGGATATAGGCAGGCAAGCGGACGACCTCCATGCCTCACTATACTACATTACGCTAGTACGACAATGCAGTAGTGAGGCCGGCAAAGCTCCTCACCGCGCGAGCGTGACTGTCGCGCCGGCGGTGGCCTTGCCCTCGAAGCGCCCGGGACCGGCGAGCGCCAGCTGGGCGAGCGGCTGCCCGTTGTGGTCGCGGATCACGAGCCCGGTCTGGTCGAACGTCCATTTGCGGCTGGTGTAGAAATTCCCCGGGCAGCCGCCCTCCGGCGCAATGGTGCCTTCCGGCGCCTCCGGCGTGCCGCCGAAGTTCATGCCGCACTGGCT
>JBAVXH010000269.1:0-20636 GCA_049698215.1 Xanthobacteraceae bacterium | reverse complement strand
GCCCAAGAGGCCGGCACCGAGGAGCCCGGCGCCCCCCGCAGCCGCCAGCCCCTGCAACACGTCTCTGCGGCTGATCGCCTCCAATCGGCGCAAGCGAGCATTCATGGTTGTCGCTCCCGGTTTGGCTTGAAGCCGTGCTGATCAATCTCCGAAAAACCGAACGCCGCCATGGTCGGCCGCCGCCCATGTGCCAGGCTCCGGCGCCGCCAGCAGACGTCACTTACTGATCAAAGCTATCAGGTCAGCGGGTGCCAGCAAGGGCCGCTGACGACGCTGTGAACGGACATGTCGATCAGCGAGTTTGCGCAGCGAATGAAGGATGACACCCAGCGCTAGACATCAAATCCGGAGAAGCTCGGTGCGCCGTTCTAAGTTGCGTTTCCCGCTTGTGTGTTTCCTCAAGAGTTCTCGGTCAGGTGGCAAGCCACCTTATGGCCCGCCGCGGTGGTGCGCAGTTGTGGTTCCTGCATGCGGCAAATCGGCATAACGTGTGGGCAGCGCGTGTGGAAGCGGCAGCCCGCGGGAGGATTGAGTGCGCTCGGGATCTCGCCCGCAAGGCGCGTGCGGCGTCCCCGGCCACGGTCTTGCGGGCGCAGCACCGGTACGGCAGCAATCAGCGCCTGCGTGTACGGATGTTGAGGGGCCGCGTAGATCGTGCGCTTCTCGGCGATCTCGACGATCTTGCCGAGATACATCACCGCCACCCGATCTGAAATGTGCTTCACCACGCTGAGATCATGCGCGATGAACAGATAGGTGAGACCGAGTTCGGCCTGCAGATCCTGCAACAGATTGACGATCTGCGCCTGCACTGAAACATCCAGCGCCGAGACCGGCTCATCGCACACCACAAAGCGCGGCTTCAACGCGAGCGCTCGGGCAATGCCGATACGTTGGCGTTGACCGCCGGAGAATTCATGCGGGAAGCGGCTGGCCGCGCGTTGTGTCAGGCCAACGAGGCGCAGCATGTCCGCTACCAGAGCACGAGTCGCCGCATCGTCCTTGGCGCCGTGGATCACCAGCGGCTCCATGATGATGTCTTCGACCGACATGCGCGGATTGAGCGCGCCATACGGGTCTTGGAAGATGATCTGCATGGTACGCCGTTTGGGCCGCATGGCTCTCATATCGAGCTCGGTAATATCAGCCCCATCGAACAGAATGGTGCCGCCGGTGGGTTCAATCAGGCGGATCAGCGTGCGGCCGAGCGTCGACTTACCGCAACCGGACTCGCCGACGAGACCGAGCGTTTCACCGGGCATGATATCGAGGTCCACGCCGTCTACCGCGCGCAGAGCTGTGGTTTGCCGGCGCAGAAATGCGCCGCCGGTGATCGCATATGTTTTGGTAAGGCCGACGGCGGAGACGAGAGGGATCACGAGGCAACCAATTCATCGGCGCGGATGCAGGCGACGGCTCGGTCGTCCCGCTGCACGACCAGTGGCGGAACGGCCGCGTGGCAGGCCTCGATGCAGTAGTTGCAGCGTGGGGCGAAACAGCACCCGGGCGGGCGACGCGCTGGTTCCGGCAACGCGCCGGGAATAGCGATCAGGCGATGCCGGTCCTGTTCCAAGGTCGGCACGCAGGCGAGCAGGCCCTTGGTATACGGGTGCTGCGGCGCATCGAATAAGCCCATAGCTGAGGATTGTTCGACAATCCGACCGGCATACATCACCAGCACGCGATCGGCGACCTCCGCGATGACGCCCATATTGTGGGTGATGACCATGATGGCCATTCCCAACTCGTCGCGTAGATCCATGAGCAAATCGAGCACCTGAGCCTGGATGGTGACGTCCAGCGCTGTGGTGGGTTCGTCGGCGATGAGCAGCTTGGGCCGACAGGCCAGCGACATGGCGATCATCACGCGCTGGCGCTGGCCGCCGGAGAGTTGGTGCGGATAGTCGTTCAGCCGTTTGGTGGCCGACGGAATGCCGACGCGGTCAAGCATTTCGATGGCGCGATCTCGCTGGGCGCCGGCGGATATGCGCTCATGCGCGCGCAAGGTTTCCATGATCTGCTCGCCGATGGTGAACACCGGGTTGAGCGACGTCATCGGTTCTTGGAATACCATGGAGATTCCTGCGCCACGGATTTTCTCCATGCGACCAGGCGAGGCGGTGGTGAGTTCTTCTCCAGCAAATCTCACGCTGCCAGCCGCGATACGAGCCGGCGGTTGCGGCAGCAGGCCCATGATTGTCAGCGCGGTGACCGATTTCCCGCTGCCGGACTCGCCGACAATGCCGAGGATTTCGCCCTCGTTGAGGTCGAAGCTGACATCTTCGATGGCGGAGATTTCTCCCCGCCCGGTCTGGAACGCGGTTGTGAGGCCGCGCAGTTCGAGCAGGCTCATTGCTGGATTCTCAAGCGAGGATCGAGCACGTCGCGCAGACCGTCGCCGAGCAGATTGAGGCCCATCACGGTGATCATCAGCGCAATGCCCGGGATGGTGATGATCCAGGGAGCCTCGATCATGTATTGGCGACCCTCAGCCATGATGTTGCCCCAGGTGGGCGTGGGCGGGACGGCGCCGAGGCCGAGAAAACTCAGCGTCGCCTCCGAGAGCACCGCGTAGGCGAACAGGAAACTCAGCTGCACGATCAGCGGCGCCATCGCATTGGGCAGGATGTGGCGGCGCAGGATGCGCCAATGCCCCGCGCCGGCTGCGACTGCCGCCTGCACATATTCCATCTCGCGCAGCACGATGACGGAGGATCGCACGATGCGCGCTGTGCGCGGGATGTAGACGATGGCAAGCGCCAGAATGGCATTGAGCGTGGATGGCCCCAGCACGGCGGTGATGCCGATTGCCAGCAGAATGGCCGGGAAGGCCATCATCGCGTCATTCACACGCATCAACCCGTTGTCGAGCGCCCTGAAATATCCGGCCAGCGCACCGATCAACGTGCCGAAGATCGCGTTCAGGACAACGACCGAAAAGCCGATGATGACGGAAAGCTGCGCGCCCCAAATCACGCGCGACCAGAGGCTGCGACCGAAATTGTCTGTGCCGAACGCGAAGTCAGCGCCGGGTGGACGGAATTTGAAGCGCATTGCCAGCTTGGTCGGGTCGACCGGCGCAATCCAAGGGGCGAGAGCCGCCGCCAGCAGAACGATGCCAAACAGGCCAAGCCCAAAGAGGAATGACCGGTGGTGGAGCAGTCGCTTCAGCGTCATCCACGCGGGATGCTGATGCACGGCGGGAATGTCGGCATCAAGCGCGAACTCCGCCGGACCACTATTCATCGCGCACTCGCGGATCGAGCAGGGAGTAGCAAACGTCCACGCCGATATTGATCAGCACAAGAAACGCCGTAACCAGGAACAACCCGCCTTGCACCATCGGATAGTCCCGGTTCAACACGGCCTGCGTCAGCAGCTGGCCCATGCCGGGAATGGAGAACAGCGTCTCCGTCACTACTGAGCCGGATATCAACAAACTCACGATGATGCCCACCACCGTGGTGATCGGGATCAGCGCGTTCGAGAGCGCGTGCTTCATCACCACGAGCCGTTGCGGCAGCCCCTTGGCCCGCGCCGTGCGGATGTAATCCTGCCGCAGCACCTCCAGCATCGTGGAGCGCGTGATGCGGGCAAGCAGGCCCACCTGAAGCAAGGCAAGCGAAATCGCCGGCATCGTGGACGTGCGTAACCATCCCACGGGATCATCGATGAACCCGATATACCCGCCAGTCGGCAACCAGCCGAGTTGCACGGCGAAAAAAATGATCATCAGCAATCCAAGAAAGAAATTCGGAATCGAAATCCCGATCATGGCGATCATCATCGCGAACTGGTCGATCCACGTATTGTGCCGCAACGCCGCGAGAATGCCGCTCGCCAATCCCAGCACCAGGGTGATGACCAGCGCATAGGCCGACAGCGCGATCGTCACGGGCAACCGCTGCAATGTCACCGACATCACGTCCTGGCCCATCAGAATGGACCGCCCGAGATTGCCCTGCAGCAGGCCGCCGTACCAGCGCAGCAGCTGCACGGTGAACGGCTCGTCCAGGCCGAGATCTTTCCGAATCTGCTCCAACTGCGCTGGCGTGGCACTCATCCCCCCAATGATCGACGAGGGATCACCGGGGATGAGACGCATCATCCCGAAAGTGATGAGGCTCACGATCAGCAGCACTGGCAGGGCGCCAAATACGCGGCGCAGAATGAGACCTGCCAGTGCGTACTTCCTCATCAGCGGCTCATTTCGCGAACCACACGTTGGACATGCGCGGTATCCGGAAGGACTTGTATCCCTGTACGTTCGCCCGCACTCCCTGCACCTTGGTCAACGAACCGAACGGGACGGCGTAGACCTTGTCGAGGATGAGCTTCTGCATGCGCACGAACGCCGCCTGGCGGTCCTTCGGGTCCGGCATGTTGTTCATGTCGTCCCACGCCTTGATGAGATCCGGATCGTCCTTGCCTTCGGCGGGCTTGTAGTTGGCATTCGGCGGCGTGAAGAATTGCATCGTCGCCAGCGCGCCAAGCGCCGGCTGTGTGCCGTATCCCGTAAAGAAGAAATTCCAGCCCGGCTCGTTCTTGGTCATGATGCCAACTGAGGTTGGCCAATCGACCACCTTCAGCTCGGCCTTCATCCCGACCGCCTTCAACTGCTCTGCCATCACCAAGGCGGCGTTGTACATCGAGGTGTAGTCTTTGTTGGTGAGCAGCACGATCGGCTCACCCTTGTATCCGGCCTGCTTCAGATACTCCTTCGCCTTGGCGGGGTCCTTGATGTTGTAGGTTTCCTTCCCGACGTCGGTGTAGCTCGGCTGGTTCGGATACTGGAAACCGACATTGAGCTTGTAGTTGCCGTCGGTCGCCGCATCCATGATCTCGTCCATATCGAGGGCCGCCTGGATCGCCTTGCGCACTAGCAGATTGTCCGTAGGCGGGGCGGAGGTGCTCGGCAACGCGATCTGGATCCACCAATTTGGCAGCGGCACGACCGTGACGTTCTTGTCCTTCTTGAGATCATCGAGCGACTTGGTCGGCAGATCCTCGACGCCCTGCAATTCGCCCGTCTTCAAGCCGGCGACTCGAGCGCCCGATTCGGTCACGATCCGAAATATCACGGTATCGAAGCAAGCCTGCTTGAAGCCTCCAAAACCGGTGCGCTCCTCGTATTTCGTGTTCGGCGCATATCCGTCATAGCGCTTCAGCTTCACCTGGCTGCCCGGCGTGAATTCCACCAACTGCCACGGCCCGGTGCCGACGACCCGCAACTGCATCGCGGGATCGTCCTTCAGTTCCGCCGGGATGATGACAATCGGGACAGAGAATGAGCTGATCTGCTCGATGAAGGTCGGCTGCGCCTGCTTCATGCGGATCACGAAGGTCGACGCGTCCGGTGCGTCCCAGCCGGCGACATTCTTGAACATGCCGCGCTCAAGCCCGACTTTGTTGTAACGGTCGAACGAGGCGAGCACGTCCGCCGAGGTCATCGGCTTGCCGTTGTGGAATTTCACGCCCTCGCGGATCTTGAATGTGTAGGTCAGCCGATCAGGAGATTCCACGTAGGATTCGGCGAGATCCGTGATCGGATTATTGTTCTCATCCCGAGTCATCAAAGTCTCGAAGATGTTCATCGCGATGTTACGCGTCGAGATGGTGCTGGACGCAGGCTGGTCGAGACTGTTGACGTTGGCCTCCTGACCGAACACGAACTCTCCGCCCACGGAAGGACATTTGAACGGCGCCGCGGACGCCAGGCCGGTCGAGCACACGAAGGCAGCAGCAAGCCCGATCGGGACGAGTTTCACGCAAACCATTGGGTGTCTCCAGGATGTTGCGGCGCCGGGGAGCGCCCAGGACCAAACCGTCGTTCTTCCGCCCATTGTGAGAATGCTCAGGGCGAGCGTGCGGAATTCGTCGTGGCTGAGTGTCATGTCTCTCCCGAGAATTTGCGGACGACATTCTCCAGCAAGCAAGAGATGGGCCCATTGAATCCGCGGTTGGCGGGAGCCGGGTTCCAGAGGCTACCGCAGAACGTGATGGAGCCAACAGCAAAGACCGCGCCGCCGGCCTCCGTGTCGAAATAGACGATTTCGCCGCGCATCAGTGCGTCCGGTTCCTCGCCGCTGACGGTGTGCAGATGCGAGAGAAGCTCCTCCGGCACGGTGATAAACGATGCGGGAGGATTTTCCGAGCGGGCGAGGATCGCGGCGTTGGCGGGCGTGCCGAGAACCGGGTCTGCGCGGTCGAGCTCGAAGCCGGCCGCGCCACCGCCGGAGATGCCGTAGTCGCCGATGATCTCGCCGTCGATACCGGCGAAGATCCAGACGTAGTCCGGATCGTATGAGGCGGGCAGGCGGCGATAATAGGTGCCTTCGAACTTGCCCTGGCCGGAGAAGCCAACGCCGGCCAGCATTTGCGGCGGGCGGCGGTTGCGGCGCCAAAGGCCGCCATATTGGCCGTCAAGCTGGTGGTAGTATTCGCCGGGTTCGGCCTGCCAAGCACGGATGCCGCCCTCGGCGCGGCGAAGCTCGATGATATGGGGAAGCTCGGGCACGCGCGCGACACGCCAGTAGAAGCCGTTGCCGCCGAGGTAGGCGAGTTTGCCGCCGGAATTGGTGTAGTGCTGCAGCGCGTCCAAGGTGTTGGGGGTGTGGTATTCGGGGTGCGAACCGGTGAGCACAGCGCGGTACTGCGCGAGCAGTGCGGGACCCTCGTTGTCGAGGTCTTCGTCGGTGATGACGTCGAAGGCGATGCCTTTGGCTTCCAGCCAAGCCAGCAGATGGGTGTCGGCGGGATAGTGCCGCAGGCCGGAGCCGTGCGGGTCGTCGAAGGTGAGGAATCCCGGACGCATCGTGAGGATCGGGCGCCGGCGGGAGGAGATGCTGATGCCGCTGTTGTCGGCATGGCGGTTGTAGGTGGAGCGGCCGTAAATCGGATAGTCGTCGGGGTTGTAGGGCGAGGCGCCCCAAGCGGCGGCCCGCGCCTTGTAGGCGGCGTCGGCATTGCCACGGGCGTGATTGGCATAGGCCTGGTAGGTAAAGGTCGAGGCCAGGAACGCCACTGATGCGAACGGACCGCCGCGGTTCGGCAGCACATAGAAAGGTATGGTGTCCTGCCCCTCGTCGCAGGTGAGATGCAGCGCGTAGGCGCCGCTTGGCATGTCCGGCGGGACGGTCCAGGCGAAGTCGGAATCCCAGCCGCAATCGTCGAGATCGCCTTCGTGGAATTGGATGGCGGCGTAGTCCTGCGGGGCATGGCGCCAACACATTTCCTTGCCGGTCCAGCCGGCGCCGACCATAGCGCGGTTGGGTAGGTTGATGAGGTGCCCGTGGCAGGCCTGAGGTCCGGTGTCGGTGATGACTTGCGTTGGGATGCCGATCGCGAAATCCCAAGCCGCGAGTATGGGCGGGACCGGTGCCGACCAGTCGGTGACGAAGCCCGCGAGGATAGCGGGACCTTCGAGCTTGCCTGTGAAATGGTGCCGTGGGGCGCTGGGCGTATCGGCCGCGAACATGATCGGGGCGGCGCTGGGAAGCTGGAGGCCGTCGAGTAGATTGCTCGCCTGAAGGATGTTGCCGGAGCCGAGCGCTTGTTGTCCGATCACTAGACGACCAGTTGTAGGGTCGGCTGACAGCCACACCCGATACCATTGGCGAGGTCGAAGCGACGCGCCGGAGTTGATCCGCACGAGGCCGTTGGAGCCCGCCAGTTCGGCGAACACGCCGGCGCAATCGCTGCCGATGCGCAGATTGCCTTCGGAAAAAAATGTGGCCGCACCGCCGGCACGAGCGGTCCAAACCAGGACGGTCCAGGTGCATGGGGCCGTGGAGCTACGAGCCGGGCCTTTGGCGACCAATCCGTAGGAGCCGAGATGGATTGGCTGGTGGCGGCCCTGCAAGGTGCGATCCAGGCGGTCGGACAGGTCTTCAAACTGCATGCCCGGCCCATCCGGGTTCGGGTCGCCGCAGATCACGCGCACCAAGCGGGCGCGATAAGGGCCCGCGGTGCGCAGGCTGATGCGGGCGACGACATCCTCGCCGGGGCGCGCGGAGAAGCGATCGAGATATCCGGTGATGGGCAGGACCGCTTGGTTCACTGTTGCCTCTCCGGGGTAGGGTTACGAACTCTTTGTCAGGCCGGCGATCGCGTCGTCCACGGCGTCGCCGAGGCGCTCCACGATCGCATCGATGTCGGACGGAGTCGCGATATAGGGAGGCGCGATGCAGATATGATCGCCGTGCTTGCCGTCCACGGTGCCGCCCATCGGATAGATCGCCAAGCCAAGCGCGAAGGCGGTCTCCTTGATGCGCTCGTTCAACTTCAGCGCAGGATCAAAAGGTGTCTTGCTGGCGCGGTCGGCGACCAGCTCGATCGCCTGGAACAGGCCGCGGCCTCGGATGTCGCCGATATGGTGATGGTTGCCGAGCCGTTCGGTGAGACCGACCATCAAGCGCTCGCCCATCGCACTGACGTTCTGGATGAGGTTGTCCTCGCTGATGACTTTTTGCACGGCGAGCGCGGCGGCGCAGGCGACCGGGTGAGCCTGATAAGTATGACCGTGCATGAAGGCGCCGGAGCCGGCGCGGAACGCGTCGATGATCCGCTTGCCGATCAATATGCCAGCGATTGGCTGGTAGCCGCCGCCCAGCCCTTTGCCGACAACTTGGATGTCCGGCGTGATTCCTTCCTGCTCCCAAGCGTGCATGGTTCCGGTGCGGCCCGTGCCACACATGACCTCATCGAGAATGAGAAGCGCGCCGTAGCGATCGCAAATATTGCGCATCGCCGCGAAGTAACTCGGTACAGCGGCGACGCACCCCGTGGTGGCGCCCACGACCGTTTCGGCCATGAAGGCAGCGACGTTGCCGGGGCCAAGGCGTTGGAACTCGGCTTCGAGTTCATCCGCGAGGCGCTGGACGTACTGTGCTTCCGTCTCGTCCACATTCTGCCAGCGGTAGGCGAAGCACGGTGAGACGAGGGAGAAGGCGTCGGACAGGATGGGCGCATATGGCGCGCGGCGCATCATGTTGCCGCCGGCGGCGAGGGAGCCGAGCGTGTTGCCGTGGTAGCCTTGGCGGCGGGCGATGAAGCGGGTCCGTTGGGGCTCGCCGATCTCGATGAAGTATTGGCGGGCGAGCTTGATCGCGGCTTCGTTGCCTTCAGAGCCGGAAGAGCAGAAATAGGCGTGGCTGAGGCCGCCGGGTTCGTGGCCGACGATAGTTTCCGCGAGTTCCTCGGCGGCCTGGTTGGTGAACAGGGTCGTGTGGACATAGGCCACTTTAGAGATTTGTTCGGTGATTGCGGCGTTGACCCGAGGATCGCCATGGCCGAGACACGCGACGGCGGCGCCGCCGGAGCCGTCGATGATTTTTCGGCCGTCGGCGGTGTGCAAATAGATTCCTTCTCCTCGCGTCGCGAGTATGGGATCGGCAAAAAGGGTGCGGTGGAGGACACGGCTCATTGGGGGAAATTCCTTAGACCGGCAGCACTCTTCGCACATCAGTATATGCAGCTTTGGAGGCTGGCGTTACCTCGTCGACGAAGAGGAGGCGAGATTGCGCGAACTGCGAATGGCGACTGAGCCCTACGGAGGCCCGGGCCGAGGCGCGGTCACGGTGACAGCCTGTCATGCCGCGTCCGGGATATTGAGGAGGGCGCTACAAAGAGCAACATCGCTGAGACCCGCGTGCTTTTCGTTCAAGGTAATCAGTTCGATCCAGATCGTGCTCATAGCTGCATCGATCTTGCCATCCCGCCTTACGAACACTGTTTCGAGGTGTGATACTGAAAGCGCGGCTCGGGTGAGGACGATGCATCTTGGATACGATCGAAAATGAAGAAGCGACAATGGACCAATCCAATCTACCGTTCCGATTGGAAGAGGCAACGATCGCCCAGATGCACGAGGCGATCCGGTCCGGCGAGACCACACTGGTCCAGATCGTGCAGCGCTACATTGATCGTGCACGGGCCTACAACGGCGTCTCAAGCCTGCTGCTGACTGAGGATGGCGCGTCCGTTCCGGATGCGGTCGGGGCCGTGCGCGCGACTGCGCAGCTCCGCTTTCCGACCGAGACCGTCAAAGCCTCAACGATCCTGCCCGATCTCGACAACTATCAAGGGCCGTCGCTGGAATTCGGTCGCATGGAACCAACTGCTTCTGATCCCAGCGTGGAGCAGCAATTCGGCATGATTGTCGGCAAGCCCAATGCTGGCCAGGTCAACGCACTCGGAACGTTGAACATTCGCGGCGAACGCTCGGTCACCTGCAAGGGCGATTTTGATCGGCACCCTTCGACGGGCCCCCTACCGAAGGGCGCGCCGCCGGTATGCGAATTCTTCCGCCGGCAGCCCGATGCCTTGGAGCGCGCTGCCGAACTTGACGCCAAGTTCGGCGCCACTCCCGATCTTGAAAAAATGCCCGTGTATGGCGTCGTGTTCTCGTTCAAGGACTCATTCGACACTGCCGACATGCGCTCCACCGGCGGCGGCGACGCGGCTTACGACATCGATTTCCCCGCGCGCGATCACGTGCTCGTTGCTCAACTGCGCGAGAAGGGTGCGATCATCTTCGCCAAGGCGGTCAATACCGAATACAACGGCCGCGCCGGTGATCCTGGTGGCCGTCATATGCCCAATAAGGTGCTGGCCTCAACGCTGGGTTACCAGCGCAGCACCTGGGCCGGCAATCCGTGCAATCCCTACGACACCACGCGTGCGGCCTCGCTCGGCTCCAGCTCTGGCTCCGCGTTGTCGGTCAGCATCAATCTGGTGATGGCAAGTTTGGGTGAGGAGACGCGCGCATCATGTCGCGGCCCTTCCAACCACAATTCCGTTGCGCTGATCCTACCGCATAAGGCGATGCTCGGCTTCAATGGTGGCGCGATTGGCGCCGACATCTATTGCGACCGCAGCGGAATTCATGCGCGCTCAATCGTGGACTGCGCCAAGATCCTCGATGCGTTGAAGGACCCGATCGAGGGTTACTACGATCCACGTGATCCATTCACGACCGTGCCGCGGTCATCCATCCTCGAAACGCGGTACGTAGATCACGCCGGGATGACCGGCACGCCGGGTGCGCTGCGCGGCATGCGCCTCGGCGTAATCCGGGAATCCATGATCATTCCAAAAGGGTCCAAAACCGAGGAGCCCATCGTTACGGCGGCAGCGCGCGAGATCAAGGACGTTCTCGGCGCCATGCTCGGAGCCACGCTCGTTGAGTCGACCGACCCGCTGTGGATACGCGATCTCGACATCGAGGTGATGAAGGTTGACCACCGCCGCGCTCTTGCGCAGCTGGTCCCGATATTCATGCCGGACCTGCTGTTTCGGCTGGGCAAGGACGGCCAACCGGTGTTCAAGGAATTCGCGGCAAACATTGTGCCGACTGAATTTCTACCCTGTAGGGTGTTTGGCACCGGGACGATGCAGCCGATCGATTATTGCGTCGCGCTGGCCGAAGGCCGCATCGCGCCGCCGTCAAATCTTGATCTCGCAACCATCCAGAATCAGGAACTGGCCAACACGTTCCGCTTTCACATCTCGCAGTACCTGATGCGGCGCGCCGCGGATTGGAAGGCAGCTGGCTACGAGGAAACGTTGGCGGACTGGGCCGCGTTGAACGCGCGCTCCAAGTTCTGGGGTGACGATCAACGCGCCGCATTCAAGAACTGGGAAGAGGTGAGCGATCCGCGCAACAAGCTCGATGGTCGCCAAGGTGTCAACGAACGGATCATGCTGCGCGAACTGCTGCGCCGCGCCGACATGATGGTGATCCTGGATAACAAGCTCGACGCTCTCGTGCGCCTGCACACGCCCTGGGCGCCCGGCCTGATCGGGCACCCGCATCAATATGACCTACCCGCCAATCTGAGCCTGGAATCCCTGAGCGGACCGAATGCGGGTCTGACCGAAGTCCTGATCCCCGCCGGATATGTCACGACAACCTACGACCCGGTGTTCCGGCTGAGCGAAGACCGCAAGCGCTACGTATCGGCGCCTTCGAATGTGCCGACCAAACTCGCTGCCCCCGGCCTGCCGTTCTCGCTCGTGTTTCGCTGCGAGCCCGGCAAGGAGGATATCATCCTCAAAATTGCCTCGGCCTATGAAGCTGCCTCGAAGCGGCGTATCGCGCCGCCGGCGTTTGGACCGCTGCCGCGATAGCGCGCCGCCATAGGTGGCTACTCGCCGTCTCGCGCGGAAGCATGCAGTATTTGAGTATTTGACAGTCCGACAGTCCCTGATGCTGCGTTTCGTTACCCTGATCGCGATTCCAAAATACCCTGATACGTTTCATAGGGAATTTGACTCGAAGCGCCCGATTCATCGGCACAATCTGACCCTCAGACACAGGGTTGGCGCCAGAATCCAGCCAATTCCCTGTATTTTTCCCTGTTAGCAGGGAAACGAGGCCACGAGACTGGTTCGCAGCTGACTGCTTCCTCCGCCAGCTAGTCTTATATCATATATTCCTAGAGTATTTGGAGAACGCGTCGATACAGGCGCGTTTTCCGCGCCAATTCGGCGCTTCCTGCATGAGAACCGAACCAAGAGAATAGCGGCGGCCAAAACGCTGCCCGCGAATCGCGGGGTATTCTAAGACGGGCCTACCGCGACTTCGGTTCTATGATGCTGATGAACCCCCTAGCATCTTTCATCTGTGGCCCCCACACCGACGTTCCAAAGCCAATTGTCCTGGAAACTGAGCGATGGTGGGCGCTTCCAGACGCTCAAAAAAACAGAATTTCTTCAAATGCCGATCCATAGTTTGGTTCTTTGATCGTCGCTACAATGAGTATGGAGCAAATCGGATCGGGCGTTATGGCGAAGGCAAGTCATCGTGTCGGCCTCGATATCGGGGGGACATTCACAGACTTTGTTCTCTACGACGGCGGCGAGCGCCGAATCTCGCTCTACAAATGCCTGACCACTCCGCAGGATCCTTCGATCGCGGCGCTTGAAGGTCTGGGAGCGCTTATGGCCGAGGCAGGCATCATGCTGGCGGACGTGAGCGAGATCATTCATGGCACCACGCTTGTCACCAATGCGATCATCGAGCGACGCGGTTCGCGGCTCGGACTGCTCACGACCCAAGGTTTCCGCGACAACCTCGAAATGGGGACCGAGCAGCGCTACGACATTTACGATCTGTTCCTGAGCTTTCCCGATCCGCTCGTGCCGCGCCGCCACCGGCTGGAAATCGGCCAGCGCGTGGATCGGGACGGGCGTGTGATCGCGCCACTCGATCCCGCTGCGGTTCGCAAAGCAGTTCGCCAACTTGCCGATGACGGCGTTGAGACTGTCGCGGTCTGCTTCCTGCATTCCTATGCCAATGCGGCGCACGAGCAGGCAGCGCGCGCGCTAATCGAGCGGGAGTTTCCCAATCTGT
Source organism: Xanthobacteraceae bacterium (assembly GCA_049698215.1). Lineage (GTDB taxonomy): Bacteria > Pseudomonadota > Alphaproteobacteria > Rhizobiales > Xanthobacteraceae > PALSA-894. The sequence goes on along the minus strand of JBAVXH010000269.1, from coordinate 7,282 downwards.
TTGTTTCGCTGTCATCCGATGTGGTGGCGGAGCTGCGCGAATATCCGCGTGCTGTCACGACGTGCGCCAATGCCTATGTGCAGCCTCTGATGGATCGCTATCTGGCGAACCTCGAGCGCGAATTGTCGGCGCGTGGGTTTGCCGGCGCGTTACGGCTGATGCATTCGGCCGGCGGTCTCGTGTCGCCCGCCGCGGCGCGCAAGTTTCCGATCCGCCTGCTCGAATCCGGTCCCGCGGGCGGCGGGCTTGCGACTGCACTGTTCGGCAAGCTTGCCGGCGAGAACAGCGTGATCTCGTTCGATATGGGCGGCACCACCGCCAAAGCCTGTCTCGTCGAGGACGGGCGCATCGAGGTCGCGTCCATGATGGAAGCGGCGCGCGTGCACCGCTTCAAGCGCGGCTCCGGCCTGCCGATCAAGGCGCCGGTCATCGACATGATCGAGATCGGCGCGGGCGGCGGATCGATCGCTGGCATCGACGAAGTGGGGCTGCTGCGCGTTGGGCCGCATTCGGCGGGCGCCGATCCGGGGCCGGCCTGTTACGGGCGTGGCGGCACCGAGGCGACGGTGACCGACGCGAACCTCGTACTCGGCTTCTACGATCCGGCCTTCTTCCTCGGCGGCCGCATGGCGCTTGACCGCAAGGCTGCGATGACGGCGGTCGGCAAGCTCGGCGACGAAATCGGCCTCTCGGCGATCGAGGCGGCGCACGGCATCCACAAGGTCGTGACCGAAAGCATGGCGGCGGCGGCACGCATCCATCTGGTCGAAAAGGGGAAGGACCCGCGCGCTTACGCGATGGTTGGCTTCGGCGGCGCGGGGCCCGCGCATGCGGCCGGTGTCGCGCGCATCCTCGGTATCCGCGAGGTGATCATTCCGCCGGCGTCGGGCGCTGCATCTTGTCTTGGCTTCCTGGTCGCGCCGCTGAGCTTCGAGCGGGTGCGCTCGTATCCGTTGCGCATAGCGCAAGGCTACAACGCGGCCGCGATCAACGGGATTCTGGGTGAACTTGAGTCAGAAGGCCGCGCGCTGCTCGCGGAGGCCGGAATCACCGGCGCGCAGGTGACGGTCGAGCGCACTGCCGACATGCGGCTCGTCGGGCAGATGCACGAGATCAACGTGCCACTCCCGGCGGGCGTGATCGGAGAGGCTTCGCTCGGTGCGATCCGCACCGCTTTCGCGGATGTCTATACGAAGCGCTACACCTCACTCTATGGCGAGGCAGCCATCGAGGCGATCAGCTTCCGCGTGCGCGTGCTGGGTCCGGCGCCCGAACTGTCGCTCAACCAAGTTGGTGCGGCCGCGCCGCAGAAGCGCAAAGGGTCGCGTCAGGTCTGGTTCGGCGGCGGCTTTGTGGAAACGTCGGTCTATGACCGCTACGCCCTCGTGCCCGGCGACCGCATCGAAGGTCCGGCCATCGTCGAGGAGCGTGAGGCGACCACAATCGTTCCGCCGGGCGACAGCCTGCGTGTGGACGAGAATCTCAACCTGCGCCTTTCCATCGGTGTTGCGGCGGCGCCGCGGGCGCTGGTCGCGCAGGGCACGCCGCTCGCACAGGCGATGGAGCGGATCGAATCCGACCCAATCGCGCTCGAGATCATGTGGAGCCGTCTTGTCACCGTCGTCGACGAAATGTGGCTCACGGTGATCCGCACAGCCTTCTCGCTGATCATCTCGGAAGCGCAGGACTTCGCCTGCGAATTGCTTGACGCAAATGGCGAGCCGCTAGTGCACTCGCCGCGTGCGATGCCGGTGTTTAATCTGTGCCTGCCGCGCGCCGTGAAGGCGCTGCTGGCGAAATATCCGCCCGAGACGCTGGTGCCTGGCGACGTGCTGATCACCAACGATCCGTGGCTGTGCGCCGGGCACCTGTTCGACATCGCGGTGCTGACGCCCGTGTTCTGCGACCGCCGCCTGGTCGGTCTGATCGGCACGGTCGGGCATGTGAGCGACATCGGCGGCACCAAAGATTCGCTGAAAGCCCGCGAGATTTTCGAAGAAGGCATCCAGATCCCGCCGATGAAGCTGTTCCGCGCAGGCGTGCCGAACGAGGACCTGTTCACGCTGCTGGCCGAGAACGTGCGCAATCCGGCGCAGGTGCTCGGCGACGTGCATTCGTTCGTTGCGGCGAACGCGGTCGGCGCGGAACGCCTCGCGGCGTTCATGAGCGAATACGGCATCGACGATCTCGAAGCGCTCGCCGCCGTGTTGCAGGGCCGCTCCGAGAAAGCGATGCGCGAGGCGATCGTTGCGCTGCCGGACGGCGCTTACACCTCCGAGGTCTGGAACAACCCGCTCGGCACACCGCTGCAGTATCCGGTGAAGCTCACCGTGCAGGGCGACACCATCGAGGTGGACTTCGATGGCGCGCCGCCGCAGCAGCCGCAGGGCGGGTTCAATTGCACGCTCAACTACACGGCCTCGCATGCGACCTATCCGCTCAAATGCATGCTGACACCGAACGTGCGCGGGAACGCCGGCTGCTACCGCGCCTTCACGGTGAAAGCGCCGGAGTCCAGCGTGCTCAACTGCGACAAGCCGATGGCGGTGAACCTGCGCACGCGCACCGGCTGGTACATCGCGCCGAACATCTTTACGGCGCTCGCCAAGGCCGCGCCCGGCCGCGTGCAGGCGGCGACCGGTCTGCCGGTCGCGATCAACATCTATGGGCGGGACTCGGCGGGGCAGATCTACTCGGACCATCTGTTCATGGGCGGCGGGCAGGGCGGCTCGGAAGCCGGCGATGGGGTGTCGGCGTTGCTGTGGCCCACGTCAGCGGCGAATACGTCGATCGAATTGTTTGAGCAGCGTGTGCCGGTGTTGGTCACCGAAAAGGCCTATGTGCCGGACTCTGGTGGACCCGGCCGTCATCGCGGCGGGCTCGGCCAACGCGTCAGCGTGCGAAAGCTGGATCCGGACGGGTTGCAAACGCTCGCATCGGTCTATCCGGAAGGAGTCGGCATCGAGGTGCAGGGCCTGTTCGGCGGCAGGGCGGGCCGCTCCGCGCGCGGAGTCGTGCGGGATGCGTCGGGTGCGATCGTCAAGGACTGCGGCACCGGCCAACTCGTCTCGACCACAACTGATCAGGAAATCGTCGAGGTGTGTCTCTCCGGCGGCTCTGGCTTCGGCTCGCCGTTCGACCGCCCGCTTGCCGCAATCACCCGCGATCTCGCCGAGGGCTATGTCACGGCGGAAGCCGCGGCGCGCGACTACGGCGTGGTGGTGGGCCCCGACGGCAAGCTCGACCCTAGGGAAAGTGCGCGGCGTCGGGAGCCGGGCACGGCGGCGGAGTAGCGGCGCTGAAGGTAAAGCGCACCCACGTCTCTCCGATCGCCTGGGCGATCGCTCCGGCGGCGCTGCTGTTCATTCTGTTCTTTATTCTGCCATTCGGCGTGATGGCGGCGTTGAGCCTGCTTTCCGGCAATCCGGTGAGCAATCCGAACGTCACCTTTACTTGGCGCCACTACAATCGCCTGTTCGACAGCGATCTCTATTTCGACGCACTCATCGCGACCATGCGCATCGGCGCGGTTACGACCGTCATTGCCTTGCTGATCGGCTACCCGCTAGCGCACTGGATGGCGCGGATGCGCTCGCGCGTCGGCCACGCGCTTCTCCTGATGGCGGTGATCGCACCGCTGCTCACCGGCATCGTGGTGCGCACCTTTGCGTGGATGACGCTGCTCGGCGACCGCGGCGTCATCAACATCACGGCGCAGTGGCTAGGCTTCATCGAGAAGCCTCTCCCGCTGATGTACAACGAGTTCGGCGTCATTGTGGGGCTGGTACACATCTATGTGCCGTTCATGGTGCTGACTTTGGTCGGCGTGATCGGGCGCATCGACCCCACGCTCGAGGAGGCCGCGCTCGGGCTCGGCGCGGGGCGATTGCGGACTTTCCTTGAAGTGACGCTGCCCTTGAGCCTGCCGGGCATCTTGGCGGGCTCGCTCCTGGTGTTTGCGCTCGCGATCAGCGCCTATGTTACGCCGGTACTGCTCGGCGGCAACAACGTGCTGACCCTGCCAATGCTGATCTATCAGCAGGTGAGCGCCAGCTTCAATCTGGGGTTTGCCGGCGCGCTCGGAGTTGTGCTGCTGGCCGTCTCCTTGGCGCTGGTCTTTGCCTACAATACCATCCTGGGCCGCCTGACCAACGAAGGGCAGATCGCATGAGCAAGCGCTTTGATGGAGCGCACGCCGCCTACCTGACGCTGAACGGCGCGATCGTCACCTTCCTCCTGCTGCCGATCGCGATCGTAATCGTCTTCGCGCTCAATCCGACGCCCTACATTGCGTTCCCGCCGGTCGGCGTTACGACGCGCTGGTTCGTGAAGTTCTTCACCAGTCCGGAGTTCATGAATGCGCTGTGGCTGTCGCTCCGCGTTGCGATGATCGTCGTTGTGTTGTCAACCATCATCGGCGGGCTCTGCGCGCTCGGAATTGCGCGCGGCAACCTGCCCGGCACGCGCCTGCTCACCACGCTGTTCCTGTCGCCCCTGATGCTGCCCGCAATCCTCACCGGTCTTGCGTTGTTTCAGGTGTTCATGCTGGCCGGCATCGGCCGCCCGGTCTGGGGACTTGTGGTCGGGCACACGCTTGTCGCCGTGCCCTATGTGCTGCGCACGACGCTGGCGGTGCTGCAGAATTTTGACCGCCGCGTCGAGGAGGCGGCCGCCATGCTCGGCGCCTCGCCCTTGCGCGTGTTCTTCGAGGTAACGCTGCCGCTGATCCGGCCGGGCGTGATCGCGGGCGGCATCTTCGCCTTCATCGTCTCGTTCGATCAGCTTCCGATCTCGCTGTTTCTTGTGGTCCCAAACGGAGAGACACTGCCGGTCGTGCTGCTCAACTACATCCGCTACGACCTCGACGGCGCGATTGCCGCGGCCTCGACGGTCTCGATCGTTCTCGCGCTTTCAGCCGTGCTGCTGCTCGAACGCATCATCGGTCTGCGGGCTTACGTCAGACTTTGAATCAAGGGAGATGAAGATGACCAGATGGGCACTCTCACGACGCACGTTTCTACAAGCCTCCAGCGGCGCGGCCGCGACCGTCGCTATCGGCGCACCCGCAGTGCATGCGCAGACGCCTGTGCTGAAGACCACGGCGTGGGGCGGCAAATGGGGTGAAGTGTTGAAGGGCCAGGTCATTCCGGCCTTCGAGAAGGAATTCAAGTGCAAGGTCGAGACCGACTCGGCCTTTCCATATTATCCCAAGCTGCAGGCGACCTCGAAGAACGCGCCGCTCTATGACGTGCTGCACACGAACACGAGCGAGCAGTGGCAGGCGGTGGTCGAAGGCCTGGTCGACCCGAAGCTGTCCGCAAAAGACATCCCAAACCTGAACGATGTTTATGCCTATGCGGTGAGCGACAAGATCTGCGGCGTTTCGGCCTTCACCAGTGCGATCGGTTTCGGCTACCGCACCGACAAGGGGCTCTCCGAGCCGAAATCCTGGAAGGACCTTGCCGATCCGAAGTTCGCCGGCGTGCGCGGCAGCTATATCATTCCGGTGAACAGTCTGGGTCAGATGCACCTGATGATGCTCGGTAAGATCTACGGCAAGGGGCTCACCGACCTCGATGCGGCCTACAAGGCGCTGGAGCAATTGAAGCCAATCAAGATGTACGACTTCACCGGCGGCATGGAAAAAGCGCTGCTCTCGGCAGAGGTGAACATTGGCGTGCTGCACGACAGCGGCATCTACCGATACGACGGACAGAACCAGCCGATCGCCTTTGCGGCGCCTTCCGAAGGCGTGCTCTCGCTCGAGCAGGTGTGGAACATCACGCCCGGCACGAAGATGCGGGAACTCGCCAACCAGTACATCAATTTCATCCTGAGCCCCGATGTTCAGAAGACGCTGTGCGAAGCGGTCTGGTATTCGCCATCGAACAAGAAGGTGAAACTCGGCGCGAATTACGACGTGAAGCTCTACAACACCGAGGCCAAGGTTGCGCAGCTCATCCAGGTCGACTGGAAATGGTACAACGAGCGCAAGGACGACATCGACGCGCGCGTAACGCGCATCCTACGCGGTTGATTGACCGCACGCACGGTACGCAATGAACGACAGGCCGCGCGGCGCAGCCGACGTTCGCCTTGAGCGCGTCGAGAAGAGCTTTGACGGCAAGACGCGCGCGGTCGACGGCATCGATCTCACGGTGGAGCCGGGTGAGTTCTTCGCGCTGCTCGGGCCCTCCGGTTGCGGCAAGACCACGACGCTACGCATGATCGCCGGCTTCGAAGAGCCGGACGCAGGACGCATTCTCATCGCCGGCGATGATGTCACGCACATGCCGGTGCACCGGCGCGACCTCGGTATGATCTTCCAATCCTACGCGCTGTTCCCGCATCGCACGGTCGCCGAGAACGTGGCGTTCGGGCTGCGCATGCGGGGGCTTGGCAAGGACGAGATCAAGACGCGTGTCGGTCAGGCGCTGCGCCAGGTCGCGCTCGAAGGCTACGAGGATCGCCGCCCAGCTCAGCTCTCCGGAGGGCAGCAGCAACGCGTTGCACTCGCCCGCGCGATCGTCATCCAGCCGCGCGTTCTTCTGTGCGACGAGCCGCTCGCCGCGCTCGACCGCAAGCTGCGGCAGAGCATGCAATTCGAGCTGAAACAATTGCAGCAACAGCTCGGCGTAACGCTCATTTTCGTGACGCATGATCAGGAAGAGGCGATGACGGTCTCGGACCGCATCGCCGTAATGAATGCTGGCCGCATTGAGCAAATCGGTTCACCGAGCGAAATCTACAATCAACCGCAGACACGCTTTGTTTCCGATTTCATCGGTGAGATCAATTTGTTCGAGGGGACTTGGCAAAATGGGACGTTCGTGTCGAATGGCGTAACCTTGCCGGCACAAAGTGAGGCGCGGTCCGGTCCAGGTACGATTGCGATCCGTCCCGAGCGTGTTCGGCTGACCGATGGCGCAGGGGTACTGACCGGCACGATACAAATCGGTACATTTGTTTCTGGTCAGGTGATCTACCGGGTCGTCCTTCCGGGCGGAAAGGAGCTGACCGTAAAAGAAGCAGACAGTGGTGCCGTGCGGGCTATCGGCGCGCGAGTTGGCGTAGGTTGGCATCCAGGCGATATCGTGATTTTGACAGATTGAACCGGCCATCTGGCGCGTGAAGCTCAAAGAACCATAAGCTCCGCTAAGAGTCCGTTTGAGAATGCATTTTAGTGTGCGATGCGCCTGAGCAGAAGGCTTCCCATGGCGACATGGATCATCGCCTTGGAGACGTCGATGCGCTTCTCGTAGTCGCGCACGAGGCGGCGCCA
>JBAVXH010000268.1:0-14564 GCA_049698215.1 Xanthobacteraceae bacterium | reverse complement strand
GGCCATGGCGGGCGCCGCGCGCCGGAAATTCATCTCGGGTTAGGCAAGGGCGCCATGAGCGCTGACGTTACGGTTGAGATTGGCTGGCGCGACGAGCGCGGCTCGCATCTCACCATCCGCCGCCTGGCCATCGACCGCCGGCATCGGATTGTGCTCGGCGTCGATGCAACGGCGGCGGATCTCGGCGGTGCGGCCGTAAGCAGGGAGTAGTGCATGTCGTCAATTAGCGACGTCGGTTCGGCACAGATTGGAATTTCCGGCCCGGTCCCCGAGGCCGTGAAACCGAAGGGGCGCAAGACCGCGGAAGCGCCGACAGTTGCGGATCAATGGTATTCGGTCACGCGGCTTGGCGGCCTCTCGCGCTTTGCGTTCGCCATCACGGTGCTCAATATCGCCGGACACCTGTTCCTCGGTTTCGAGCAATCCTGGATCACACCCTTCGTCGCGCTCGCCGCCGCTTATGGCACCGAATTTCTCGGCGAGACCGTCGATGCGGCTGTTCATGGGCGCGCTCCGCGCTATCGCGGATCCGCGGTTGACTGCATCAAGTTCTTTCTCTCGGCGCATATCACCGGGCTGGCGGTCGGAATGCTGCTCTATGCCTGCGAGCAACTGTGGGCGATCGCTTTCGCAGCAAGTCTCGCGATTGCCTCGAAATACGTGTTTCGTGCCGTCGTCGGTCATGGCGCGGACGGCCGCGCACAATATCGGCATTTTCTCAACCCATCGAATTTCGGCATCGCCGTGACGCTCACGCTGTTTCCTACGGTGGGTATCGCGCCGCCCTATCAGTTCACGGAGAACACATGGGGCATCGTCGATTGGCTCCTGCCGCTCGTTGTGATCTGCACGGGCAGTTATCTCAATACCAAGGCGACCGGGCGCGTGCCGCTGATTCTCGCGTGGGTCGCGGCTTTTGCCGCACAGGCGATCCTTCGCGGGCTCATTCACGATACGCCGTTTAGTGCCGGCCTGCTGCCAATGACTGGCTTCGCGTTTATCCTCTTCACGTTCTACATGATCACCGATCCGGCGACCTCGCCGGCGCGGACGGGCGCCCAAATCGCTTTCGGCTGCGCGGTTGCGGCGCTCTACGCCGTGTTCATGGAACTGCACATCGTGTTCGGGCTCTTCTATGCCCTTGCGGTTGCGACGCTGATCCGCGGTCTATACCTGCTTCTGACCCATTGGATGCGCGCTCACGGCCGCTTGGTTCCGCAAATCCATGCCCTCAAATTGAATCGTGCCTAGTCATGTCGATTGCGGTCGTTTCGCTCGCATGCCGGTTTCCCGACGCCGATAACCCGGCAGCGCTGTGGGCAAACGTTCTCGCCGGGCGACGCTCATTCCGGCGAATTCCGCCAGAGCGGCTCGACCTTGCACAATACACCGCCGAGCGGGTCGGTGCAGCGGAGTCGATTACGCAGGTAAGGGCGGGCCTGCTTGTGGATTGGCGCTTCGATTCCGGCCGGTTCAAGATTCCGCAAACGACGTTCGAAACGACCGATCTGACGCATTGGCTGGCGCTGGAGGTCGCGACCGAAGCGATCGAGCGTGCGGGAGGTGTCGCCGAGCTCGATCGCGCCCGTACCGCGGTTGTCGTCGCGAACACGCTGGCCGGCGAGTTCAGCCGCGCCTCGCTGATGCGCCTGCGTGCGCCCTTCCTCGACGAGCTCCTGAACGATGCCATGAGCGAAGGCGGTCTCGATGCGACCTGTGCTGCCGACGTGCGCGGCAGGTTTCTGGCTCGCCTGCGCGAGCGCTTCCCGGACCCGCAGGAAGACACGCTCGCCGGAGGCCTCGCGAACACGATCGCGGGCCGCGTTGCCAACTATTTCGACTTGCATGGCGGCGCGTATTCGGTTGACGCCGCTTGCGCGTCTTCGCTCGTCGCGATCGCCAACGCCGCCGAGTTACTGTGCTCGGGCGCTGCGGGAGCAGTTGTGGTCGGTGCGGTCGACTTGAGTCTCGATCCGTTCGAGCTTGTCGGCTTTTCCCGCAACGGCGCGCTCGCGAGCTCTGACATGCGCGTATTCGACGCGCGCCCGACCGGATTCTGGCCGGGCGAAGGTGCAGGTTTTGCAGTCTTGATGCTTGCGGACGAGGCGCGTCGGCGCGCGCTTCCCGTACGAGCGACGTTGCGCGGCTGGGGCATCTCGTCGGATGGGGCAGGTGGGCTCACCCGCCCAGCGGTGAGCGGGCAAGTGCTCGCGTTGACGCGCGCTCACGAGCGTGCGTCCATCGATGCTGCAGAACTCGGCTATGTCGAGGCGCATGGCACCGGTACGGCGGTGGGCGATCCGGTCGAGGTTCGTGCGCTTGCGACCGTGCGCAACGGTGCCGCAGCGCCATTACCGATCGGCTCGATCAAGGCGAACATTGGTCACACGAAAGCCGCTGCGGGGTTCGCTGGACTGATCAAGGCGATCGCTGCCCTCGAGGCAGGCGTTATTCCGCCGCACGTCGGCTGTAACATGCCGCACCCCGCCTTTGCCGAGGTGGACCACAAAGTGTATCCCGCGCTCTTGCCGCAAGCGTGGCCCGGCGATGGTGTGCGTCTTGCGGGTGTGTCGGGATTCGGCTTCGGCGGCGTCAACGCGCACATCGTGATCGAGCACCAGCGTGCCGTCTCTTCGCGTACGGCGATACCCGCCGGGCCGCGCAGACAGGATGCGGAGCTGTTCGCATTCGCCGGCTCCGCCGGCACGCTCGCACCATTGTTCCAATCGCTCGCCGCACGTGCCGCCACCATGTCGCTGGCCGAGCTGAGCGACGCGGCGGCCGCCTGTGCGCGCGATCTTGGCAGTGGCCCGCTGCGCGTCGCGATCATCGCGAAGGACCCGGAACAGTTGCGCGACAAGCTTGCGCGCGCCGCGCAGGCGATCAGCGCTGATCTCGAGATCCTTGACGGAGAAGGTGGCGTCTTCGTTGCGCGCGGGAAACGCGCGCGCATCGGATATCTGTTTCCCGGACAGGCTGCGCCCTCGCGTCCAGGCGGCGGCGCTTGGGCGCGACGCTTCGACGATGCGCGCGACCTGGCCGGGCGGCTGCCGCAGGCTGTTCCTGATCCGGTCGACACGCGCATCGCACAGCCCGCCATCGCGGCTGCCTCGCTAACGGCCTGGCGGCTTCTGCGGCGCTGCGGGATCGAGGCCAACGTGGCATGCGGACACAGCCTTGGCGAAATTTCCGCGCTCGTCTGGGCCGGCGTGTTGCGCGAAGACAACCTCATTCCCCTGGTCGCCGCACGCGGCGCGATCATGGCCGACGCCGGTCGGCATGAGGGGGGCATGTTGCGCGTCGAAGCGACCGCGGCCGAAGTACTCTCCGCCATCGACGGGCTTGGGCTTGTGCTCGCATGCCACAACGCACCGCGCGAGGTGGTCATCTCGGGCGGTCACCAAGAAATCGGCCGGGCCGAGCAACGCTTGCGCAACCGCAGGATCGCAACCACGCGGCTCTCAGTCTCGGACGCCTTTCACAGTTCAATGATGGCGCCCGCCGTGCCGGCCTTTTCGGCGACTTTGGCCGAGTTCGAGTTCGCGCAGCCCCAACGGACGGTGTGGTCCACCGTCACCGGCGACCGGCTGAGCCCAGGCGAGCGGACGGCGGATCTGCTTGCGCGTCAGATCGTCATGCCTGTCCTGTTTGAGCAAGCGCTTCGCGGCATCGCATCACAGGCCGATATTCTGATCGAAATCGGCCCCGGCGCCGGCCTCTCGCGGCTCGCGCAGCAGGCCGGATTGACGGCCATCTCCGTGGACGCATTCGCAGACTCGCTGAAACCGTTGCTCGATGCCATCGGGCTTGTATTCGTCGCCTCCGGACAGGCGGTGAACCTGGCGCCATTGTTCGAAGATCGCCCGCTGCACCCGTTTGACCTGACGGTGGAACCGCGATTCCTTGCGAACCCATGCGGTCGGCGCAAGGGAGCACGCCCGCAGCTCGCGCCGATTGCAGTCGCGGCCCCCGCGGTCGACGTGTCGATCGTGCCCGCGAGCTCAAACGACAGCGAGATCGATATCCCGAGCGTGGTGCGTAATGTGCTTGCGGAGGAAACCGGCTTCGCGATGGATGACATTCGCGACGACGACCGCTTTCTTGATGACTTGCACCTCAATTCCATCGCGGTAGCGCGCATCGTAGGGAAGGCCGCGCGCCTTATAGGCTGCCGGATGCCTGATGCGCCGACCGAGTTCGCGAATGCGACCGCGCGTGAGCTGATGGCGGGGCTGGCAGCGCTGCGGGATCTGGCTCCCAAAAGTGCGCCAGAGTGGGAGCGCGTGCCAGGCGTGCGGCCATGGGTGCGGACCTTTGAAGTGCGCTGGACCGAACGGATCGCGCCGCAGCGGGCGACGCGCGATGTGCGGTGGCGCGCTGTTGTGATTCAAGGGGACGCACAAGACCACGCGGCCGCGCGCATGCTCGCGTCTCCTCCGCCGACAGGCGACAGCGCGTCGGCAGAGGACGGCTTGCTGATCTGGATTGGCGCTACTGCCGACGTGCAGTCGAGCTACGACTTGTTTGCAGCCTGCCGCGCCGCGTGGCCGGAGACACAGGTGCGGCATATCGCGATCTGTCATGCGGGCGCTCCGGTTGCGGCGTTCGGGCGCTCGCTCGCGCTCGAGGGCCGCTTCCAGTCGGTACTCGTCGTGGAGCGAGGAGACGAGGCCGTCGCACCGGAGCGCGTGTCGGCAGAGTTGGCTCGCACAATCGAGGGTTTCGATGAAATGCGGATCGGGTCGAACGGCGCCAGCTTCGAGCCGCATTTTGAGCTGGTCCAGCCGGATCTCGGCGAGGTTACCGCTCTGACCGCTCGCGACGTTATCCTGATCACGGGCGGCACCAAGGGAATTGCTTCAGAGTGCGCATTGCGCCTTGCCGGTCGCACCAAGGCGGCGCTGGTTTTTTGCGGGCGCAGTCCCGCCTCGGACAGCGTAGTGGCCTCGACCCTTGAACGCGCGCGCGCGCTCGGCGCGCGGTGCCACTATTTTGTCGTGGACGTCTTGGATGCGGAGGGCCTCGCCAGGGGCGTGAAGGCCGCCGTCACCGAGTTCGGCGCGATCACGGCTTTGATCCATGCGGCCGGAATCAACGAGCCTAAACTGTTCCAGGAGATCGACGACCCGGCGTTGCGGCGGCTGCTCGCGCCCAAGACTGCCGGATTGCTTGCCGCGGTCGAGGCGGCGGGGCCGCAACTGCGCTATCTGGTGACGTTCGGATCGATTCTTGGTCGCATGGGGCTGAAGGGCGAGACGCACTATGCTCTGGCCAACGCGTGGCAGTCGATACTGGCCGACGAGATTGCGCGTACGCGCCGCCAGTGCCGAGTCCTTTCCCTCGAATGGTCGATCTGGAACGGGGCCGGCATGGGCCATCGGCACGGCTCGCTAGAGCGGCTGGCGCGCTACGGGGTAGACGCGATTGCGCTCGATGACGGCGTCGATGCGTTCGAAGCGCTGGTCATGGCTGGCGCGTCCGGCACACTGATCGTTACCAGCCGCTTTGGGCCGCCGGACTACGTGTCGCTTGGTTCGACCGAGCTGCCGATCCTGCGGTTCATCGACAACATCGTCCTGCACTATCCGCGGCTCGAACTCGTCGTCGAGACCGAATTGTCCTTGGGACGCGATCCCTACCTCGGTGACCATCGCATCGATGGCGTCGCCATCCTTCCGGCCGTCATGGGTCTCGAGGCGATGGCGCAGGCGGCGCATGCACTCGCTGGCGGCGCGGCAACATCGGTGCTGATCGAGGATGTCTCGTTCCGGCAGGCGACAGCAGTACCGGATCGCGGAGCCACGCGGATCAAGATCGTTGCACTCGCCGACCAGGATCAGCGGATCGAGGTCGTAATCCGTAGCGAGGACGATGGCTTCGCGACCGATCGCATGCGCGCGAGATTCCGCTTCGACGCGCCTGCGGCGGCGCGCGGAGCACGGTTGAAAAAAGCTGGCGAGGCCCTGATCGATGCGCAGCGCTTCTATGGGCCACTCTTTTTCCAGGGCGAATCCTTCCGCCGCCTGCAGGCCTATTCGCTGCTGTCGGCGCGGCGCCTCGCCGCCTCTCTCCTGCCGATGGACTGCGGCTCCTGGTTTGCGACATTTGAGGCGCAACGACTCATCCTCGGCGATCCGGGCGTGCGCGACGCGCTGCTGCACGCGTTGCAGGCGGCGGTCCCGCACTTGCGGGTGATCCCCGTCTCGGTCGAGCGCATCGAGAATCGCCAAGGAACCGTCCCGGTCCGCATGGAGGCAGTGGAGACCTCCGCAACCGCTGACACGTTCGTGTTCGACATCGTCGCTTTCGATGCGGCGGATTGTGTGGTCGAGTCGTGGACCGGCGCGCGTTTCCAGGCGATCGGCGATAGCGCCTTCGACTCGATGCTTGCCGATGTGCCTGAGCTCGCCGCCGCCTATATTGAGCGCGTCGCGCGCGCGGCAACCCGTGAAAGCTCGCTGGAGGTGGCACTAATAGCCGAATCCGCGGATGATCTTGACGCGCGTCGCGCGCGCGCGCTCGCGGCGCTGGCGATCGAAGGTCCGGTCCTTGCGCGCGCCGACGGCAAGCCTGTTGCGCTCGGACACGAAGCCGATCGCCATGTCTCAATCGCGCACTGCAACGGTCTGACGCTCGCCGTGAAGGCACAATGCGAGGTCGGCTGCGATGTTGAACGCGTAGAAAAGGGATTACAGCCAAACCAATCGTATCACCTCTCGACCCCGGCGCAGACCCTGGCACGTGATCTGACGGCGCCCGGCCTGGAACCATGGGCGACGGCCGCCGCCCGCGTGTGGACCCTGTATGAGGTGGCGATCAAGCAACATGGGCATTTCGATCTGCCGTGGAGGATCGATCGCTTGCAGGGCAGGGAGGTCGTCATTTTTGAAACGTTGAGCGGGCGTACGGCCACGATCCATATGCCCGGCCTGCACGACGGCGTTGTTTTCGCAATCGGCACGAGGTCGGCGGACATTGGATCGGTGCCCGCGTCCCCGGGATGGATGCCGGCCAAGCAGGAGCACGAGAGAGTCGCATGAGTACCGCCATCCAAGCGATGCCCCGGCTGCCGCTTGCCTACCAATATCGCCACCGCGTTTCGTTTGAGGACACCAATCTCGTCGGTAATGTGTATTTCGTTCGCTTCCTGTCCTGGCAAGGGCGATGCCGGGAACTGTTTCTGCTGGAGAAAGCGCCCGGTATTCTTGCGGACCTCGAGGGTACGCTGCGGCTCGTCACCCTCAACGTGGGCTGCGATTACTTTGCCGAGCTCCGTGCCTTGGATGAGGTCGAGCTCAATATGTCGCTGAAGGAGCAGCGGCAGCACCGTATCCGGCTCGAATTTGAATATTTCGTGCGGCGCGATGCCGCAAGAATCCTTGCTGCGCGCGGGACGCAAGAAGTCGCGTGCATGCGACAAACCGCGAGCGGACTCGTTCCAACACCCGTTCCCGCAGAATTGGCATCGGCATTGCAGCCGTTTCGTTAGGCGATACCTCCCGCGCGGGGACCCGGTCGGCGCACTTTGCAATTCGATGCGTGAAAGCGCGTAGGGCAGGCTCGATCGTGCGATCAACTACGCGCTGCAGAATTTTTCGGTGGTCACCAAGGCCGACGCGGTGATTGCGGTGTTGGGCTAGCGCCGATCAGGCAATCTCCGCCACCTTCAGGCAGCGCGCGCTGTGGCCTGGGTCGAGCGCGACGAGCGGGATCGCGTCCCGGCTGCAGGCTGTGGCAGCGTACCCGCAGCGCGGCGCGAAGGTACAGCCGGCGGGAAGGCGATCGAGCCGCGGCGGAGCGCCGGGGATTGCTTCGAGCCGCTTGCCACGGTGCCCGGCGAGAACCGTCGAGGAGAGGAGCCCGCGCGTATAGGGGTGGCGCGGGGTGCGCACGACCTGGCGCAATTCGCCTGTCTCGACGATCCGCCCACCATACATGACGGCGATGCGGTCGGAGATTTCGACGGCGACGCCGATGTCATGCGTCACGAAAACCACCGCCATGCCCATGTCGCGCTGCAACTCCCGCAGCAGCAGCAGGATCTGGATCTGCACCGTGGCATCGAGCGCGGTGGTCGGCTCGTCGGCGAGCAGCACCTTCGGCTTGCAGGCGAGCGCGAGCGCGATCATGGCGCGCTGGCGCATGCCGCCGGACATCTCGTGCGGGTAGGCATCGAGCCGCCGCTTGGCCGAGGGGATTCGCACCGCCTCAAGCATCTCGAGCGCGCGCTTTCGTCCGTCCGTCCGGCTGACGCCCAGGTGGCGCGTCACCGTCTCGGCGATCTGATCGCCGATGGTGTAGACCGGATCGAGCGCCAGCATCGGCTCCTGGAAGATCATCGACACGATGCCGCCGCGCAGGTCTTCGAGACCGTCCTCGTCGAGTGCGAGTACATCCTGCCCGGCGACGCGGATCGAGCCGGAAAGCTCGCTGCGGCGTGGTGGCAGCAATCGCAGCAGTGCGCGCAGCGTGACGCTCTTGCCGGAGCCGGACTCGCCGAGCAGGCCGAGCACTTCGCCTTGCTTGAGCGCGATGTCGATGCCGTTGAGCGCATGCACGGTGCGCTCGCCGGTGAAGCGCACGTGGACATCTGTCATCTCGACGATCGGTGCTGTCGTCATGGCGGGCTCGCAGCTTGCGCCTTCGAGTGACCCGAGCCGGGATCCACCATGTGGCAGGCCGCGGCGTGGCGGTCATTGCCGGTGGCAAACAGGGCGGGGTCGTTCTCGCTGCACACGGCTTCCGCGAAGGGGCAGCGGGTGTGGAAGCGGCAGCCCGACGGCGGGTTGATCGGATTGGGCGGGTCGCCCGCGATCGGCGCCTCGCGGGTGCGGTTGTCGGGATCGAGCGAGGGCATCGCGGCAAGCAGCGCGCGCGTATAGGGATGCCGCGGATCGGACCAGAGCGTTTCGACGGGGCCGGTTTCCACCACCTCGCCCAGATACATCACGATGACACGGTCCGAAATGAAGCGGACCACATTGAGGTCGTGCGAGATGAACACATAGGTGAGGTTGAGGTCGTCCTTGAGGTCGATCAGCAGGTTCAGCACCTGCGCTTCGACCGATTTGTCGAGCGCCGATACCGCCTCGTCGAGCAGGACAAGGCGCGGAGAAAGCGCAAGCGCGCGGGCGATGTTCACGCGCTGGCGCTGGCCGCCTGACAATTCGTGGGGATAGCGCGCCGCGAAGATCGCGGGATCGAGGCCGACCTTGCGCAACAGATCGTGAGCCCGGGCGCGGGCCTCCCGCGCCGGTACGCCATGCACGATCGGACCGAAGGCAATGGAATCCTCGACGGTGAGGCGCGGATTGAGCGAGGCGTAGCTGTCCTGGAACACCATCTGCACGTCGCGCCGCAATTCGCGCAGCGAGAGCCGGTCGCCCAGCTGTTCGCCGTCGAGCACGATCGATCCGGCATCCGGCTCGATCAGGCCGATGACGAGGCGTGCGGTCGTCGACTTGCCGCAGCCCGACTCGCCGACAATCCCCAGAACCTCGCCCTTGTCGACCGAGAAGCTCACGTCATCGACGGCGCGGACCACGCCGGCCTTGCCGAGAAAGCCGCTCCGCACGGGGAAATGCTTGGAGAGCGCGCGCACTTCAAGCAGCGGCTGTTGCGGGCCGCCCAGGTCTTTCGCCGGCGCCAGCACGTCAGCTTCGGACATCCATCGCGCTCCGCATGCCGTCGCTGAAGAGATTGAAGCAGATCGATACGATAAAGATCATCGCGCCGGGCAAGGCCGCGACCCACGGATTGACGTAGATCGCGGTGCGCAGCGTGTTGAGCATCAGGCCCCACTCGGGTTCCGGCGGCTTGGTGCCGAGCCCGAGGAACGACAGGCCGGCGGCCAGGATCATGCACACGCTGATCAGGCTCGTCGAATAGACGAAGATCGGGCCGAGCACATTGCCGAGCACATGCACGCGCATGATCGTGATCGGCCCGGCGCCGGAGGCGCGCGCCGCATCGACGAAATCGAGCCCGCGCACGCTGGTGGTAACGCTCTCCGATACGCGCACGATCGGCGGAATGAACACGATGGTGAGCGACACGATCGAGTTCAGGATGCCGGCGCCGAGCGCGCCGGAGATCGCGATCGCCAGCAACACGGACGGGAACGCGTAGAACACGTCGACCGTGCGCATGATCGCCTGGTTGACGAAACCGCCGAGATAGCCAGCGGCGACGCCGAGCGTGGTGCCGATGCAGAACGCGAGCACGACCGGCGCGAGGCCGAGAAACAGCGACAGCCGCCCGCCGTAGATCAGCCGCGCGACCATGTCGCGGCCGAGCTCGTCGGTGCCGAGCGGGTAGCCGGGCGTGCCGATCCAGCGCAGCCGCCGGATCATGCTGCCTTGATAGGGATCGGCGAGGTTGAGATACGGCGCGAAGATCGCGGCAAGTGCGATCAGCACAATGATAGTCGCGCACACCATGCTCACCGGGTCGCGCGAGAGGCGGCGGAAGACGGTTGCCCAATAGCCGCGCGCCTTCTCGACGGTGGCAACGCGCACGAGGTCCTCGGCGACCGCGCTCATCTCACGCCCGCTTGATGCGCGGGTCGATCGCCGCCTGGATCACGTCGACCACGAGATTGAGGAACACAAAGAACAGCGCGAGCACCAGGATCGTGCCCTGTAAGAGCGGCAGGTCGCGCTGGAAGATCGCCGAATTGAGCAGGAAGCCGGTCCCCGGCCAGGAGAACACCGTCTCGATCAGGATCGAGCCGCCGAGCAGATAGCCGAGCTGCAGGCCCATCACGGCGATCGCGGTCGGCGCGGCGTTCTTCGCCACATGCACGAACACGCGCCTTTCGGTGAGGCCCTTGGCGCGCAGCGCCAGCACGAACTCCTGGCTCAGCAGGTCGCCGACGAGCGCGCGCACGGTTCGCGTGATGATGCCCATGGGAATGACCGACATCGTAACGGCGGGCAGGATGAGATACTGGAAGTGCTCCCAGTCCCAGGCCCATCCGCCGGGGCCGGCGCCGACCGCGGGCAGCCAGCCGAGCTGCACCGAGAACACGATCACCAGAACCATGCCGAGCCAGTAGTGCGGCATCGACACGCCGGTGATCGAGATCGTGGTGACGAGCTTGTCGACCCAGGTATCGCGAAAATAGCCGGCAAGGAAGCCGAACATGATGCCGAACACGAAGCCGATCAGAGAGGCGAACACCGCGAGCATCACGGTGTTGCCGACCGCGCGCATGACTTCTTCAGTGACCGAGCGTCCGGACGCGATCGAGGTGCCGAGGTTGCCGTTGACGGCGTTCCACACCCAGATGCCGAACTGCACCGGCAGCGGCCGGTCGAAGCCGTAGGCCTTGCGCATCTGCTCGGCGAGCGCCTGTGAGGCATCGGGCGGCAGCACCGAGACCAGCGGATCGCCGGGCGCGATGTGCACCAGCAGGAAGCACACCAGCGCCACCGCGAACACGACCGGCACGACCAGCACGAGGCGCTTGGCGATGTAGAGGAGCATCAATCTCCGCCCTCATGGTGAGGAGCGCCGCGACAGCGGCGCGTCTCGAACCACGGCCGCAAGTGTGTGGTGGCTGCCCCCATCCTTCGAGATGCCCGCTTCGCGGGCTCCTCAGGATGAGGGCAGAAGTACTCAGTTTATCGTCATCGTCGAGAAGTCGACGAACCAGCTCTTCGGCTGCACGAAGTTCTTGATCTTCGGCGTCATCGCGCGCGGGCCGACGTCGTGCGCGACCCACAGGAAAGCCGCCTCGTCGACCGAGCGCTCGTGCAACGCGGCGAGCGCCTTGTCGCGCGCCGCCGGATCGAACGCCACACGCACCGCCGCGGCCAGCTTGTCGAACTCCGGATCGTTGATGAAGCCCCAGTTGTTCGAGACCGGCGGCGCCATCTTGGAGTCGAGGAAGCGGATCATGGCAAAGAACGGATCCATCGCCGCGTAGGTCACGTTGGTGGCGTGCGAGCCGCGCGCGGACTCGTCCTTCGCGCCCTTGCGCCAGTTGGTGAAGAGCGTGTTCCACTCGATCACGTCGAGCTCGACGTCGAAGAAGCATTCGCCAAGGCTCTGCTGCACGAACTCGTTCATCGGCAGCGGGAGCATCTGGCCGGAGCCGGAGGCCGAGGTCTGCGTCTTCACCTTCAGCTTCTTGGTCGCCGAGAAGCCGGCTTCCGTCATCAGCTTCTTGGCCTCGGCCGGATCGTACTTGATCGCGAACTTCGGCGAGCCGCGCCACGGATGACCGGGCTCGAACGTGCCGGTCGCCGATACCATCAGGCCGCCGAGCAGGCCATCCTTCATGGCGTTGCGATCGACGCAGAGGTTCGCGGCCTTGCGCACGCGAACGTCATTCCACGGCGAGCCCTCGATGCGGCTGAACTGCCACGGCCACACGTGCGGCTGCTCGTTCTGATAGACGACGAAGCCGCGCTGCTTGATTTGCGGCAGCGCATCCGGCGCCGGATTTTCGATCCACTCGACCTGGCCCGACAGCAGCGCGGCGGTGCGCGCGTTCGCCTCCGGCATCGGCAGCAGGACCAGCCGATCCACTTTCGGAACGCGCTTCGCATCCCAGTAGGCGGCGTTCTTCACCAGTTCGAGGCGCTCGCGCGGGACGAATTTGTCCATCTTCCACGGACCCGTGCCCGAGGCGTTGCGGGCGAAGGCATCCCAGGCCTGTTTGGCCTTTTCCTTCGGATCGGTCGCGCTGGTCGCATCGTAGAGCTTCTTCCAGTGTGCCGGGCTCGCCATGTAAAGGTTGGTGAGGTTGATCGGCAGCAGTGCGTCGGGCGCAGCGGTGGTTAGCTCGACCGTCATCTTGTCGACGGCTTTCGCGCTGCGCAGGTTCGGCATACGCGTCGCGGTGACGCCGACCTGGCTCACGTCGAAGTGCGGCGCATCCTGCTTCAACACCTTCTCGACGTTCCACACCACGGCGTCGGCGTCGAAGTCCGAGCCGTCATGAAATTTCACGCCGGATCGCAGCTTGAAGATCCATTTGGTCTGATCGGTCGGCGACACGTTCCATTCGGTCGCGACGCCGGGAATCACCACGCTCGCCTTGTCTGCCGACGAGAGATCCCAGGTGGTGAGGCCCTCATACATCGTGTTGCCGGTGAAGCGATTGCCCTCGAAGCCCTGGTCGGGCTGGCCGACGGTCTTTGGAATGTCGGCTGCCGTCATGCCGATGCGCACCACAGACTGCGCCGATGCGGCCGTCAGGCTGACCGCCAGCAACGCGGCCGCAAGCGGCGCCGCCGCCATCAACAATCCCGTTCTTTTCATTGCAAACCTCCCGATTGGACGCGTTTTCATTTCAAGGACTGTGCCATCGCGGACTAGTGTCCCGATTCCGAAGTCGCCCTACCCTGCAGCACGCTCCGATGCGAACTTCGGAATCGAAGGACACTAGCAACTTCATGAATCTAGTGCCCTTTTGAACCTGAAGTTCGCAATCGTGTTTGCGGCCTGGTGAGCGCGAACTTCAGGTTCAGGGCACGAGCGTCAAAATCCGGTGCATGGAGGGTGTTTGTCGCCCCGTCCGGCAATCGGATGCGGCACAGCTTGCCCACAAATTGGGCAAACGGAAATATCCCTCGGCAATGATTGTTGGGGAGACTGGGGAGGGGCGCCTAGCCTTGAGGCGAGAAGGGCGCGAATGCGCCGGAATAGGCCTTGGCCAGGGGGCGCGCGTAGCCGCCGCGCTTGGATGTCCTGAGGCCAATCGCCGCAAGTCCTTCGGCCAGAACGACCGCCGCTCCGACGCCGTCGATCACCGGAACACCGAATTCGGCGGAAAGCGAAGCCGCAAGGTCCGCCATGCCGGCACAGCCGAGCACGACCGCTTCGGCGCCGTCCTCGGCGAGTGCGCGGGCGATCTCGTCTGCGATCTTCTTGCGTGCTCCGGAGGCCGGATTGTCGAGTTCCGGCACCGGCACGTCGCATGCCCGCACACGCGCGCAACGCCGGTCGAGGCCGTAGCGCAGCAGGTTGTTCTCGAGCACCGGCACCGAGCGCGACAGCGTCGTCACGACACAGAAGCGATGCGCGAGCATCGCGGCGGCGAAAAATCCCGCTTCACCGATCCCGACCACGGGCGCGTCGGCGAGCGCACGCGCCGCATCGAGCCCGGTGTCGTCGAAGCACGCGATGACATGCGCGTCGGCGCCCTCTGCTTCGCCTTCCTTGATGCGCGCGAGCAGGCCGGGCACCGCGAACGCGTCGTCGTAGGCCCCCTCGATCGAGGGCGGCCCGAACGCGGACTCGACCGCGCGGATGACCGTACCCGGCCGCGCGGCCTTCGCGGCAGCCGTAGCGATCACCCTGGTCATGGCCGCGGTCGTGTTCGGATTGACGATGTTCAGTCGCATGGCTTCCACCTTCCGCTCGCCTTGTAGCGATCCAGGACGTGGAGTCTCAAGGTTGAACACGCGGAGCGGCCAGCTTTTTCTCTCCTAAGTGACCGTTTGAGAAAGGGTTGTGGCGGGTCGCGCGGCATGATTCAAGCTTGGAATGTGGACCCAGGCGAATCGTGGCCGGATGGCCGAAATCGAGAAGAAGACGAAGCGATACCCGTCCGA
>JBAVXH010000267.1:0-5642 GCA_049698215.1 Xanthobacteraceae bacterium | reverse complement strand
GAGTTGAACCGCGCGGTCGCGGTCTCGATGGCGCAGGGGCCACAGGCGGGCCTCGAACTGGTCGATGCGCTGACCGCCGAGCCGACGCTGAAGAACTATCACCTGCTGCCGAGCGTCCGCGGCGATTTCCTCAAAAAGCTCGGCCGCAATGCCGAGGCGCGCGCCGAGTTCGAGCGCGCCGCCTCGCTTACGCAGAACGCGCGCGAGCGCAAGCTGCTGCTCGACCGCGCTGCGGCGCTCGCCTCAACCTTTTTCGTCATGGCCGGGCTTGTCCCGGCCATCCACGTCTTGCTTTCTTGAGCAAAGAAAGTCGTGGATGCCCGGCACAAGGCCGGGCATGACGGATCGATGGACGGAACGACTCCCACACGAAGGCAATGGCGCGCGCTCGAAGCGTGGTTCGCGGCGCGGCTCGATGACCGCTCGCCGCGCGCGGCGCTCATCGCGATTGCGCTGTCCTCGATCGCAGGCGTGTTCTTTCTCACCGGCCTGAAGGCCGCGCAGGACGTGTTCATCGACGCCGCCGAGGCCTACGCCTGGGGGCAAAGCTTCCTCGGCGGCTACGGCCGCCATCCACCGATGACCGGCTGGATCGCCGGGCTCTGGTACAGCGTGTTTCCGGCCGCCGACTGGGCCTCCTACGCGCTCTCGCGTGTGGCGACCTTCGTGACGCTGGCGGCGCTCTATGTCATCGCGCGGCGTGTCGTCGGGCCGCGGCGTGCATTGTTTGTCGTGCTCGTCATGATGCTCTACCCGCTGTTTCACACCAAGGGCGAGCGCTTCAACAATTACCAGGTGCTGCTCGCGCTGCTGCCATTGCTCGTTCTGACGTTCCTGATCGCCTACGAGAAGCGCAACGCGCTCTGGGGCGCACTGCTTGGGCTCGCGGCGGCCGCCTGCACGCTCACGATCTATTCGGGGTTGATCGGTGTTGCGGCGATCGGGCTTGCCGCCTTGGTCCATCCCGGGCGCATGCGTTTCCTGCGTTCGCCCGCACCCTGGGTCGCGGCGATCGTCTATCTGTTCGCGCTGACGCCGCACATCGTCTGGCTGGTCAAATGGAATTACCCGACCCTGCAGTGGGCAAGCGCTCTTGCGGCAGAGCGCGGCTCGGTGCTGCGCACGCTTGAATACCTCGGCCATCATTTTGCGCTGCTTGCGATCCCGATCGTGGCTGGCGCCGCGCTGCTGTGGCCGTGGCGGCATGCCGTGGAGGCATTCGCGAAACGCGAGCCGGACGCCTTCCTGGTGCTGGTCATCTCGACGGTGCTGGTGTTCACGCCGCCCGCCGCGGCGCTGCTGATGGGCAGCTACCTGCGCCTCGACTGGGGCAACCCGCTGTTCTTCCTGGTGCCGCTCACCCTGCTGGTGCTGATCCCGCGTCTCGTCACGCGCCGCGCCGTCGCGCGCGCCGCGGTGGTGGCGACCGCCTTCACGCTGATCCTGCTGATCGCGGCGCCGATCTACCCATGGGTAAACTACCGCCTGCGCCCGGTCGGCGGCGCGCATGCGCCCTATCACGAGATCGCCGAGGCGCTGACGAAGGTGTGGCGCGCGCGCTTCGCCACACCGCTGCCGATCGTGGTCGGCGGATATGAGATGGCAGCCTATGTGGTGTTCTACAGTCCGGATCATCCGAAGATGTATGCGGACTTCGACCCGGCGCTCTCTTCCTGGATCGACTATCCCGACGAGCTCAAGCGCAAGGGCTGGGTTGGCGCCTGCCTGCCCTATGCGCCGGATTGCCTCGCCAAGCTCGATGCGCTCAATCCGGCGGCCGAGAAGCTCACCGTGGCGGTGACGCGCCAGATCGGCGGCATCAAGGGCGACACGATGATCTATGAGGTGCGGATTTCACCGCCCATGAAGTGAGCCCGCTTAGGCTCGGCACGGCAAATGCACATCGCGCTTGACCAATGGTGCGCGACGTAAGACACCCTACGCCGCATGCCTCCTAGGGTCAGATCCGGCATTATAGGTCTCGGTAACTGGGGCAAGAATGTCGCGCGCGAACTCCATGCGGCCAGCGACCTCGTTGCATTCGCCTCCAGAAGCTCCTCAGGACAAGAGGCGTGGTTATCCGAGCATCTTCCGGCGGTCCGCCGCACGACGCCGGACGGGATATTGGATGATCCGTCCATCCAGGCGATCGCGATCGTAACGCCGATTCCGCTTCTTTCGACGTTCGCGCATGCCGCCCTCGAGGCAGGCAAACATACCTTCGTGGAAAAGCCACTGGCCCAGTCATCCGAGATCGCCGGCAAGCTCGCGGACCTCGCGATGCGGCGCGGCCTGATATTTTCAGCAGGCTACGTCTTCTTGTACCATCCTGTATATATGGAGCTCAAACGACGTGTGAAGTTGCAGTCCATTCGCAATATAAAACTTGAGTGGCGAAAATTCGGAACGTTCACCGAGTCCATAGAGCAATCTCTTCTTGCCCACCACCTTTCCCTCATTCTGGATCTGGTCGGAGAGCCTGCCAGCGGACGAATCGACTACGGCCCAGGCGTATACACGACGTGCGATAAAATCGAGACGCATCTAGGTTACCCAGATTTCAACGCCGTCTCACTAATAGACCGCAGCATTTCACTCCGATCCGCTCACAGAATGACATTGGAAATGAACGATGGGAGCTCTCTGATATGGGAGGATAATCTCCTCTCGTCGATTGATGATAAAAACGCGAAACCGATAGTCGTGTACGAAACCAAGTGCACAGCGCTTGCCGCCGAGATTGCCGGATTTATCGACGCCGCGGCCGGCGGCGACCCGGAACTTCCAACTGCCGGCTCATTCGCAGCCCGGGTTCTTCGCGTGCTTGAAAGGCTTCGTGAAGTCAGATAAGCGCGGTAGCGGCCTTGGCGGCTTCTACGCAATTTCCGATTTTGCCGGAAAAAATGCTGATTATGTTTTTCCTTGCCAACTCCACGATCGTTGGTCGCTCGTCAGTGTCATCACGGTCCGGAAGAACGGCTCTAATAGTATACATCGAGCCGACGTGCTCGGCGGATTTGAGCTCGGGAATAAACTGTTGTCCCGCTTCGATGAATTTACGAAAATTCGTTCGCGTAGGGCCTCTGATTATTCCCTTGTTCAAATAAGATTCCATTCCCTTCGGAATTTCTGGCTCATAGCCGACGTTCGAAGAATGAATTGCGTGAACCGCATGTCCGACGACATATGTACCGCTTCGTCCCATAGGACCGATGCTTAAAAAAGGACCGTCCATGATGACGATGTCTGTCTTCGCGAACGAGGCTGGAAGCCTAACGACGGGTTTCTCGCACACCTCAAATTGATACTTCTCGGTCGGCAGGCCCATAGCGGAGAGGAGAGTATTTGTAGAGGCGTAAGCGGCAACGATGATTCTGTCGAACTCATTCTCGATTTGACCGCAGCAGCGACTCCCCAATTGGACATTGACCCCGCTGTCGTGCAGCTTGTTCTTCACAAGGGCACGGAGAATATCCGGGTCAAAGCTCGCTTCACGCACCTTCACCGAATCGGCGGCAGCCGGATCGATGAGATGCGCGACCTCGACGGGTCGGTATTCCAGAAAATTCGCCGTACAGAATGAAAGAAAGTCGGCGTACGAGATCTTGCTCCCCGCCTTCGCGATTCCATACAAGTGAGTCGTTCCGGAGATCATTGCATCGGCATATTCACCCAGGAAGCTTCGTTCCGCTTCTCGACACGATCGCGCTGTTTCGGCGCTTCGCGGATAGTGGTAGCCGCGGTGCAGCCTGTACTGGTTGATGGCGGAGGCTGCCTGCAAGAGGTGCTGCTGCTGTTCAAACAGGTGAACGTCATGTCCGCTGCGAGCGGCGTAGATGGCGGCAGTGGCACCAAAGATCCCGCCCCCAACGACAGCGACTCGCTTCATGTTATTTCCAGGGATGACGGTCGGAGAATGAGTGATGCCATACTAGCCGGGATCGCGGCTATTCGGCTGCCACGCGCCTCTCTTCCGGGAATGGAAGCAGCTGCACCGGCCCATGCTTGCGCGCGACGATGAGGTGGCGCTGCGGCACCAGCTTCCAGTGCGCGCGGTCGGTGTCGAGCGGCTCGGAGACCACAACGACGTTCTCGGCCGTCTCGCGATAGTAGAGCGTGTTCGGCGTATCGTTGTTGGAGTAACGGAATGCGTAGAGGTTTTCTCCGTCGGAGAGCGCCGAGGTGAAGCGCAGCGGCTCGGTCGTGCCGCTCGCGCGCACCATGTCGGTGAGAACGTCGAGCGTGCGCATGGTCGCCGCGATCGGGTCGTCGTCCGCGCCGGCGCCAAGGATCGCGAGGAACACGGCCTCGGAGTCGGTCGTGCCGACGCGACTCTTGTAGAGATCGTCCGGGATCAATGCCTCGACGCGGCGGCGGATCAGCGACCAGTCGCCGATCTGTCCGTTGTGCATGAACAGCCATTTGCCGAAGGCGAAGGGATGGCAATTCGGCCGCGTGGTGGGCGTGCCGGTCGAGGCGCGCACATGCGCAAAGAACAGATGCGAGCGGATGTGACGGCAGAGGTGCCGTAGATTCTCGTCCGACCAGGCCGGGCGCACCTCGCGATAGAGCCCCGGCTCGCGGTCGTGCGCGTCGTACCAGCCGAGCCCGAAGCCGTCGCCATTGGTGGAAGCGTTGCCTTCCAGCGCGCGCAGGCTCTGCACCACCAGCGAATGAGCGGGCGCGGTCACATAGCGCTCAAGCTTGATCGATTCTCCGCGGTAGGCGATCCAGCGGCACATCGGCGATCGAGGCTCCTTCGGCGCTATGATAACGCCTCTCGGGGGGGATTCGGCAGTCCTTTCAGCGGGAAAATTTGACGGATTTTGGGTTCCCGGCGACCCAGAACCGGGCGTCAATCTACCGCTGCCGCCACACGAAGGCGGCGCTGACCACGTAATTCCACACCGCGCCCATCAGCGCGCCGCCGAACCCGGCGACCCACCACTGCGGATCATAGCGATAGATCACCGTGGCGATACCCACGTTCGAGATCGCTCCGACCGCGCAAATCACCTGGAAACGGATCAGGCCGGTGACGAACTGCCAGCCGGCAAGCCGCTGGTCGCGGTAGGTGAACATGTTGTTGAGCACGAAATTCCAGGTGATTGCCGCGAACGTTGCGACCGTCTGCGCCCAGCCGAAGCGCATGCCGAAGCCGACGGTGAGCTGCAGCACCGCCATGTGGATTGCGATGCCGGTCAGGCCGACAAGGCAGAACAGCAGGAAGCGGAACGACACCGCGTCGTTGGTGAGCTTTGCAAGAACCAGCGCGGCGAAATCGAGCGCGACACGCGTGTCGAGCTTGCTCTCGCCGTGCTGGCGCTCGCCGAACACGAACGGCAGCTCGGCGATGCGCAAGGAGCCGCGCGCGGTCGCCACGATGTCGAGCAGGATCTTGAAGCCCTGCGAGGAGAGCTGTGGCGCCAGCTCCTCGAAGCGGTCGCGCCGCATCATGAAGAAGCCGCTCATCGGATCGGAGAGCGTGACGCCCAGCAGGTTGCGCGCAAGCGCGGTCGAGAGCCTGCTCGCCTGCTCGCGCCGGGCGCCGGCGAGGCCTGCCGCCGAACCGCCCGCCACATAGCGGCTTGCGACCGCCAGGTCGATGCCGCCGCGCAGCTTCTCGAGCATGGCGGTGAGCA
>JBAVXH010000266.1:0-28117 GCA_049698215.1 Xanthobacteraceae bacterium | reverse complement strand
AGATCACGTCGTCGGCCATGCCGCCGTCGCCGATCTCGACCAGCACCTGGTCGCGCTCGTAGACGCTGTTCTGGATGTCGTGGAGGGTGCGCTTGATGCTTTCCGGCGTGATGCCGTTCGCGGTGTTGTACTCGACCTGCTTCTCGCGGCGGCGGTTGGTCTCCGCGATGGCGCGCTCCATCGAGCCGGTGACCTGATCGGCGTAGAGGATCACCTTGCCATCGACGTTGCGCGCCGCGCGCCCGATGGTCTGGATCAGCGACGTCTCGCTGCGCAGGAAGCCTTCCTTGTCGGCATCGAGGATCGCGACCAGCGCGCATTCGGGGATGTCGAGGCCCTCGCGCAGCAGGTTGATGCCGACCAGCGCGTCGAACGTGCCCAGCCGCAGGTCGCGGATGATCTCGATGCGCTCGATGGTGTCGATGTCGGAGTGCATGTAGCGCACGCGGATGCCCTGCTCGTGCAGGTATTCGGTGAGGTCCTCGGCCATGCGCTTGGTCAGCACGGTCACCAGCGCGCGGTAGCCGGCGCGCGCGGTCTGGTGCAGTTCGCCGACCAGGTCATCGACCTGCGTGCGCGCGGGGCGGATGTCGACCGGCGGGTCGATCAGGCCGGTCGGGCGAATGACCTGCTCGACGAACACGCCGCCCGATTGCGTGATCTCCCATTCGCTCGGCGTCGCCGACACCGCGACGGTCTGCGGCCGCATCGCGTCCCATTCCTCGAAGCGCAGCGGGCGGTTGTCCATGCACGAGGGGAGGCGGAAGCCGTATTCGGCGAGCGTTGCCTTGCGGCGGAAGTCGCCGCGATACATGCCGCCGAGCTGCGGCACGGTGACGTGGCTCTCGTCGCAGAACACCAGCGCATTGTCGGGCACGTACTCGAACAGCGTCGGCGGCGGCTCGCCCGGCTTGCGGCCGGTCAGGTAGCGCGAATAGTTCTCGATGCCGGCGCAGCTTCCGGTCGCCTCCATCATTTCCAGATCGAAGATGGTGCGCTGCTCCAGCCGCTGCGCCTCGAGCAGGCGGCCGGCGGCGTTGAGCTGGTCGAGCCGCCACTTCAACTCGGCCTTGATGCCGTTAATCGCCTGGATCAGCGTCGGGCGCGGCGTGACGTAGTGCGAGTTGGCGTAGATCTTCACGAATGAGAGCTCGTCGGTCTTCTGCCCGGTGAGCGGATCGAACTCCTCGATCGACTCCACCTCATCGCCGAACAGGTTCACGCGCCAGGCGCGGTCTTCGTAGTGCGCCGGGAAGATGTCGAGCGTGTCGCCGCGCACGCGGAACGAACCGCGATAGAAGTCGTGCTGCGTGCGCTTGTATTGCAGCGCCACGAGGTCGGCGATGAGCGCTCGCTGGTCGATGCGCTCGCCCTTCTTCAGCGCGAAGGTCATCGCCGAATAAGTCTCGACCGAGCCGATACCGTAGATGCACGAGACCGAGGCGACGATCACCACGTCGTCGCGTTCTAAGAGCGCGCGCGTCGCCGAGTGGCGCATGCGGTCAATCTGCTCGTTGATGGATGATTCTTTTTCGATGTAGGTGTCGGTGCGCGGGACGTACGCCTCGGGCTGGTAGTAGTCGTAATACGAGACGAAGTACTCGACCGCGTTGTCGGGAAAGAAGCTCCTGAATTCGCCATAGAGCTGCGCGGCGAGCGTCTTGTTCGGCGCGAGGATCAGGGCCGGGCGCTGCGTCGCCTCGATCACCTTGGCCATCGTGTAGGTCTTGCCCGAGCCGGTGACGCCGAGCAGCACCTGGTTGCGGTCGTGGCGCTGCACGCCCTCGACCAGCTCCTTGATCGCGGTCGGCTGGTCGCCCTGCGGCTTGAAGTCGGACTTGATGACGAGGCGCTGGCCGCCTTCGGATTTTTCCGGCCGCTCCGGGCGGTGCGGCGTCCACGCCACTGCGCCCTTGAACTCGGCGCGGCCCTCGCGCAGCAGGTTCTCCAGCGACTCCGCGGTCGCGGTCACGCCCATCGACTGGATGTCGCCGCGCGCGAACGGGCGCCGCTCGCGTTTCGGCCTTTCAAATTGCGGCTCCGGGAATGAGACCGCATCGCCGTCAAGCCCGAGCGCACGCGCGAGCTCGGGCGAGGCTTCGATCAGCTCTTCGTTGCTGGTGTATTTGGCTTGGGGGGCTTCGGCGAAGCCGGGTGCCGCATGCTCGGTCTGTTCCCCTCCCCCTTGTGGGGAGGGGTTAGGGGTGGGGGTCGAAGTTGGCGCCCCTTCCCGCGTTGACTTCCTCGCGCGATGCGCGGCGGAGAAATCCTCGCGCCGGTCCCACGAATTGTCGGCGGGCGGCCGCAGCCCGGTCTTGGGCTCGGCCTCCTTGACGCCCTCGCCGGGCAGCCGCCCGCCACGCGGGCTCGGCTTCTCCTGTCCGGTCAGTCCGGTCTGCGACCCGACGCCCGCGGTTCCCTTGGCGATGCCGGGATTGAGCAGCTTCTCCAGCGCGGGCGCGATCGGCGCCAGCGGCTCGCGCGCCGCCTTGGCGCGCGTTGGACGCGCCGGATCCTTGCCTTTCCGCGAGTCGGGGGATTTCGCCATGCGCCGAATATGGGCCGCCGCGTGCGGCGAGGGAAGGGCGGGCGGGTGCGCGTTCTGCGCGCGTTGCACAGGTTCGGCGGCACGCCTACGCTGCGGCCCAATAACAATGTGCAAGGGACGGAAATGCGCGGGTTCGGCTGGCTGCTTGCGCTCGTATTGGCCGCGTCAGCCGCCGATGCGCAGCCCTATCCCAACAAGCCGATCCGGATGATCGTGCCGTTCCCGGCGGGGAGCGCGACCGACGGGCAGGCGCGGCTGATCGGTGCGCACGTCCAGAAGCTGTTCGGTCAGGGCTTCATCGTCGAAAACATGCCGGGTGCGACCGGCGCGATCGCAGCGCGCACCGTCGCCAAGGCGCCGCCAGATGGCTACACGCTGTTGCTCAGCACGGTGTCGACGCACTCGGCGAATTACTATCTCTACAACAACCTCGGCTATGAACCCATCAGCGACTTCACGCCAATCGCGCTGATTGCGCAGGGGCTGAGCGCGATGGTGGTGCGCGCGGAGACGCCGTTCCGCACCCTGAAAGATTTTGTCGCTTTCGCAAAGGCCAATCCCGAGAAGCTCAATTTCGCTTACGGCAACGTGGGCAGCCTCGCGGGCGGCGCGATGCTCAACGCCGCCGCCGGCATCAAGACAAACGCCGTGTCCTATCGTGGCACGCCGCAGGCGACGACCGACCTGCTCGGCGGGCAGATCGATTTCGTCGTGATGGACATGTCGCCGACCCAGGAGCACATCAAGGCCGGCAAGCTGCGCGCGCTCGCGGTCACAGGCTCGAAGCGCGCGGAGGCATTTCCCGACGTGCCGACGATGGTCGAGTCCGGCTATCAGGACTTCGTGCTGTACTCAGGGCAGGGCGTGCACGGTCCCGCCGGGATGTCGCCCGAGATCGTCGCGACCCTCAACCAGGCGATCAAGGATGCGGTCAACACGCCCGAGGGCAAACGGTTCTTCGGCGCCTACGGCTCCGAAACCGGCGCGATGACGCCGGGCGAGTTCGGCGCGTTCGTGAAGGAGGAGCTGAAGCGCTGGGACGGCATCATCAAGGTGACTGGACTGCCCAGGCAGTAACGTCGGCGATCGCGCCGGAGACTGCTGGATCGAAAGCGAGACACGCGATGCGCAGGTTTGGCTTGCTCTTGGGTTTTGTCCTCGCGGCGTCCGCCGCGCACGCGGACTGGGCGCCGAGCAAGCCGATCCGCGCGATCGTGCCGTTCCCGGCGGGCAGCGCGACCGACGGCATGGCGCGGCTGGTCAGCGCGCATTTTCAGAAGGTGTTCGGCCACGGCCTGATCATCGAGAACATGGTGGGCGCGACCGGCTCGATCGCGTCGCGCGCGACCGCGAAGGCCGCGCCGGACGGCTACACCATCATGTTCAGCACCAACTCGACGCATTCGGCGAACGCGTATCTCTACAACAATCTCGGCTACGACCCGATCGCTGACTTCACGCCGCTCGCGCTGCTCTCGCGCGCGCCGCATGCCATGGTGGTGCGCGCCGATGCGCCCTATCCGGCCTTCCGGGATTTCGTCGCCTTCGCGAAGGGCAATCCCGGCAAGCTCAATTTCGGCTTCGGCAACACCGGCAGCCTCGCAGGCGGCGCGATGCTCAATTCGTACGCCGGCATCAAGACGGCGCAAGTCTCGTATCGCGGCACGCCGCAGGTGACGACCGACCTGCTCGGCGGGCAGATCGACTTTTGCGTGATGGACGTCTCGACCACGCAGGAGCACATCAAGGCGGGCAAGCTGCGCACGCTGGCGGTGACCGGACTGACGCGCATGGACGCGTTCCCGGACGCGCCGACCATGATCGAGCTCGGCTTCCCGGAGTTCGTGCTGTTCTCCTGGAACGGCGTGCACGGGCCGGCCGGTATGCCGGCGGACATCGTTGCGGCGCTGAACAAGGCGATCCGCGACGCGATCAATATGCCGGAAGGCAAGCGCTTCTACGAAGCGCTCGGCGCCGAGATCGGGCAGATGCCGGCGGGTGAGTTCGGCGACTTTGTGAAACAGGAACTCAAGCGCTGGGACGGCATCATCGCGCTCACCGGTCTGCCGAAGCAGTAGGGGAATCGAATGCGACGCGCCGCTTTCGCCCTGACGATGCTGGCCTTGCTCACGCCGCTCGCGGTGGCGCAGGGGGACGGCTTTGCGGCGTTCTGGAAGGAGTTTTCGGCGGCAGCGAAGGCCGGAGACAAGGCGAAGGTGCGTTCGCTCACCAAATTCCCGTTTCTGCACTTCAGCGACCTGCGCGAGGAGAAGGCCTTCGACGCGATCTGGAAGGGCTTGTTCACCGCGAAGACGCGCGCCTGCGTCGGGAAGGGCAAGCCGGAGCGGGACCAGAAAAGCAACTATTCGCTGTTCTGCGGCGAGGCCGGCTTCTATTTCGAGCCGACGAGCGCGGGCTGGCGCTTGACCGAGGTGGGCGTGAACGACTGATTTGCCTCATCGCCGAGTGCACGTGTCATCGTCTATGATGGAGCGGGGTGAGGAACGCGCGCTGGGGAGGACCAATCTTGCGCCACACAAAACTATCGCGCCGCCATCTGCTGACCGGCACCACGGCAACGATCGCGGTTCCCTTTCTCGCGACCTCTGCGTCGGCGCAAACCTGGCCCGCGCGGCCGGTGCGCGTGATCATCCCCTATCCGGCGGGCGGCGGCGCCGACACGACCGGCCGCATCTTTTTCGCCAAGCTCGGCGAGGTGCTCGGGCAGCAGTTCGTCATCGATAATCGCGGCGGTGCGGGCGGCACGATCGCGGAGGCGGTTGCGGCCAAGGCCGATCCCGATGGCTACACCATTCTCTGGGATGCTACGGCCTTCTCGGTGAACCCGTTCCTCTATCAGAAGCTCTCGTTCGACTACGGCAAGGACTTCCAGCCGGTCTTCCTCGCCTCGTTGGTGCCCAATCTGCTGGTCCTGAACAAGGACGTCCCGGCAAAAACCGTCGCGGACGTGATCGCGATGGCGAAGGCCGCTCCCGACGGACTCGACTTCGCCTCTTCGGGCAACGGCACCGTGCAGCACCTCTCGCTCGAGATGTTCCGCCACATGACCGGCACCAAGATCAATCACATCCCGTATCGCGGCGGCGGGCCGGCGCTGAACGACGTGATCGGCGGGCAGGTGAAGTTCTTCTTCTCGAACGGCTCGGCCTCGGTGGGGCAGGTGCAGGCCGGCGCCGTGAAGGCGGTCGCGCATACCGGCAAGGGGCGGTTGCGCACGCTGCCTGATCTGCCGCCGGTGTCCGACACCATTCCGGGGTTCGAGGCCTATGAGTGGAACGGCCTGTTTGTGCCGACGGGCACGCCGGCTGCGATCATTCAAAAGCTCAACACGTCGTTGAACGCGTTGCTCAAGCAGCCCGACGTGACGGAGCGGCTCGACAAGCTCAACATCGACTATCGGGAAAACACTCCGGAGGAGTTCGGCGCCTTCGTCAAGGCCGAGATGGAGAAATGGAGCCGCGTCGTGAAGGAGGCGAACATCAAGCTCGGGTGAGCGCCGCCCTTGATCGGCCCAAGTCGTCGCCTAGTTAGACCGGAGAGTTAGATCCGGATCTCATCGACGTGCGCTCGGTCCTTCTTCGTGTGCTGTGTGCGGCGGTTGTCGCGGTGCTCGCCATGCCTGCCTCGGCCGAGGTGCGCATCCTGGCAAGTCCCGGCGGACAGGTCGGCCCGTTTCTGCGGATGTTCGAGACGGTGCGCGCGTCGGGCGAGCGTGTCGTGATCGACGGCCCCTGCCTCTCGGCTTGCACGCTGGTGCTGATGTCGCTGCCGCGCAGCCGCATCTGTGTGACGCCACGCGCTATCCTCGGCTTCCACGCCGCAACCTCGCGCGATTTTCTCGGGCGGAAGGTGTACGAGCCGGAAGCGACCGGTGTCGTGCTCGCCGCCTATCCGCCGCGTGTGCGGCAGTGGATCGTGCGCCGTGGCGGCTTGAGCTCCCGTCTGCTGCTGCTGCGCGGCGGCGAGCTTGCCGCGATGTACCCGCGCTGCCGCTAGCCTTCCGCTCCGGCCGCTGGCGCGCGGGCGATGGGCCTGCCCTACCACCGCCCAGAATAGGCGCCATTCTCACTGCCGGGCCGGTGCACGCACGGATTTCAACCCCGGCCCGAAAGGAGAAGCGCCATGGCTCTGCGCAAATTCATTATTGAACGCGATATTCCCAAGGTCGGCTCGTTCGAACGCGATCAATTGCGCGGCGCGGCCGCGAAGTCGAACGAGGTGCTGCGTCAACTCGGGTCCGACATCCAGTGGATCGAGAGTTATGTGGCGGCGGACAAGACCTTCTGCGTCTATCTCGCCAAGGACGAGGCGATCATTCGCAAGCACGAGCAGCTGAGCGGCTTCCCGGCGACCAAGATCACCGAAGTCCGCAAGATGATCGATCCGACCACGGAGCAGGCAGCCGCCTAGATCGTCCGGATCCGCGCGCGGTTCGCGCCGCGCGCGGACTTGCCGCCGCCGGGCGCGACCCCGCCTCCCTTGCCCCCGCGAATGCGTGCGGCCTAAGCTGCGCGCAACGAAAACCAAAGCGAGGGAGGCTTCATGCCCAACAGGATCACGCGCCGCCATGTCCTAAAGACCGGCATTGCGCTCGGCGCAACCGCGTTCGCGGCTCCTCACGTGTCGGCGCAGGGCGCCAAGAAAGTCACCAAGGTCCACGATTTCGAGACCTATGCGGACGTGGCCAAGGCCGAGCAGGAAGGTGCGTTTGTCTTCTACTGCCATGAGAACGAGGCGGGCACCGCCGCCATCATGGAAGGCTTCGGCAAGGACTTCCCGAAGATCAAGACCAGCTATGTGCGCGCGCAGACCGGCGCGCTCTACAACAAGATCGTCTCGGAGCGCTCCGCCGGCCGCTTCGATGTCGACGTGCTGCAGCTTTCCGACGTGGCGCCCGCGGTCGATTTCGAGAAGAAGGGCGGCTACGAGGTCTACACCGGTCCTTACGTGGACGCGTACAAGAAGGACTATCTGAGCGCGACGCCCGGCAACTATTTCTGGACCGGCGTGACCTTCGCGGGGCTCGCCTACAACAAGAGCAAGGTGACGGGCGCGGACATCCCGAAGACCTATCAGGACATCAACAACCCGCGCTTCCGCAACAAGATCTCCTGCAAGATTTCATCTTCCGGTATCCAGTACGTGCAGTGGTACCTGCTGCGCCAGATCCACGGCAACGATTTCTGGAAGGAATTCGCCAAGCAGCGCCCGCGCGCCTTCGACTCGCGCGTGCAGCTGTTCGACCGGCTTGCCAAAGGCGACGACGACATGACGGCACTCGCCGAATATTCGGCCTACGTGCTCTACAAGCAGCGCGGCGCGGACGTGGAATTCGTCGGGCCGCCCGAGGGTCTGGTCGCGACCCCGCTGATCCTCGGCGCGGTGAACAAGGCGCCGCATCCGGAGGCCGCCAAGCTGTTCATCGACTGGGCGATGTCGCCGCGCGGACAGAAATACTATCAGGATCACCCGAACCTTTATTACGGCTCGCTCACCAACGATCCGCCGCCCATGCCGACGGGCCAGAAGCTCTCCGACTACAAGCTGATCTATCCGAAGGACTGGGACGACTACGCCAAGACGCGCGACGTGTTCAACAAGGAATGGAACGCGATGCTGGGGCTGTGACGTCGCGCTCGTCGTCCCCGCGAAGGCGGGGACCTAGTAAACACAAAAGCTGATGCTGAAGCACAAAGGCCGGTGATTACTGGATCATCCGCTTTCGCGGATGATGACGGCGGAGGGGCTGCGGCTTGATGGCGTTGCGACTACCAAGGTTCAGTGCCCCCGCTATCGCCGGCGTGTTCGTCGCCGTGGTGGCGGGCCTGCTCGTGCTCTATCCAGTCTTCTATCTCTTGCAGGCCGCCCTCAATGTCGGCGACCAGGACGCGCGGCCGCCCAGCGAATTCGGCCTGGACAATTTCGCGGGCCTGCTCAGCTACCCGCAGATCATCATCAACACGCTGACCGTGTCGTTCGCCGCGACCGTGATGGCGCTGGTGTTCGGCTTCCTGATGGCCTGGATCCTGACTCGCACGAACGTGCCGGGGCGGCGCTTCTTCGAGCAGGCGATGGTCGTTCCTTATTATCTCACGCCGCTGCTCGGCGCGCTCGCCTGGAGCCTGCTCGGCACGCAGGAGAGCGGCTTTCTCAACCAGGTGTATCGCGCGCTCGGCGGCAAGGACTATCTCATCAACATCAATTCGGCCTACGGCATCGCCTGGGTGATGGCGCTGTTCGAGGGCTCGGTCGCCTTCGTGATGATCGGCGCCGTGATGAAGTCGATGGACCCGGCGCTAGAGGAAGCCAGCCAGGTGATGGGTGCGAGCCGCTGGCGCACCATGTTGCGCGTGACCCTGCCGCTGGTGATGCCGGGCGTGCTTGGCGCGGCAATATTCGTGTTCGCCGAGATGCTCGGCTCGTTCGCGGCCGCGCTCGTGCTCGGCCTGCCGGACCGGTTCTACGTCGTGACCACCGCGATCTACCAGCTCACCCAGCAGTATCCGCCAAAGATTCCGCTCGCGGCCGCGATGGGCACCTCCCTGTTCGTCGTGATGTTCGTCACGCTGTTCATCTATCGCCGCATCATCACGGCGGGCAGCTACGTGACCATCACCGGCAAGGCGTTCCGCCCGCGCGTCAACGACGTGGGACGCCTGCGCTGGGTGCTGCTCGCGGTGTGCGTATTTTATCTTGTGTGCAGCGTGGTGCTGCCGCTGCTGACATTGTTCTATGCGTCGATCCAGAAGATTTCGACCGCGTTTCCGGCCGCCAGCAACTTCACCACTGAGCATTTCTACAAGGCGTTCACCATGAATGCCGCCACCACGGCCCTCGGCAACTCGCTGTGGCTTGCGTTCTGGACCGCGACGCTCGGCGTGCTGCTGATGGGGCTGATCTCGTGGATCATCTACCGCTCGCGGCTGCCCGGCTCGAACATCATCGAGTACATCGTGATGTTTCCGCAGTCGGTGCCGCGGCTGATCTTCGCGTTCGGCATGATGTGGGCTTGGCTGATCTTCCCGATCCCGATCTACGGCACGCTATGGCTGCTGCTGATCGCCTATCTCACGGTGTTCCTGCCGCTCGGCGTGCGCACCATTTCGGGCGTCATGCTGCAGATCGACAAGAGCCTCGAGGAGTGCGCGCAAATGTGCGGGGCAGGGTGGGGCTATCGCATCCGCACCGTCACGGTGCCGCTGCTCTGGCCCGGGCTGATCGCCGCGTGGCTCCTGCTGTTCGTCGCCAGCATCCGCGAGCTCGGCGCCTCGATCCTGCTGATGGGCCCGCACTCCAAGGTGATCACGCCGTCGATCGTCGAGAGCTGGTTCGCGAGCTCGACCGAACTCACCGCCGCGATGGCGCTGATCCAGACGCTGGTGGTGGCGATCGCGGTGAGCGTCCTGCTCGCGGTGACGCGCCGCGCCACCGCGCACATTACCGATTGACCACCATGCCCGACCGCAAGCCGCATATCGAAGTGAAAGACCTGCACATCCACTACGGCGAGGTGCCGGCGGTGCGCGGGGTGAGCTTCGTCGTGCATCCGGGCGAGCAACTGACGCTGCTGGGGCCCTCGGGCTGCGGCAAGACCACGACGTTGCGCGCCATTGCGGGCCTCGAGCAGCCGACCGCCGGCGAAATCGATATCGGCGGCGCGCCGGTCTATTCGAGCGCACAGCGCGTGAACATCCCGGCCGAGAAGCGCGGCCTCTCGATGGTGTTCCAGTCCTACGCGATCTGGCCGCACATGACGGTGTTCGAGAACGTCGCCTACGGCTTGCGTGTGCGCCGCGAGGGCAAGGAGCAGATTGCCGAAAAGGTCGAGCGCGCACTGGGGATGGTGCAGATGGGCGCATACGCGCAGCGCGGCGCCTCGCAGCTCTCCGGCGGCCAGCAACAGCGCGTCGCGCTGGCGCGCGCTTTCGTGTTCCAGCCCTCGGTGCTGCTGTTCGACGAGCCGCTCTCGAATCTCGACGCCAAGCTGCGCGCCGACATGCGCATCGAATTGCGCGAGCTGCAGCATCGGCTCGGCATCACGTCGGTCTACGTGACGCACGACCTCGAAGAGGCGCTCGCGATGTCCGACCGCATCGTGGTGATGCGCGACGGCCTGATCGAGCAGATCGGCAGTCCGAACGAGATCTACAATCACCCGCGCAA
Source organism: Xanthobacteraceae bacterium (assembly GCA_049698215.1). Classification (GTDB taxonomy): domain Bacteria; phylum Pseudomonadota; class Alphaproteobacteria; order Rhizobiales; family Xanthobacteraceae; genus PALSA-894. The sequence goes on along the minus strand of JBAVXH010000266.1, from coordinate 17,385 downwards.
CGCGTTCGTGGCGGACTTCATCGGCTCGGCCAATCTGATCCGCGGCCGAAACCGGACCGATCTTGCGATGGACGATGTCGTCGCGCTGGAAACACCGGCCGGGCACATCGTCTACGGCATCGCACATGGACGTCCGGCCGGCGCCGAGCTCACCTTCTCGATCCGCACCGTGCATCTGCAGTTGTCGGCGCGCAAACCCGAGGCGACGCAGAACGTCTGGCCGGTGCGCATCGAGCGCAGCGTGTTCCAGGGCGACTTCTCGCAGACCATCGTCGACTGGGGCGGACAGCGCCTCGTCATCCGCGGCACGATGGAGCCGCTGCCCGAGGGCAGCGAGGCATTCATGGCGGTGGAGCCGCGGCGCGTGGTGTTGCTGGAGGAGTGACCTAGGCGAGCGCCGCCCGCGCCACCGCCACCGTGGCGCAGGCGCCGAGCGTGGACACGAAATCGTTCGCCGTAACGTACATCAGCCCCATCGCGGCGATCAGCCCGAGCCACTCGGGCGGGCCGCCGTTCACCGCGACGGGCCCGAGGATCGCACCGATCAGCGCGATCGGGATCGCGCGCAGCCAGGCATCGACGCGCGGCGTGATCGACACGTAGCGCATCAGGAAGAAACCGCTCAGCCGGCAGGCGAGCGAGGCGAGCCCGAGCAGCACGATCGCCTGGAAGACCTCAGGCCTGACGGACATGCAACGCTCCCGCAAGACTGCCGGCGAGCGCGCCGGCGAACAGATACCACGGCCCCGCCACGAGCTTCTGCACCAGGATCGCGACCGCGATCGCGACGACGAGCGGCGCGATGTTGCGCGCCGCGCGGAGGAAGCCGACCGCCATGACGGCGAAGAATGCCGCGAGCAGGAAGTCGATGCCGAAGCGGCGCGGGTCGCCGATGACCTGCCCGAACAGGTGGCCAACGACCGTCGAGGCGATCCACGGCAGGATCATCACCAAACCGCTGCCGAGCAGGAAGCCCGCATCGGGCCGGTGCCGCTCGCTGATTTCGCGCATCGTCAGCATCCAGTTGCCGTCGCCGAAGATCGCGAGGCCCGGATAGATCTGCCAGAACGGCAGCGTGCCGAACGGCGGCCGCAGCGATGCGCTGAGCAGGATGTAGCGCGCGTTCATCGCCAGCACCGTGAGCACCAGCGCGAGCAGCGGCAGCGGCTCGGTCCACACCTGCAGCGTCGCCATCTGCGCGCCGCCGGCATAGACCCACGTGCTCATCAGCGCGATCTCGGCGACCGTAAGGCCCTTCGACGCCGCCAGCAGGCCGACGCCGAGGCCGAAGGCGATCAGCGTCGGCGAGATAAGGATGCCCTTGCGCGCGCCGTCGACGACGCCGGCCCAGGTGAAGGTCGGGCTTAGCACTACTGCGCCTCGAAGCCGGCCTTCTTCAGCAGCGCGACGTTCTTCGGCACTTCCGCCGCGATGAAGGCCTTGCTCTCCTCGATGGTCTCGACCACGGGCTCGAGCAGCGACTTGTTCAGCCGCTCGACGATCGCCGGATCGCGCAGGGTCTCGCGCATCAGCGCGTTGATGCGCTCGCCGATCTCGCGCGGCGTGCCCTTCGGCGCCCACAGCCCGTACCAGGACTGGAAGTCGTAGCCCGCAAAGCCCTGTTCGGCGATGGTCGGGATGTCCGGCGCGAGCGGCGAGCGATCCTTGGTGGTGATGCCGAGCGTCTTCACCTTGCCGTCGCGCGCGATCGGGATCAGGGCGAACGACGCATCGATGAGCAACTGCACGTGCCCGCCCATCACGTCGGTGAGCGCCGGCGCGGTGCCGCGATAGGGCGAGGTCGCAACCGCCAGCCCGGCGCGGCTCATGAAGTCCACGGTCGCAAGGTGGCTCGGCGCGCCGAGCGCCGGGATCGCGAAGGTCCAGTCGTTCGGCGCGGCTTTCGCGGCGGCGACGACCTCGCCGATTTTCGTTTGCGGCCGGTTCGGAGCCATCACCATCAGCAGGGGCGCGCGCGCCGTGCGGCCGATGGTCTCGAAGTCGGCCTGCGGATCGAACGTCACACCTTTCACGGCATGGTTCAGGATGATGTGGTTGAACGCGGAGGCGAGCAGTGTGTAGCCGTCCGGCGCGGCGTTGAGCACCGCGGTGGTGCCGATGCTGGCGCTGCCGCCGGGCCGGTTCTCCACCACGACGGTTGCGCCGAGCTTGTCCTGCAGCACCTGTCCGGCAAGCCGCCCCATTGCGTCGTTGGCGGCGCCTGCCGGAAACGGCACGATGATCTTGATCGCCTGACCGCGCGGCCATGCGGTCTGCGCGATGGCGGGCGCTGCCAGTGTGGCCGCGGCTCCAGCCAGGAAGGTGCGGCGTTTCATGATTGATAGGGCCTGCGATTGTGCAGCACGCGGAAGTCTGCGGGCGCGGAGGGCTACGGGAGACGCATCATAGCATGTTGATCCTGTCCGTCGTGCGGCCGAGACGCACTCCTTCCGCCGGCGGGCTCAGCATCGATCAAGTGCGAGATCGGCCGCGAGCGGACTCCGAATTGACAGCCATGGCGCGAGACCTATGCTTTCCGGCATGAATGAAACCGCGCACCGGCCTCCTCCTCGAAACGCCCTGAAGCGAACCGCGGCGGTTCTTGCCCTGCTGATTCTATTTTGTGTTGTCTGGTTCTTCGCGACCCGGGTGACGCGAAGCGACCTGGGAATAGCGGCCGAGCACGCCGCGGGCGCGCCCGCATGCGGCATTCCGCTCTTTGCCGATCTGCGTATCTATCCCCGCAAGGACAAGAGCGGAAATGTGATCAAGGACGAGAGCGGCAAGGAGATCAAAGATCCAAACTACGAAGTCGTCGCAAACGAATACCTTCAGTATGGGGTTGCCAGCTCGAACGCTTATGGAAAGGACCAGACCTTCGTCCTGAGTTCTTACGACCGGGACTGGCAGCCCGTCGACCTTGAGGCGATCGGTCTCAACACTCCTCACTGGAATGGCTTTGACCTTCGGGCCTTCAAGAAAGACAAGCAGGACCCGGTCGAGATCCTGATCGCGTTTCGCGGCACGGATGAAGCCTGGAAGGACGGGCCTCTCTGGGACGGCATCAAGGATTGGTTTTTCGGCAATGGCTCCTGGATCACCCAATGGGTGCCTTGGTGGGATCAATACAGGGATGCACGCCGGGCGGTTCAGCTGATCCGCCAGCGGGCCGAAAAGGCCTATGCGGGCCGGCCGGTTTTCTACACCGCGACAGGCCACTCGCTTGGAGGCGGGCTCTCGGTTCACGTTGCACGTGCTTTTCCCTGCACCCGCGCGATCGTGTTCAATCCATCTTGTGTAACCAACGAGTTTCGCCTGGCTAAACCCTTTCCGTCCCAGACCGTTGTCATCAGTGAAACCGGCGACCCGCTCACGGGCATCTGCGCGCGCTTTTTCGAGCTGAAGCACGGTGGTCCGACGCACGTCTACGCAGGGGCAAACCTGATCTTGAAGAAGGAAAGCGCGCGCGCGCAGCACTCCATCGAAAAGTATTCCGCCGGAATGGCGCGCATGGCCGTCTGTTGCGCGCAGACGAATGAACGCGGCTTTGTTGGGAAGTCGAAGAACGAATGCAGCTGCGACAAGAGCATCATGGCGAGCTACAAGAAGGCCTATGGTCTGTTCTGCGGTGAATTCGGCCGCCTGGAGAATGATGCTGCCTGCGACTTCAAGTCTAAACGCGCCGTGGAGGAGCAGTGCGTCCGCTCAGGCTGCGACTAATCGCTCGGGGGGATTGCCGCTTTACCGATTTTGGCGCGACATTCGTTCGCGTCGTTTTATATCGTTCAACAGCGCAGTCAGCCCCGCCGGACGATCAATGCAGCAATCTCTCCCCGACATCCGCTCGCGCCTCTTTGCCTCCGTGCTCTCCGACTGCCTCGATGCCGCAGGCGTGATGGACCGGGCGCTGCCCGCGCGCATCCGTCCGCTCGATGAGGCGAGCGTGATGGTCGGCCGCGCGCGCACCGCGCAGTTCATGGAGGTCGACCACCACGAGGTCGGCACCAATCCCTATGAGCTGGAGATCGCCCTGATCGACAGCCTCGCGCGCGACGAGATCCCGGTGTTCGCGTGCTCCAATCCGGAGCGGATCGCGCCGTGGGGCGAGCTGCTCTCGACCGCCGCGCAGGTGCGTGGCGCGGCCGGCGCGCTGATGGACGGCTGCACGCGCGACATCAAGGCGATCCGCCAGATGGGCTTTCCGGTGTTCCACGGCGGCATCGCGCCGCTCGACTCGAAGGGCCGCGGCCGCGTGATGGCGCTCGACGTGCCGGTGCGTTGCGCGGGCGTCAAGGTCGCGCCCGGCGATCTGATCTTCGGCGATGCGGATGGCGTGGTGGTGATCCCGTGCGCGATCGAGGAGAAGGTGCTGACGCTCGCCTTCGACAAGATCAAGGGCGAGAAGCGCACGCTCGACGATCTGCGCGCCGGCGAGAAGCTGGGCGACGTATTCGCGAAGTACGGAATACTTTGATTTGCCATGATCTGATTCCGAAAACCGGTTCCGCTTTTCGGGATCATGCGCCGGAGAAGCAATGCCCTTCAAATGCGATCAGCCCGCGGTCCCGACCGTGCAGCAGGACGACGCGACTGTGCGCATCACGCGCTGGGATTTCGCGCCGGGCGCCGCCACCGGCTGGCACAGCCACGGCTGGCCCTACTTCATCGTGATGCTCACCGACGCGGTGATGAAGATCGAGGCGAAGGACGGGCAGGTGAGCGAAGTCCGGCTCTCCGCGGGGCAATCCTATCAGCGCCCCTCCGGCGTCGAGCATGACGTGATGAACGGCGCGGAGGTGCCGATGGCCTTCGTCGAGATCGAGGTCAAGCAGCCGGATGCATTGGCGTAGAAGTCATGGTCGTCCGTCAAACTGCGCATCCCCGCGAAGCGGCGGTTTGCTAGGTGAACATCTGATTGGCTGTGCCGGCGCTGAGCATTTTGCCGACCCTCTTGAGAACGTGGTGCAGTTTCACGTGAGCGTCATGCTCCCCCGCGGAATCTGCCATGCCTAACTGTACGGCTTTGAGCAAGTACTCAGAGGATGCAATCACCGCGACCACGCTCTCGGCGCTTGCATCTCTCTTGTTCAATTCACCTTCGATCTCCATGTGCAGCAAATTCGGGATGGCGCTCATAACCAGAGTTTCTCCAGTTGTTCGGTTCTAGCGGGCAAAATCTACCAAGAGTAGTACAGGCGGAATGGCCCTGTAAGTGATTTGGATGCATCCGCGGCTGCGCCAGTCAGCCGCAGTCTCCTTTGGCATCCGGCGTGACGTGATGAACGGCGCGCACGCATCCACGGCCTTCATGAACGGAAAGGCTCAAATAGCTGCGTATCCGCCATGGAACTCAGCGAAAAATGCGTTGTCATACAATTTAAACCAATACGATTAACCGCCGATTGTACCCTCCTTCCGTAGTGTCGCCTCCAGGGGTGGGGGAGGCGACCGCTGCCAATGAACGCGCTGAACGCGGTTCAGGCTGATCAGCCGGGTCAGCTCAAGGAATTGCTTGCGCTGCACGAGGCGGCGCTCGCCAGCATGTCGCATGGCCTGTGCATGGTCGATGCGGAGCAGCGGATCGTCCTCTATAACAAGCGCTTCCTCGAGATGTACGATCTCTCGCCGGATGTCGCGCACGTCGGCATGCCGATCGCCGATCTGATCGCGCATTCGGCGGCACGCGGAAATTTCCCGGCCGCGCAGCTCGAGCTCGTCAAGCGCCGCCGCGCCGACATGATGGCGCGCGGGCTACCGTTCCGCCTGCTGCGCCAGATGTCGCGCGGGCGCACCTTCGCGATGGACTATCGCCCGATCGCCGGCGGCGGATGGGTGACGCTGGTCGAGGACATCACGGAGCGCCAGCGCAAGGACTACGCGATGCGCATCCAGTTCGAGCGCTTCGACCAGGCGATGAATCAGATGTCGCACGCGCTCTGCGCCGTCGATGCCGAGCATCGCATCGTGCTGTTCAATCCGCGCTTCCTGGAAATGTTCGGCCTTGCCGAAGACATCGTCCGCGTCGGCGTCCCGATGCCCGACATTGTTGAGTACGCGGCGCAGCGCGGATATTTTCCGCGCGCGACCGGCGCAGAGGCGTGGCAGCGCCTCCTCGACATGATGAAGCCGGGCAAGCCGTATCAGTCGACTCTCAAGCTGCGCAACGGTCGGCATTACGTCCTGCACAGTCACCCGATGTCGGACGGCGGCTGGGTCACGCTGTGCGAGGACGTGACCGAGCGCCACCGCATGGAGCACGAACTGCACCTGCAGTACGAGCGCTTCGACCAGGCGGTCAATCACATGTCCCACGGCCTGTGCATGTTCGGCCCGGACGAACGTCTGATCGCCTGCAATGCACAGCACCACAAGATCTACGGGCTCGATCCGGAGGTGGTCAAACCCGGTGTCACGTTGCGCGAAGTGATTGCGCATTGGGTCGCCGTCGGCAACGCACCTCAGATGTCTGCCGAAGAATTCTACGAGAAGCGCAAGGCCGCGGTCACTGGCCGGTCGCCGTCGACCACGCAACTAACGCTGAAGAACGGGCGTGTGATCGAGCAAACATCGCGCGCAACGCCCGACGGCGGCTGGGTGTCGGCGCACGAGGACGTCACCGAGCGGGTGCGCTCCGAGCAGGCGCTGCGCGAGCAGAACATCCTGTTTGACGCGGCGCTGGAGAACATGGCGCACGGACTGTGCATGCTCGACAAGGATTGGCGTATCGTCGTGCGCAACCGGCGTTTTCTGGAGATGTATGATCTCACGCCGGAGGAAACGGCGCCCGGCACGCCGGTGCTGGATACGATCCGCGCCAGCATGGCGCGTGGGACGCACGAAGCGAAACGAACCGCGGAGGAATACCTCGCCGAGTTCGAGCAACGTACGGCCGAGAGCAAGGACGGCATCGTCGACCGGCGCGTGGTCATTCGCGAGCGCCTGCTCACCGTCCGCCATCAGCGGATGGCGAACGGCGGCTGGGTTGGCACGTTCGAGGACATCACCGACCGCGAGCGCGCGGTCGCGGAGCTGAACGAGCAGTACCGCCGCTTCGACGCGGCGCTGGAGAACATGGCGCACGGACTGTGCATGTTCGACAAGGACTGGCGCGTGATCGTGCACAACCGGCGCTTCCTCGAACTATACGGCCTGATGCCGGAGGCGGTGCAGCCGGGCACTCCGCTCGTCGATCTGATCCGCTTCAGCCAGGAGAACGGCGTCCACGCTTCCACCGGCCAAAGCCCACAGGAGGTGCTGGAGGATTTCAAGCGGCGGCTCGCACACAGGCCGGATGGCGCGCCCGCGATGGTGCGCCGCTTCGCCGACGGCCGCCTGATTGCGATCCGCTATCAGGCGCTCGAGAACGGCCACCAGGTCTGCACCTACGAGGACATCACCGAGCGCGAGCGCGCCGCGGAGGAACTGAAGGAGCAGCATAGCCGCTTCGACGTGGCGCTGAACAACATGGCGCATGGCCTGTGCATGTTCGACAAGGACTGGCGCGTGGTCGTGCGCAACCGGCGCTATCTGGAGCTTTACGGGCTCGGCCCGAACGACGCGCAGCCGGGAATGCCGCTGCTTGAAATGATGCGCCAGAGTATCGATCGCGGCATGCACACCGGCAAGACAAGCGCCGAGAAGTTCTTCGCCGACTTCATCAAGCGCGTTACGGTCGACCGCGAGCCGGTGGTGCACCGGCGGCTCACCAGCGGCCGACTCCTGGCCGTGCGGCACGAGCCGATGGAGAACGGCGGCTGGGTCGGCACCTACGAGGATATCACCGAGCGCGAGCGGGCAGCCGAGGAACTGAAGGAGCAGCACAGCCGCTTCGACATCGCACTCAACAACATGGCGCACGGCCTGTGCATGTTCGATCAGAACATGCACCTCATCGTCAGCAACAAGCGCTATGCCGAGATGTTCAATCTCGATCCGGCCAAGGTGCGGCCGGGCATGTCGGTCTACGATGTGATCGGCATGAGCTTCGCGGCCGGCAACCACAGCCTTCACAGCTACACGCTCGACGAGTTCTACAACAACTACGCCACCTCGCTGCGCGAGGGTAACCTGATCGCGCATCGTCATCTCGCCGACGGACGCATCATCAAGGTCACGCACGAGCGGATGGCGCAAGGCGGCTGGGTCGCGATCTACGAGGATATTACCGAGCGGCATCGCGCCGAGGAAAGCATCGCGCACATGGCGCGGCACGATGCGCTGACGCAGCTGCCGAACCGCGTGCTGTTGCGCGAGAAGATGGCGGAGGGTCTCGCCCGCATCGAGTCGCACCATGAGACGATGGCGGTCTGCTATCTCGATCTCGACAATTTCAAGGGCGTGAACGATACCCTCGGCCATCCGATCGGCGACAAGCTGCTCGGCATCATCGCGGCGCGCGTGCGCGGCGTGGTCGGCGAGGACGATACGATCGCGCGGCTCGGCGGCGACGAGTTCGCAGTGCTGCAATCCAACTCGAGCGCAGACGCGGCGGGCAAGCTCGCGCGCCGGCTGGTCGAGGTGATTTCCGAGCCGATCCATATCGACGGGCAGGAGATCAATTCCAGCGTCAGTATCGGCATCGCGCTGGCGCCGAACGACGGCAGCGCGGCCGACCATCTGATGAAATGCGCCGACCTCGCACTGTATCGCGCCAAGGCCGAAGGGCGCGGCACCTTCCGCTTCTTCGAGCCCGACATGGACGCGCGCATCCAGGCGCGGCGCGCGCTCGAGGTCGATCTGCGCCGCGCGCTGACCAGCGGCGAGTTCTCGCTCGCTTATCAGCCGCAAATCAATCTCGCCGCCAACGAGTTGATCGCCATGGAGGCGCTGCTGCGCTGGAACCATGCGGAGCGCGGACCGGTGCCGCCGTCGGAGTTCATCCCGCTCGCCGAGGAGACGGGGCTGATCGTTCCGCTCGGCGAATGGGTGCTGCGCGAGGCCTGCAAGGACGCGGCGCAATGGCCCAAGTCGGTGAGGGTCGCGGTCAACCTGTCGCCGGTGCAGTTCCGCAACCGCGGCCTCGTCACCATGGTGACACAAGCGCTCGCCGCCGCGCGCGTTGCGCCGAACCGGCTGGAGCTCGAGATCACCGAAAGGGTGCTGCTGCAGGATGACGAGATGATCCTCACGATGCTGCATCAGCTGCGTGCGCTCGGCGTGCGCATCGCGATGGACGATTTCGGCACCGGCTATTCGTCGCTCAGTTATCTGCGCTCTTTCCCGTTCGACAAGATCAAGATCGACCGCTCGTTCATCAAGGACATCGAGCGCAACCGCGACAGCGCGGTGATCATCAAGGCGATCGCGAGCCTCGGCCAAAGCCTCGGCATCGAGACGACGGCGGAGGGGATCGAGACTCCCGAGCAGCTCGAGCTGGTGCGCCGCGCCGGCTGCACCGAGATGCAGGGCTATCTGGCAAGCCCGCCGCGTCCCGCGGCGGAAGCACTCGATCTCATCGCGCGCTTCCGGCGGCAGGTTGCGGCCGCGTAGCGGCGAGCCTACGCAAACACGCCGGGCACAGGCAGTCCTCGCCGGCGTTGATCGCGGGCATCGGCAGCCGGAAATCTTCCTCCGCGCACCAGCAGTGATCCATCGTGCTGCCGCATTCGAACGCCGCGCCGCAGCGGGCGCAGGTGAGGCGGCGGGGCTCTGCGGCAGCGAGACTCATGCCTGGCATCATGGGCCGCCCGATCCCTCAGGAAAAGAGACGCTGGCATGGCGGCGGACCGTGCCTATGTTACAAGCGCTGCGATCCATTCCACGCGAAGGGCACGCCACATGATCGAACTCCATTACTGGACCACACCGAACGGCCACAAGATCACGATTTTTCTCGAAGAGACCGGACTGCCGTACAAGATTTTCCCCATCAACATCGGAAAAGGGGAGCAATTCGCCAAGGACTTTCTGAAGATCGCCCCGAACAACCGCATTCCCGCGATGGTCGATCACGAGCCGCCCGGCGGCGGCGCGCCGCTCGCGATGTTCGAGTCGGGCGCGATGCTGCTCTATCTCGCCGACAAGACGAAGAAGTTCATCGCGCAGGATCTGCGCGGCCGCAGTGCGACGATCGAATGGCTGTTCTGGCAGATGGCCAATCTCGGGCCCAACTCGGGACAGAACAATCACTTCAACAATTACGCGGTCGAGAAGATTCCCTACGCGATGGACCGCTACCGCAATGAGGTGAACCGGCTCTATGGCGTGCTGGACCGGCGGCTCGCCGACAACGAATACATGGCCGGCGCCTATTCGATCGCCGACATGGCGACCTATCCCTGGATCGTGCCCTATGAGCGGCAGGGGCAGAACATCGACGACTTCCCGCACATCAAGCGCTGGTTCACCGCCATCAAGGCGCGGCCGGCGCTGGAGCGCGCCTACGCCAAGGCGAAGGAGATCAACCCGAACGTGGGCGGCATCCGCACCGCGGAGGAGCGCGCGATCCTGTTCGGGCAGACTGCGGCATCGGTGCAAGCCGCGGTGCGCTAGCGGGGTGTGGCGAGGGCGGCGCCATGGCGCCGCCTAGTTCCCCAGTAGCGCCGGCAGCCAGGTCGCGAGCGGCGGAAAGAAGAAGATCGCAACCAGCACCAGCACGCCGAACACGATGTAGGGCACGCTCGCGGCGTAGACCTGGCTCATCGTGATCTGCGGCGGCGCCACGCCCTTCATGGTGAACAGCAGCAGCCCGAACGGCGGCGTCAGCAGGCCGAGCTGCATGCAGATCAGGAACATGACGCCGAACCAGATCGGCTCGATGTTGAGCTTCTGCACCAGCGGCATGAAGAACGGCAGCGTGATCAGCATCATCGAGACCTGATCGACGAAGCAGCCGAGGAACAACAGGATCAGCATCATGCCGATCACGATCGCCGTGGCCGAGAGGCCTTGGCCCGAGATGAGCGTTACGATGCCGTTGGTCGCGCCGGAGAAGCTCAGCACCTGTGAGAAGATCGTCGCGCCGAGGATGATGAACAGGATCGTGCCCGACACCGCCACGGTGCCGGTCAGCGCCTTCATCAGGTTCGCCACGGTGAGCGCGCGGTAGCAGATCGCCGCCAGCATGGTGGCGGCGGCGCCGAGCGCGGCAGCTTCGGTCGGCGTCGCAAAGCCGCCGGTCATCGCGCCGACGACGACCGCGAAGATTGCCACCAGCGGCAGCACGTAAATGATGAACGGTCGCCATCGCGCCCACAGGCCCTGTGCCGGCGGCAGCTCTTCGTTCGGCGCCAGCGAGGGATCGAGGACGGCGCGCGTGATGATGTAGCCGACGAACAGCACCGAGAGGATCAGCCCCGGCACGATGCCGCCGATCAGCAGACCGGAGATCGAGATGCCGGCGATCGAGCCGAGCAGCACGGTGAGCGCGGAAGGCGGGATCAGCATGTCGACGCCGCCGATACCCATGATGGGCCCCATCGCCATCTTCGGCTCGTAGCCGCGCGCCAGCATGGTCGGCAGCATCAGGCTGCCGAGCAGGGCGGTGGTGGCGATGGTCGAGCCGGAGATCGCCGAGAACACCGTGCCGGCGACGATCGCGATCACCGAGAGGCGGCCGGGCACGCGGCGGATCAAGAGCGCGAATGCGTCGATCGCCTTCATGGCGAGGCCGGTCTGGAACAGCACCTCGCCCATCAGCACGAAGAACGGGATCGGCGTCAGCGAGAACGACGTGACCGACTGCACGGCGTTGCGTGCAAGCTGCGTGAGCCCCGGCTCGCCGCCGAGGAAGAGCCAGGCGCCGAGGATGTTGAGCGCGAGGAACGCGAACGCGACCGGCAGGCCGAGTCCCATGATGGCGACGAGGCCGCCGAACAGGATGGCGCTGGCTTCGATCCAACCCATGTCAGCCGACCGAAGTCGCTTCGACGCGGCGCGTGCGCGGCGCACCCATCAGGCGCTGGAAGCGGAAGACGAATTCGAGCGCGAGCAGCGCGAAGCACAGCGGCAGCGGCCAGAGCAGCCACCATTCGGGAAACACCAGGTTCTTGATGGTGAGCGAGGAAAGCCGCGCGCTCTGCAGCGTCATGCTGGTGCCGTACCAGACCAGCACGAGGCTCGCGGCGAAACCGAGGATGTCGGCCAAGGCTTCCATCAGCCACGCGGCGCGCGGCGGCACCAGCACAAGCACCATGTCGATGCGCACATGCTGGCCGCGCCGCAGCAGCCATGGCGCGGTGAGCAGCGTCGTCAGGTAAAGGGTGTATTCGGTGACCTCGTTCGCCCAGGGAAAGCCAACCCGCGCGGTGTTGCGCAGGATGATGTCGGCGGTGACGAGCAGCACCATCGCGAGCAGGAGCAAAGCGGCGAGGGCGGCGAGAAGGTCGAACAGCCGGCCCAAGGTGGCGGATGACCGCGTCATCGGAACGCCACCTCTTTGACCCGGCATGATCGTCCGCCTAGAGTCGGCTCATTGAGAAACAAGAGAGGTGTCCAGATGAAAACCCTTCGTGTGCTGGCGGTGTGCATCGCCGTGTCCACGTTCGCCGCGCCGGCCAACGCGCAGGTGGTCAACCTCTCGAAAATGCCTTGCAAGGAGTTTCTCGCGACCGGCAAGGACGGCATCACGTTCATCTGGGCTTGGCTCTATGGCTACTATGCGGATCAGGACGCCGATCCGGTGATCGACTTCGGCAAGCTGATCGCGAAAGGGCAGGCTCTTGCCGAGGCCTGCCAAAAGTCGCCCGACAAAGATGTCATCTCGGTCGCCGAGGATATCTACGAGAAGTGAGGGGTTTCACGACGTCATCCTGAGGCGCCGCTCACGCCGGACGTCCTCATCCTGAGGAGCGAGCGCAGCGAGCGTCTCGAAGGATGGCCCGCGCACCGCTGTTGCCCTTGGCCATGGTTCGAGACACGCAGCGTTGCTGCGCTCCTCACCATGAGGTCCGGTGCGGTCGCACGCACGGCCCTCAATTCCCCGCCAGTTGCCGCAGCTTCGGCCCGGTCTCAGGCGCGCGCTTGATCACGGATTGCCACGCCACCTCGTTCGCCTTCTCCAGGAACTTCTTGCTCTCCTCGGCGCCGAAGTCGATCGGCTGGATTCCTGCCTTGGTCTGGCGCTCGCGCTCGGAGGCGACGACGGCGGTGTTCTCGCTGTCGAGACCCTCGAGCCACGCCGCAGCGTCGCTCAGCACCTTGCGCTGGGCGTCGGTGAGGCTCTTCCAGCTGTCGAGGTTGACCAGCACGTTCACCTCGACGCTGTAGAACGCGGGCTCGAGGCGAAACTTCGTTACCTTCTCCCAGCCGAGATCGAAGATGCCCGAGACCGGCCAGCCGTACCCGTCGACCACGCCGCGCTCCAGCGCGGTGTAGACCTCGCCCGGCGGCGTGGTGATCGCGGTGCCGCCGAGCGCCTCGACGATGTCCTTGTAGACCGGCGTGACGCGGATCTTCAGCCCGGTGAAATCGAGTTTGTCTGGCTTCTTGTTGAGGTAGATGTGGAACGGCACGTTGTGAAACTGGCGCGCGAGATACTGCGCGTTGAGCTTCTGATTGTGCAGCTGGTTGATGAACTCCCAGGTGCCGTTCCGGCGCTGCTCGCTCATCGGCTTCGCGACGAGTTTGAAGCCGTCAGCCTCCGGCATCAGGTTGGTGTAGAACGCTCCGGTCACGTTTGCTATGTCGACCACCTTGGTGCGCACCGCATTGCCGACCTCGAACGGCGGCATTGCACGCGGCCCGCCGATGTAGTTGATCTTCACCACGCCCTTGCCGTCGGCGTTCACCTTCTCGATGAAGCGCTCGAAGTTCTTGGAAAACTGCGTGCCTTCCGCGAACGACGTGACGGCGCGCAGCGTGACCTCCTGCGCGGCTGCCGGCGCGATTCCCAAGGCGATGAAGGCCGCGGCTGCGGCGACAGTTTTGACTTGCATCAATTTTCCTCCCGTCTCCCGGCTCGCACGATAGCACAGGTATTTGAAGCTTGAAGCATGGCGGCCGGCCGCCTAACTTGATCGCATCCGGGGATAGCAGGCTCCCCGCCAGACGGTTCGCCGTCCAAGCTCTGCGCAAGCCTCGTTGGAGATTGCGCATGGATGGCGGACAGACATCTCTCGCTTTGGATCGCAACCGGCAAAGTATCCTTCTGCTTTATGCCGCGCGCGCGGTGCGCGGATTCGGCGACGGCTTCGCCGTCATCATCCTGCCCGCCTATCTCGCCGAGATCGGCTTCGATGCGTTCCAGATCGGCATCGTGGCGACCGCGGCCTTGCTCGGCACGTCGGCGGCGACCCTGCTGATCGGACATCTCGGCGCCCGCCACGATATCCGCAATTTGCTGCTGCTTGGCGCCGCTTTCATGATTGCGAGCGGGCTCCTGTTTCCGAATGCGCAGCATGTTCTGCTGATCGCATTGATTGCGTTCGTCGGCACGATGAATCCCTCGACCGGCGATCTCGGCATGCTGGTGCCGCTGGAGCACGCGATGATCGCGCGCTCGGTCGCCGACCATGAGCGCACGAGCGCTTTCGCGCGCTACAGCCTGATCGGCGCACTCGCGACGGCGGCCGGCGCGCTCGCGGCGGCGGCGCCCGACCTGCTCGGCACTATCGGCATCGACCGGCTCACCGCGCTGAAGCTGCTGTTCTATGCCTATGCGGGACTGGGCGTCGTTATCGCACTCCTCTACACGCGCCTGCCGCATGTCGAGATGACATCGGAGACGCCGCCTGCGGCACTCGGTCCCTCGCGCGGCATCGTCTACAAGCTCGCGGCGCTGTTCAGCATCGACTCGTTCGCGGGAGGCTTCGCGGTGCAGTCGCTGATCGCGCTGTGGCTGTTCGAGCGCTTCGATCTCTCGCTCACCGCCGCGAGCCTGTTCTTCTTCTGGACCAATCTTCTCGCGGCCTTCTCCTATCCGGTGGCGGCGCGGCTCGCGAAGCGCTTCGGCCTGGTGAACACGATGGTGTTCACGCATATCCCGTCGAGCCTCTGCCTGATCGTGGCGGCCTTCGTGCCGAACCTGACGCTCGTGCTCGCGCTGCTGCTGATCCGCGCGGCGCTCTCGCAGATGGATGTGCCGACGCGCACCTCCTACGTGATGGCGGTGGTCACGCCCGAGGAACGGCCGGCTGCCGCCAGCGTGACCGCGGTGCCGCGCAGCCTCACATCCGCGATCGGCCCGACGATCGCGGGCGCGCTGCTGTCAACCACGGTGACCGGCGTGCCGCTGGTGATCTGCGGCGTGCTCAAGATCGCCTATGACGTGGCGCTGCTCTATTCGTTCCGTCACATCAAGCCGCCCGAGGAGCGGGGTTAGCCGCTCCTCAGAACTTGGCGGTCGCGGTCAGGCGAAACGTTCGCGGCTGGCCGGGCGAGATGTTGTTGTTGCCGTCCGCGGTCGCCCAGTAGCCGGCGTCGAAGATGTTCTCGACGTTGAGCTGCAGCTTCCACAGCTCATTGATCTGCGCGAAGACGCCGGCGTCGAAGCGAACGAAGCCCGGCAGCCGCACGCTGTTGTCCGACGCGGCAAATGAATCGGAGAAGTAGATGACGCCGAGCGAGGCCGACCAGATCGGCGTGAACTGATACTTGTTCCACAAGGCGACTTGATGGAGCGGCACGAGTTGCACGACGTTGCCCGCGAGGACGGGGAACGCAACGGTCGGCAACGTCAGATCCTTGGCGATGCGCGCGCCGGTGTAGTCATACCCGAGTGAGGTCTGCCAGGCGTCGGTGACATAGCCTTTCAGCTGCGCCTCGAAGCCGCGTACCGTGCTGGCGCCGTTCGGCAAGAAGAAACCGGTTGGTCTGTTCGGGTCCTGAATCGGCTGGTTGGTGCGGAGGAGCTCATAGGCGGCCGCTGTGAACAGCAGTTTCGGGAAGATGTTCCACTTCACGCCGGCTTCCTTGTTCTCGAACTTCTGCGGCTGAAGGATCAGAGTGCCGTCGGTCAGCGCGCTGAACTGGTCGCCCGACGCGGGCAAATACGAAATGCTGTACGAGCCGTAGATCGACAGATTGTCCATCGGTTTGACGATGACGGCGGCGCGCGGCGAAGCCAGGTCGTCTACACGATTGCGCGTGATGTTGGTGTTCTGGTCGAACGCGGTCATGTCGAAGCGGTCGAAGCGCACGCCCGCGATGAACTGCAGATAGCGGTTGATCTCGATCTGGTCCTGCACATAGCCGGAGTAGATGTAGAGATCGGAGCGGCTGCTCGCGTCGGTCTGCGCCGGCGAGACGGTATGCTTGAAAATGACCGGCCCGAAATAGGTCGGCTGGAACGGGTTGACCGGGATGGTATTGGTAAGGCCGCTCGCCGGGAAGAAGCCCGTATCGCGCTGCGCGAAGCCCGCCTGCAATCCGAACTCGGTGCCGAACGTGAGGGTGTGCTTCACCGGCCCCATGTTGGTCTTGTAGGTGAAGTCGGTCTGGTTGAAGGCATTGTTGCGGTTGGTGGCGTTCTCGTAGGCCGCGAGATTCATGGTGGTCTGCGCCGGATTGACCGCCCCGCCGAGCGGGCCGTTGCCCGGATAGACGTTGCGATAGCCGCGCAGGTAGCTCGCGTAGATCGTGCCGTTCTTGACCGACAGGCCGTTGCCGAAGTCGTGCTCGATAAAGGCCATCGCCATCTGCACGTCGACGTGCGCCCCGTTGTAGACCGGGCTTCCGAACAGCGTCGACCAGTTGGCGACGAAAGGCGTGGCCGGATTGAAGCGCGCCGAGCTTGGAGAGGTTGAGTTCAATCCCTGCGAGGGATTGCCGCGATCGGCGAGCCGCTCGTCGTGGTAGTACTCGTAGGAGAGCTTCACCTTGGTGGCGTCGGTGGGCAAGAACGTGACGGTTGGGTTGATGCCGTAACGTTCGAAGTGGCCGAAATCGCGGAACGTGTCGCTCTGCTCGTACATGGCATTCAGGCGCACAGCGACGTTCTGGTTGATGCCCTGGCCGAGGTCAGCCGTGACGCGGCGATCCCAATATGACCCGGTCGTCGCCGTCGCCTCGCGATGGGTGCCCCAGTCGGCCTCCTTCAGCGTGCGGTTGACGAGGCCGCCGCCCGCGCCGCGCCCGAAAATTAGCGCACTCGGCCCCTTGAGAACCTCGACGCTCTGCGCGTTGTAGAGGTCGCGGTAATGCTGGACGTCGTCGCGGAAGCCGTTGACGAAAAAGTTGGCGCTCGAGTCGACGCCGCGGATCACCAGTTCGTCACGGTTGCCTTCGCCCTGATGGATGGCAACGCCGGGGACGTAGCGCGTGACGTCGGGGAGGGTCTGGAAGGCCTGGTCGTTGATAAAGCTTCTGGTGATGACATCCACCGACTGCGGGATGTTGATGATTGGGGTATTGGTCTTGGTCGCGATCGACGTGCTGTTCGAATAGACGCCGACGGTGCCGGTCCGTGCATTGAACGTTTCGACCGGAGGAGTCGGAGCGGGCGGGGGC
>JBAVXH010000265.1:0-3898 GCA_049698215.1 Xanthobacteraceae bacterium | reverse complement strand
CGAGTTTGCGTCCTTCGAGGTTCATGACCGGATTCTTCTACGACCAGATTCTTCTACGACCAGATTCTTCTACGACCAGATTCTTCTACGACCAGATTCTTCTACGACCAGATTCTTCTACGACCAGATTCTTCTACGACCAGGTCTTCGAGACGCTGGCGAGGAGCCAGATGAAGAACGGCGTGCCGATCACCGCGGTGAGGATGCCGAGCGGGATCTCGATCTGCGCGGCCGAGCGCGCCAGCGTGTCGATCAGCAGCAGGTAGCCCCCACCGAGGGTCGCGGCAGCGGGCAACAGGCGCGCGAAGTCCGGCCCGACCAGCGAGCGCGCGAGGTGCGGCACGACCAGCCCGACCCACCCGATGATCCCGGCGGTGGCGACGCTCGCGGACGTCACCAGCGTTGCGGCCGCCACCACGGCGATGCGCAACGGCCCCGTCGCCAGCCCGAGCGAGCGCGCCTCCTCCTCGGGGAGCGACATCACGTTCATACGCCAGCGCAGCGCGATCAGCACCAGTGATCCGAGCGCCACAGGCCCGAACAGCGGGATGAGATCGGCGGGCGCCGTCGCCGACAGGCTCCCGAGCAGCCAGAAGGTCATGGCGGGAAGCTGGTTGTAGGGATCGGCGAGATACTTCACGAGGCCGACGCCCGCGCCGAGCAGCGAACCGACCACGACGCCGGTCAGCACCAGCACGAGGATCGGGTCGCGCGACTGCACCGCGGAGCCGATCACGTACACCGCCGCGACCGCCGCAAGGCCGCCGATGAACGCAAGCCCCTGAATGCCGACGATGCCGAGCGAAAAGTAGATGCCGAGCACGGCGCCGAGCGCTGCGCCGGAGGAGGCGCCGAGGATGTCGGGCGAGACCAGCGGATTGCGGAACAGGCCCTGGAACGCGGTGCCGGCGACCGCGAGCGCAGCCCCGACCAGCACGGCGGCGATCACGCGCGGCCCGCGGATGTAGAGGATCACGTTCTCGATTGCCGGAGGCAGCGACGATGCCCGTCCGCTCAATCGGGAGAATATGAACTCCGCGACATCGCCAAGCGCGACCGGGTAGCGCCCGACCGTGAAGGCGAACAGCAGGCCGGCAACGAGCACGGCGAACGCGATCGCAAAGCCCGGCGCCGCGGAGCGGGTCATTGGAGCCGTGCCTCGGCGGCGTTGGCGGCGGATGACATGAGGCCGGCGAGCAGGGTGGCGGCGACGACGCGAGCGGCTGTCACGCCTTGAACCCGGGTTTGAGGAAATCGAAATCGCAGCCCTCGTCGGCTTGCGTGACGTGGCTCTGGAACAGCCACGAGTAGCCGCGGTCGCTCCCCTCATGCGGCGGCGGCCCGTTGTAGGCGGCGCGGCGCCGCGCGAGTTCCGCATCGTCCACCAAAAGCTCGATCGAGCGCTTCGGCACATCGAGCCGGATGCGGTCGCCGGTTTTCACCAGGCCGAGCGGCCCGCCATCGGCCGACTCCGGCGTGATGTGCAGCACGATGGTGCCAAACGCGGTGCCGCTCATGCGCGCGTCGGAAATGCGCACCATGTCCTTGACGCCCGCCTGCGCGAGCTTCTTCGGGATCGGCAGGTAGCCCGCCTCCGGCATGCCCGGCGCACCCTTCGGCCCGGCGTTGCGCAGCACCAGCACGTCGTCGGCGGAAACGTCGAGCGCCGGATCGTCCATGCGCAGCGTCATGTCCTCGATGGTCTCGAACACGACCGCGCGGCCTTCGTGCGTCATCAGCTTGGGCGTGGCGGCCGATTGCTTGATGACCGCGCCGCGCGGCGCGAGGTTGCCGCGCAGCACGCACATCGCGCCCTGCGCGTTGATCGGATTCGCACGCGACCGGATCACGGTTTGCCCGGGCACCTGCTCGGCGACCTTCACGTGTTCGCGCAAGGTGCCGAAAACGCTAGGCGCGTCGAGATCGAGAACGTCGGACAATTCCTGCATCAGCCGCGGCACGCCCCCGGCGTGATGGAAGTGCTCCATGTAGTGGTCGCCCGAGGGCTTCAGGTCGATCAGCACCGGCACTTCCTTCGACAGCGCATCGAACGCGTCGAGATCGAGCGTGATGCCGGCCCGCCCCGCCATCGCGGCGAGATGCACGATGCCATTGGTGGAGCCGCCGATCGCCTGCAGCACGATCAGCGCATTGCGCAAGCTCCGCTCGGTGAACAGCTCGGTCGGCCGCGGCGTGCCTTGCCTGGCCATCTCCACCGCGCGCTTGCCGCTCGCTTCCGCGATGCGCACCCGCTCGGCATGCACCGCCGGCACCGCAGCCGCATACGGCAGCGTGAAGCCGAGCGCCTCGATCACGCAGGCCATCGTGCTCGCCGTGCCCATCACCATGCAGGTGCCGACCGACGGCGCGAGCCGCCCGCTCACCGTCTCGATCTCGGCCTCGTCCATCTTGCCGGCGCGATGCTGCGCCCAGAGCCGCCGGCAGTCGGTGCAGGCGCCGAGCACCTCGCCCTTGTAGTGGCCGACCACCATCGGGCCGGTCGGCACCACGATCGCGGGCTTGTCGGCCGAGACCGCGCCCATCAGCTGCGCCGGCAGCGTCTTGTCGCAGCCCGCGATCAGCACCACGGCGTCCATCGGCTGGGCGCGCACCATCTCCTCGGTGTCGATCGACATCAGGTTGCGCATGTACATCGAGGTCGGCGCCGAGAAGCTCTCGTGGATCGAGATGGTGGGGAATTCCATCGGCAGCCCGCCGGCGAGCATCACGCCGCGCTTCACCGCCTCGATCAGCTGCGGCACGTTGCCGTGGCACGGGTTGAAGTCGGAGTACGTGTCGGTGACGCCGATGATCGGCCGGTCGAGCGCGTCGTCGGAGAAGCCCTTCGCCTTGATGAAGGCCTTGCGCAGGAACAGCGAAAAGCCCGGATCGCCGTAGGAGGTGAGACCTTTGCGGAGGCCGGAGGGCATACGAAGTCCTTGAATGAACGATGGTCGGCGTAGCGGTGCTAGCGTCTTCTGGGGCGAGGCTCAAACGGATTCACGATTGGGACGCCGGTTCGCGCATAGTGGGCGACGTTGCGCGTGACGATCGTCAATCCATGCTCCAGAGCGGTGGCGGCGATTCCAAGGTCGAGATTCGTGTTGCCGATCTGTGCAGCGAGTCTGCCCCAGCGCACGGCGATGTTGATCGTCAGCGGCAAAACCCGCTCGCCATAGAGTCTCAATATCGCATCAAGCCAGGTCGCGAGATCACGTGCGAACACCGGATCATTGTGCCGCTGTTGCTCAATGCCACGCTCAATTTCGACGACCGTGATCAGTGAGAAATACAGGTCGGCAGGTGCGATCGGCTCGACCCATGCCGTGACATTCGCGTTTCGTCTCGGCTTCCGCAGTTCGGAAACGATATCGGTATCGAGCAGGTACAAAGCACGTCCGCCGGATCAATCAGAAATCGACGTCTCTCAGCTTGGTGTCCATCCGCTCGAAATCCTTACCGCCCCGCGGGATCGCAAGCAGATGGTCCTTGAAACTTGGCGCCGTTGCCTTCTCTAGCTTTCGCAGGCGCTCGTAGTCCTCGACATTGACCACAACGACGGCCGGCTTCCCATGCTTGGTCACGGTCTGCGGGGCGCTGCGTGCTGCCTCGACGACCGCGCTGAACTGGTTCTTGGCATCCTGCACGGACCACGAGCGGCGAGACATGGCGCTCCTCCTCTAGCCAGAAAATCTAGCTAGAATATATCGATTGGGCCGGGTTTGATCAAGGAGTGCAGCCGCTACGCGCGATTACGCGCATAGGAGACAAGTGAGCACTTCAACGGCGAGCTATTTGCTCTTGCCTTGGGCTCCCCCCTCATCCTCCGCCAGCCGCTCCGCCAGCACCACCAGCGCGCGCTGCATGCGCGGCGTGGGCAGCGCCGCGTAGGCGCGCA
>JBAVXH010000264.1:0-17872 GCA_049698215.1 Xanthobacteraceae bacterium | reverse complement strand
TCTCACTACGGCGTCGGGCCGCGCTTTCGTGGCTTCCTCCGGCGACCCCGGGTCCGCGCCGTTCTGCCTTTCGGGCCAGAACATCCGCCGCAACCTGAGAGGCCGGATCGGCCTCCGTCAGCCAGCTCCTGGCAGGAGGCCGTAGTGCCTCCGGGCGGAGCCCCGACGCAGCCCGGGTGCATGCTGTGCGTTCAGCACACCCGCGGGCGCCACCCCAGTCCGAGGCCCGGATTGCCGGGCGCCGGCTGCCGGAAGACGAGACCGTATCTCCAGCCTCGCTTATCCGGCCTGCTCCGCCATCACGACGCCTCATGAGTGCGCCCCTCGGGTGAGCAGGGTAGTAGGAATATAGAACAAAGCATAAACATATGCAAGGACTATTTTCTGGCTATAGGGCGCAATGAGCGAAAGCGCATTGCGCCGTCCGCCTCATTTTCGAGAAAGTTATCCTCGGCGGGGCTCACGCGGAGCGAGGCAAACCCACCCGATCCGGCTTAGTGAGGTTGCCGGTATGCGAGCCGCGTACCAGCTGTCCGTCGATCGCGCCGCGCTCCCCGCCCTCACGTCCTCCCCAGAAAATCCCGTTTGCCGATTTCCACGCCCACTTGGCGCAGGATGTCGTAGGCCGTGGTGGCGTGGAAATAGAAATTCGGCAGCGCAAAGGCGATGACGTACTGTGCGCCCTTGAGCGTCATCGTGTTCTGCGGTCCGACCGGGAAGGTCACGTCCTTCTCGGCGGCGCCGTCGATCTCGGCAACCGAAAAGCCCTTCACGTAATCGATAGTCTTGGCGATGCGCGCCTTCAGCTCCTCGAGCGTCTTCTCCTCATCGGGAAATTTCGGCGGCTCGCCGGTCAGCCGCCCCATCGTGTTCTTGGCGAAGTCGCAGGCGATCTGCACCTGCTTGACGAACGGCAACATGTCGGGTGTAAGCCGCGTCTGCAGCAGGACCGCCTCATCGATCTTTTTCGCCGCGCAGTGCGCCGCGGCCTTGTCGAGAATTTTCGACAGTGCGGTCAAGGTCTGGAGAAACGATTGCGTCGCAACGGTGGACATCGAGAGAGACATGAAAGTTTCCTGAATTGGATTGATCCGGGACACCACCACATAGAGCCGCCTTTGGCGAGCCTCAAGAGCAAGTCGCCTTCCCATATTGGGTCACTTTCCACTCTGGTTGAACTCCGCTCGGCTTGGCTCGATACTGGGAAGAGGCGTGTTGGGGAATCCATGTCGCCACTCGATTCCATACCCAAACTTTTCGATACCGAAACCGCGCTACGCGCCGAAACCAATGCGGTTCATCCAGACAAGCCGCCTGTCGGAGATGACGTTGGCGGCGAGGCTCTTTGCCGCGCCCTGCACGGGAGGCGCTCGACCGCGCTGTGCCTGTCCGGCGGCGGTATCCGCAGCGCCTCCTTTGCGCTCGGCGTGATCGAGGCGCTCGCGGTGCATCCACGACCCGCTCCCAATCAGCAGGCGCCGGCGGAAGATCAATCGCTGCTTTGCCAATTCAATTATTTGTCCACCGTCTCGGGCGGCGGCTACATCGCCAGCTGGTTGTCCGCCTGGATCGCGCGCGCCGGATTTCCGGAGGTCTGGACGACCCTCAAGGGCTGGCGGCCATATCCGGATGAAGAGCCTTCCGAGATCGCCTGGCTGCGCTCCTACAGCAACTACCTGACGCCCAGAACAGGCCTGTTTTCCGCCGACACCTGGGCCGCCGTCGCGCTCTACGTTCGCAATCTGATGCTGAACTGGCTCGTCATCCTGCCGGCGCTGTGCCTCGCGCTGTTCGCGGTGAAGATCGCGGCGGTCGCGGCATTCTGGGGTTCGCTGTTGCGGGTGGACTTCCCGCGCTTCTTCATTATCGCGGGCTTGATCGCAATGGTCATCGCGCTGCGATTTGCGCTCCTCAATCGTCCCAGCCGCGACCCACGCACGATCAAAAGCGGAGCATCCGAGGCCCTTGGCCGGCACAACTATCCCGCCGGCATGCGGGATCCGCACCACAACGAGACAGCGCGCGTGCGCTCCGGCGGCGACGAGGCGAAATTCATCTGGCATTGCCTGATTCCCGCCGTGCTGGCTGCGTTGCTGATTTCGATTTATCTGCTGATGCGCGGCCCCAAACTCGCCGAGTGGGGTTTGTTCAAGGCTGCAGCCGTTTCGTTGGTGGCTGGCGTGGCGATTTACGCGCTGGCGTGGATCCTGGCCTGGCCACCCAAAACCTGGGTTCCATGCCGGGACGCGGCGAGCGGGCGAGTCGACACAAGGCGTGGCCTCTACTGGGCGCAGGACTTCGTGTCTTGGGTGGCTGCCGGCGGCGTCTACGGCGCGATAATCGGCGTCGGCATTCACGTCATCGCACGCAGCATTGAGACAGACGCAACGGGTAACTCCTGGGTATGGCTTCTGATCGGGAACGCCAACGTTGATCACGCGAGCGCGGTTTTTCTTCTGGCGTTCATCTATGGCGTGCCCTGGATCATCATGGCGCAACTCATCGCGGAGATGGTCTTTGTTGGCCTGACGAGCTGGCAACCGTACTCGGACAGCGATCGCGAATGGTTCGGCCGCTCGACCGGCTGGTTTGGCGTCGTGGCTTTTGGCTGGTTTGTCGCGACGTTTCTCGTGCTCGTCGCGGGCGAGTTCGTGTTCTGGCTCGTCGGCGAATATGCCTCGGCGAAATACAGCAGCGCAATCCTTGCGGCTGCATCGGGCCTCTTCAGCACGGTGCTGGGCAAGAGCACCAAGACCTCGCCCGAGGCCGATGCCAAGCCGGCATCCTGGACGAATTGGTCGCTGCCGCTCGGGGCAATCGTGTTCCTCATCCTGCTCGTCATCGGCGTATCCGTCGTGATGGATCACCTGATGTTCGAGCGCGGGCTCATCTACACCGCGCTGATGACGGTCGACCCAACCTTAGCGGCATTCAATCAGGCACTCGCGGCCGAGGGGCGCGCCCCGCTCGACCGCTGGCAGGATGTCCACTGGCTCGGCATTGGCGTGACGGTGGTGCTGATTGTGGCGTTCTTCGCTTGGCGCGGCGTGAACATCAATCGCTTCTCGGCCCATTCGGTTTATCGCAACCGGCTCATTCGCGGATTTCTCGGAGCCTCCAATCCCAAACGTGCGCCCAACCCCTTCACGGGATTCGACGAGGACGACAATATCCGGATGCACCGGGTATGGACGGCCGACAAGCGAGGCTGGCAGCCGTTTCATGTCATCAATATCGCGCTCAACATCGTAAACTCCAAACGGCTCGCCTGGCAGGAGCGCAAGGCGGAACCGTTCATCGTCACCCCCTTGCATTGCGGATCGGCCGCGAGCGGCCTCGGGTTTCGCGAGACCAAGGAATACGCCGACATGGAGGGAGGCGGCATTTCGCTTGGAACGGCGCTCGCGATCTCCGGCGCGGCGGCCAGCCCGAGCATGGGTTACAACTCATCGCCGCTCGTGACACTCATGCTTACGCTGTTCAACGTGCGGCTCGGCTGGTGGCTCGGCAATCCGGGGCGTCACGGCGACGCAACCTACGGCGAACAAGGGCCTTCCCACGCGATCAAGCCCTTCGTCATGGAAATGTTCGGATTGACCACGGACGAAAGCGACTACGTCTATCTCTCGGATGGCGGCCACTTCGAAAATCTCGCGCTCTACGAAATGATCCGCCGCCGTTGCCGCTACATCGTGCTGAGCGATGCCGGATGTGATCCCGATTTTTCTTTCGAAGACCTCGGCAATGCGGTGCGCAAGGTTGCAATCGATCTCGGCGTTTACATCAGCTTCGGCGGATTGCGCACACTCAAGAAGCGGTCAAAGGACAACAGCGTGATCAAGGGCGCCTACTACGCGATCGGCGAGATCGACTACCAGACCGCGCCGGGTGGCGCCCAAAGTTCAGAGAACGGCTACATCCTCTACATCAAGCCCGGCTACCACGGGACCGAGAGCGCGGGCGTCGTCGCCTACGCGACCGCCAACGCGGCATTTCCGCACGAGAGCACGGCCGATCAGTTCTTCAGCGAGTCCCAGTTCGAGAGCTACCATGCGCTGGGATTCGAGATCATGGATGGCGTGCTCAAGAAAGGGCTGGAACGGATCGGCCAGAAACCGCATCCGACCATCAGCGAGATCATCGAGGCGCTGGCGCGGCCGGACGATGACGAGAAGCCGCCCCGGCTCTCCGACGCGCTCAGGTTCCTCGACAAGGATGATCTTGCGGCAGCCCGCAAGATTCTTGCGCCTTGACCGCGCTAGAGCATGATTCCGAAAAGTGGGTACCGGTTTTCGGAAAAGATCATGCTCAAACAAAAAGCTGGAGCCCGACTCCGATTCAACCAAGAACGATAGGGCTCTAGGCGTCGACTGACGCCGCGAGCGCATTCTCCTGGATGAAGTTGCGGCGCGGCTCGACCACGTCGCCCATCAGCTGGTCGAACAGGACGTTCGCCTCGTCGACCTCCTTGACCTTCACCTGCAACAGCGAGCGTGCGTTGACGTCGAGCGTGGTCTCCCAGAGCTGCTGCGGGTTCATCTCGCCGAGGCCCTTGTAGCGCTGCAGCGAGATGCCCTTGCGGCCCGCCGCCATCACGGCATCGAACAATCCAACCGGGCCATGGATCGAGATGTCCTCGCCCTTGCGGCGCAGCACGCCGGGGCGCGCGTAGATGTCCTGCAGGTTCGCCGCATGCTCGTCGAGCTTGCGCGCGTCCGCTGAGCCGAGCAGCGCAGCGTCGATGAAGGTGACTTCCTTCACGCCCCGCACGGTGCGCTCGAAGCGGAAGCCCTCGCCCTCGGCGAAGGTGCCTTCCCAGCCGCGCTCAGTCTCCTCGCTCAACGCATCGAGCCGGCGCGCGATGTATTGCGCTGCCGCCAGCGCCTTCGGGGCATCGCCGTGCACGGAGGGCGTAAGCACGCCGGCGATTGCCGCCTGCTCCACCACCTTGCGGTTATAGCGGCTGTGCAGCCCGGCGAGCACGTTACGGATCGCGCGGGCCTCCTCGACGATCGCTTTGAGGTCTGCGGCCGCGCGTTCGTCTCCCGAATGGGGGCGGAACACCGCGTCCTCGATGCCGGAATCGGTCAGGAAGTCTTCGAGCGCGTGTTCATTCTTCAGGTACTGCTCGGACTTGCCGCGGCTCACTTTGTAGAGCGGCGCCTGCGCGATGTAGATGTAGCCGCGGTCGATCAGGTCGCGCATCTGGCGATAGAAGAACGTCAGCAGCAGCGTGCGGATGTGCGAGCCGTCGACGTCCGCGTCGGTCATGATGATGATCTTGTGATAGCGCGACTTGTCGGCGCTGAACTCGTCGCTGATTCCGGTGCCGAGCGCCATGATGAGCGTCCCGATCTGCTCCGACGACAGCATCTTTTCGAGGCGCACGCGCTCGACGTTGAGGATTTTGCCGCGCAGCGGCAGCACCGCTTGAAAGGCGCGGTCGCGTCCCATCTTGGCCGAGCCGCCCGCCGAGTCGCCCTCGACGATCAGCAATTCAGCCTTGGCGGGATCGCGTTCCTGGCAGTCGGCAAGCTTGCCGGGCAGGGATGTCACATCGATACCCTTGCGGCGCGTGAGCTCGCGCGCCTTGCGCGCGGCTTCGCGCGCGGCGGCGGCCTCCACCACCTTGCCGACGATGGTCTTCGCTTCCGTGGGATGCTCTTCGAGCCAGGCGTTGAGCACGTCATTGATGACGCCCTCCACCACCGGCCGGACTTCGGATGAGACGAGCTTGTCCTTGGTCTGCGACGAGAACTTCGGATCCGCGACCTTGATGGAGAGCACGGCGGTCAGGCCCTCGCGGCAATCGTCGCCGGTGAGGTCGACCTTCTCCTTGCGTCCGCTCGGCGCCTTCTCGGCATAGCCGGTCACCTGGCGCGTGAGCGCGCCACGGAAGCCCGCAAGATGCGTCCCACCGTCGCGCTGCGGGATGTTGTTGGTGAAGCAGAGTACGTTCTCGTGGTAGCCGTCGTTCCACCACAGCGCACACTCGACCCCGACGCCCTGCCGCTCGGCCTTGATGACGATCGGCTTCGGCACCAGCGGCGTCTTGTTGCGATCGAGATACTTGACGAATTCCTCGACGCCGCCCTGGTAGCGCATCTCCTCGCGCTTCTCGACCGCATGGCGCTTGTCGGACAGCACCACGGTGACGCCGGAGTTGAGGAACGCGAGCTCACGCAGACGGTGCTCCAGCGTCGCGAAATCGAACTCGACCATCGTGAAGGTGTCGGTCGACGGCAGGAACGTCACTTCGGTGCCGCGCTTGTCGCCCGCATCGCCCACCACCGCGAGCGGCGCCACCGGGTCGCCGTCCGCGAATTCCATGAAGTATTCCTTGCCGCTGCGCCAGATCGTCAAGCGCAGCCATTTCGACAGCGCGTTCACGACCGAGACGCCGACGCCGTGCAGGCCGCCGGACACCTTGTAGGAGTTCTGGTCGAACTTCCCGCCGGCGTGCAGCTGGGTCATGATCACTTCAGCCGCCGACACGCCCTCTTCCTTGTGGATGTCGGTCGGGATGCCGCGGCCGTCGTCGATGACCGTGCAGGAGCCGTCGGGATTGAGTGTGACGATCACCTGCGTGGCGTGGCCGGCCAGGGCTTCGTCGATCGCGTTGTCGACGACCTCGTAGACCATGTGATGCAGGCCCGAGCCGTCGTCGGTGTCACCGATGTACATGCCCGGGCGCTTGCGCACCGCATCGAGGCCCTTCAGGACCTTGATGGATTCTGCGTCGTAATCACCGACTGCGCGGTTGTTCTCGGGGGCTGTCTGACGGGCCGCTTCGGCCATGCGTGGACCTTCGAATCGATCGCTCAAAATGCTGAGAATCGTGAGTGTGGTGTGCCACGAAATATGGGTACCGTATAGGGTAAAGTGAAGGCCCCTAAGATATTGTTTTAAAATATAAAATTGCGGTTATTCAGGGCCGATTTCGGGCGCTTGGCACGGGGTCCGAATCGACGTCGCGGATGACCTCGGAAAGCTGGTTCTGGTACCCGCAAAGCGGCCGCGACCGCTCTCACCAAGACGTGTGTGAACGGAATCGCCGGCCCGTGATTTGCTGTCGCGAATACGCTCCGACCGTCGGGGCAGCCATCCGGGAGAACAGCATGCGCACACTTGCAGCATTCGCCGTGATCGCGGCGACGTTGAGCTTCACGCACCAGGCGAGCGCGCAGGGACCTACTATCCATGGTGCGCGCGCTACAATGCCTACACCTCCAACTGCGGCTTCAAGACGTGGCAGCAGTGTCAGGCGACGGTCAGCGGCGCAGGCGGCTATTGCCAGCAGAACGTGATGCCGCCGCCGTTCGTGGAGTCGCGCGCCAGCGGCAAGCGCAAATACCGGCGCACGTATTAGGATGTGATAATCCTCCCGTCATTGCGAGCGAAACGAAGCAATCCAGTGCTTGAGAGAGCTGGATTGCTTCGTCGCTTGCGCTCCTTGCGATGACGCCAGGGCACTGCATTTCGTCTTAGAGCCCTATCGTTCTTGGTTGAATCGGAGTCGGGCTCTAGCTTTTTGTTTGAGCATGATCTTTTCCGAAAACCGGTTCCCACTTTTCGGGATCATGCTCTAGCCAAAAACGAAATCCCGGCCGAGCTTGCGCTCAAGGCCGGGATCCGCAACCCCCCAGAAGCCCCACGTCGGAGGAGACGGCAGTGTCTGTACCGCGCGCCGTGTGGTCACGATATTCGGATGAATGCGTATGAAGTTGCCCTACTGCTCGGGCGTAACCCGACCGGGGCCCACCTCGAAGGTCTGCGCGCGCGAAGCGACCGCCACAAACGGCGCCGGATCGGCGCCGGTCATCCAGACCTGTGCGTCGAGTACGGTCAGGGCATCGTAGAGGGCTGCGCGGCGGGTGGGATCGAGATGGGCGACGACCTCATCGAGCAGCAGCAGCGGCGCGTGTTGCGTCATCTCGGCGACGAGCCCCGCATGCGCGAGTACGAGACCAATCAGCAGCGCCTTCTGCTCGCCGGTTGAGGCGAGCGCGGCCGCAATTCCCTTGGGCCCGTACAGCACCTCGAGGTCGGTGAGATGCGGGCCATCAGTTGTCCGCCCCGCGGCGGCATCGCGCGCGCGATTCTCGCGCAGGGTGGCGCGGTAGCGGTCCTCCACCTCGGTTGCCGGCAACTCCATCAGCGCGTTCTCGATCCATCCATCGAGCGCGACACCAGCCCACGGAAAGGGCGAAGCGGGATCGCGATCGCGGGCGAGTGCAGCCGCCAGGCGCCGCACCGTCTCGGCGCGCGCGGCCGCGACGGCAACAGCGACCTCCGCGGTTTCGTGTTCGATCGCATCGAGCCAGTGCGTGTCGGCATTCGGCTGTTCGAGCAGGCGATTGCGTGAGCGTAGCGAACGCTCCAGCGCGTTGACGCGGCTCGAATGCGTGCCGTCGACCGCGAGCACGAGCCGGTCGAGGAAGCGCCGGCGCTCCGAGGCCGGCCCAGCGAACAGCCCGTCCATCGCCGGCGTCATCCAGACGGCACTGACGTGATCGGTGAATGCAGCGGCCGAGGGAACCGGCTCGCCATCGATGCGGCATTTGCGCAGCGTCGATTCAGCGTCAGCGAGTTGCGGCTCGATGCCGGTTCCCAGTGTTGCGAGGCCGAGCGCGCCTTCGAGCTCGGTCGCGACGGCCCAGGAGCCATCGCCCTCGGAGAATGCGACTTCGTCGAGTGTGGCGCGGCGCAGGCCACGCCCCGGGGCGAAGAAAGAAATCGCCTCGATCAGATTCGTTTTGCCCGCCCCGTTCGGCCCGACGAGGACGGCAAGCTGCGCGTCAACGGCAAGCGATGCAGCGCGATAGCTGCGGAAATTTGTGAGACTGAGCTTGCGAATGCGTGCCGCGGTCATGAGGTTCCCGCAGCGCTGCGTCCCGATACCCGGATGGTTCCATAAGATATTGAAGACATATGGAAAGTCGGCGCGCTAGCGGCCGCGCAAGGGGAACGAATGTGGCAAGAAACGATTGCACTCATGAGAATGGGATCATGACGGATTAGGCCGCAGGTGGGAGGAGCAAGATGCCCAAGACCCTCCAGGAAAACCTGGCAGAGCGGCTGTCCGATTCTGTCGAACGGCTGCACAAGCAGGTCGAAACCGTCGAATTCTGGGCCTCCGCCGTGACGGGTCTTGCGGCTCCGGTTCCCGATTATGAACCGGAAGCGACAAAAGTCGCGCGTTATCTGAAGCCCGGCCGTCCAGCGCGCAAGCGCCGCCGCAGGCGCGCTGCCAATCAGAACGACAAACCGGACAGCGCTAAACCCGCATCGGCATAAGCACGTAGAGTGCGTTGCCTGAGTCCTTGTCCTGGATCAGCGTGGGCGAGCCTGGATCGGCGAGCTTGAGCACCGCCACATCGCCTTCGATCTGCGCCGTGATGTCGAGCAGGTAGCGCGAGTTGAATCCGATATCGATCGGGTCGGAGTCGTACTCGACTTCGAGCTCTTCCGTAGCGCTACCCGAGTCCGGGTTGGTCACGGTGAGCACCAGCTTCCCGGCTGAGAGCGCGAGCTTCACGGCGCGTCCGCGCTCGCTCGACACGGTCGAGACGCGGTCGACGGCTGCGGCGAATTCCGGCTTGTCCACCATCAAAGTCTTGTCGTTTCCGGCCGGGATGACGCGGCCGTAGTCCGGGAAGGTGCCATCGATCAATTTCGATGTGAGCACCACGTCGCCGATCGTGAAGCGGATCTTGGTCTGCGACAGCTCGATCATGACTTCGGCGTCGAGATCCTCGATCAGGCGCTGCACCTCGCCGACCGTCTTGCGCGGCACGATGATGCCGGGCATGCCGTCCGCGCCCTTCGGCGCATCGAGCTCGGCTTGGGCCAGCCGATGGCCGTCGGTTGCGACCGCGCGCAGCCTGTGCGCCTTCGCGGCGCCTGCGACATGCAGATAGATGCCGTTGAGATAATAGCGCGTCTCTTCCGTCGAGATCGCGAACTGGGTCTTGTCGATCAGGCGTTTCAGATCCTTGGCGGCGAGCGAGAACTTGTGGGTCATCTCGCCAGCGGCAAGATCGGGAAAATCGCTCTCCGGCAAGGTTTGCAGTGAGAAGCGCGACTTGCCGGCGCGGATCGTCAGTGAGGCACGGTCGCCGGAGGAATCGAGCACGATCTGCGCGCCTTCAGGCAGCTTGCGCACGATGTCGTAGATCATGTGCGCCGGCACCGTGGTGGCCCCGCCAGGCGACACCTCGGCCGGAATGCTTTCGACCACTTCCAGGTCGAGATCGGTCGCCTTCAGCCCGAGCTTGCCCTTTTCGGCGCGGATCAGAAGGTTCGCCAGAATCGGAATGGTGTTGCGCCGCTCCACGACGCGATGCACGTGTCCGATCGATTTGAGGAGCGCGGCGCGCTCGACGGTCACTTTCATGTCCGACCCCACGGGAAGCCTTCCGGCAAGCGCCGGGCACCGAAATTGGCGTGCCGGACCGCGTTCGGCAAGGCCGGAACGCGTGCCGGGCCGACTTTCCCACACGGAGCCACGCTGTCCTCAAGACGCAGATGGCCGGGACGCAGCCCGGCCACCGCCAAGGAAAAGCCGGCTCTGACCCTTATTCCTGCAACAGCCGCTTCAGGAGTTCGATCTCGTCGGCCAGCGCACTGTCGTTGCCGACCAGGCTCTCGATCTTGCGCACCGCGTGCAGCACGGTGGTGTGGTCACGCCCGCCGAAACGGCGCCCGATCTCGGGTAGCGAACGCAACGTCAGGGTCTTCGCCAGGTACATCGCGATCTGGCGCGGGCGCACCACATTGGCGGTACGGCGGGAGGAGAGGAGGTCCGCGCGGCTCACATTGTATTGCCGGGCCACGATCCGCTGAATGTCCTCGATCTTGACGCGCTTGGGCTCCTGCGGGCGGATCAGGTCGCGCACCGCGCGCTCGGCCATGTCCATGTTAATCGGCAGGCCGGTGAGCTTGTTGCTCGCCAAGAGCCGGTTGAGCGCGCCATCGAGATCCCGGCCGTTATGGGTGATCTGCTTGGCGATGAAGGCGAGCACGGGAGCCGGCACGTCGAAGCCCGGATGATGCGCGCGCGCGGCCGCGGCCCGGCTTTTTAAGATTTCCAGCCGCAGCTCTTCCTCGAGCGAGCCCATCTCGACGACCAAGCCGCCGGCAAGCCGCGAGCGTACACGGTCGTCGAGGCTTTCCAGATCGCTCGGCGGGCGATCGGCCGCGATCACCACCTGGCGGCCGCCGTCAATCAGCGCATTGAGCGTGTGGCAGAACTCGGCCTGGGTGGATTTTCCCTGCAGGAACTGCAGGTCGTCGATGACCAGCACATCGATGCCGCGCAACGCTTCCTTGAAAGCGAGCGCGGTCTGCGACTTCAGCGCGGCCACGAACCCGTACATGAACTTCTCGGCGGTGAGGTAGAGCACCTTGCGATCCGCAATGCCGTTGCCGGCCCAGGCGATCGCCTGCAGCAGGTGCGTCTTGCCGAGCCCGACCCCTGCATGAACGTAAAGCGGGTTGAACATCACAGGCTCGCCGCGCCGGGCCAGCGCGACCTGCTTCGCGGCCGCGTGTGCGAGCGTGTTGGAGCGGCCAACCACGAAAGTATCGAACGCGAGCCGCGGATCGAGCGGTGAGCCGCCGAGCGCCTCGTGGGCGGCCTGCGCTGGCTGATGCGTGGCGCGCAGCTCCCGCTCGGCGCCGTTCTTGATGTCGCGCACCGTCTCGATCCGCTCGTTCGGCTTCACCTTGACGGTCGCATCGCGCAGCACAGCCGAGCGATGCACCAGATCGACGCGACGGATCGAGGGCAATTCGGCCTTCCAGCAGGCGAGCAGCTTGTCGGCGTAGTGGGATTGCACCCAGCTCTTGAGAAAGCGCGTCGGCAGCGAAAGCCGCACGACGTCGTCGTTGGTCGCGTCATGCTCGATCGCGCCGAACCAGCTCTTGAAATTTTCGTCGCCAACGGCGGCGCGCAAGCGGGCCTGTACGCGAGCCCATCGTTCCTGGTCGTTCAGGCTCATGGGTTGGCGCTCACGCGGCTCGACGGGCCGGGCGACCGGCGCGGAGATAGGACGAGCGGAATCGTGCGCAAGGGCGGGTGCTGACATTGCCGTTTCCAGACATCGAAAGGAGCCAGATTGATGCCGGCCGAAGCAGGCACGGTGGACGCAGGAGAGGCCGGTCGTTACGAGCCGGGCGGCGCGTCCTGTGATCGACTGGCTGAAATCCTCAGCCGGTCTGGCAGCGCGGAAATTCTCAGATACAAACGCATCGCTGCATGGCACGATGCCGCTGTGATCGCATCAGACGCCCATCCCGGTGCGTTGATCATCAGTAGCCCCCTGAAAAGTCACCGCTCGTTGGCGATGCCCGGTTATCTATAGTTGTTTCATCCCTTGCGCTGTCGTGTACGAGCTACCAGAACGATGACATCGCGAACCTGTCTTGCCCCACGGCCTCTCGACCGGTGCTGCCGTCCAGCCGCGCAACAGCCTTCGGACGCCGACCCAAATAAGCCGGAGACCCATCTCATCAATGAGACGTTCGGAGGCGAGGAATGTTGCCGCGGAAAACTGCGAGCGAGAGCGAGCATACATGTCACAAGACAGCGTGCAATACTTTCTCGCATCGTGAAGGCGCTGCGCGTGTCAGAAAATCGCGGGTGTGACGCAGGCGTCTCACGCTGCAAACAGCAAGCGTTTGAATCTTCGTGCGTTTGAAGCAGGATCGGACAAACCGACAAGCGCATTGTGACGGCGGCGGAGCGCTCGAAAAAAAATCGCGCGATGAGCCACGCGAACGCAGGAATCCAAGTCGCTGTCGTCACTATGATGTTAAGATATTGTCACATGTGTGGTTTTCTTGCGCGTTTTTCACATGTAGCTTTTCACTTACCCGCATGGCTCAAGGGTTTCTCGGCTGTTGCGCGGCCGTCACACGCAAAAGCATTCCGAGCGCAGCGGCGCGCTGGCCGCGAGTATGACACATCCTGAGCGCGGCGTCTGAATCAATTCGAATTTTTCCCGAACACCAATGAAAACGCCGGCCCTTTGGCCGGCGTTCGATCAGCAGAACTGCGTAAGACTATTTGCCGAGCTTGGCGACGCCATGCGCCAGGCGGGAAACCTTCCGGTTCGCCGTGTTGCGATGGATCACGCCCTTCTGGGCGGCGCGCATGATCTCGGGGGCTGCCGTTTTGAGTGCCGCCGCCGCCGCCGCCTTGTCGCCGGAGGCGATCGCCTCCTCGACCTTGCGAACGGAGGTGCGCATGCGCGAGCGGCGCGCCGTGTTGATGTCGGTTCGACGCGCGATCACGCGCGTGGCTTTGCGGGCGGAAGATGTGTTGGCCATCGATGTTCTGTCCGGACTGCGGGCCGCCAATGCGGCCGGCTTTCAAGTGCTGAAAAACAAGGGGCGGCGAAAGCTCGCCGCCGGTTGGGGCAGGCTTATAAAGGCCTGCCGGTAGAGCGTCAACGGCCGGAGAGGGGCCTGTCAGGCCACTTTTCTCGCCCGCGCCGCGTCATAGCCCGCATTCGCCCCGGCCTTGTCGGCGGCCGTGAACGGTGCGAGCGGCAGGGCAACGCGCGCCCAGCCCGCATCGCCATGAATGTGGGCGAGCGTCGACTTGACGCCCGAGACGAGCGGCTTGCCGTCGAACAACTTACGGATCGTCACTGCGGTGTCGAGCGCGCCCGCGTCGCCCGTCGCCCAGGCGCGCTGGCAGAGATCGGCATTCAGGTTGGCGGTCGCCGAGATGCAGCCGGCGAAAATGCCGCTTCGTGCCTCCAAGAGGCAGGCTTCCGTTGACGGGAACACGTCAAAGCCTTTCGCAACGCCGGCCGTCTCCCGCGCGTAGGCCATGTCGCCGGAGGAATCCTTCAGCCCGACGATGCGATCCTTATGCGCTTCGAGAAGCCGCGCGATCAGCTTCACATGCCAGGGCAGGCCGGACTGCGAGGGGAAGTGATAGAGATAGATCGGGATCGGCTTTGCGCTCGTCGCCTGCACGATCGCCGCCACATAGGCGGCAAGGCCGTCATCTGGGACGCCCTTATAATAGAAGGGCGGCAGCACGAGCGCACCCGCGAACCCAAGCTCGGCCGCATGCCGCGTCAGCGCGATGGCGTCTGACGTCGCAGCCGCACCGCTCCCGACCATCAGCCGGTCCATCGGCAAGCCTGCATCCCTGTAGGCCGTCATCACGGCCTTGCGCTGCTCCAGCGCAAACGACGTCGCTTCGCCGGTGGTGCCGAGCACGTTGAGGCCGTCGCAGCCGGTATCGAGCAGAAAGCGTGCGAGCTTGACCGAGCGTGCGGCATCCGGCGCGCCGCTCTCGTCAACCGCGGTTGCGACGGCGGCGATGACGCCGGAGAGTTTCTTCGCTGCCATTGACCTTATCCGCTCACGTTATAGGCCGCGAGCGCGGCCATGTTGACCAGATCCGTGTCCTTCGAGGACAAATTGACGATCTGCACCGAATTGTCGAGCCCGACCAGCAGTGGACCGATCACGGTCGCACCGCCCAGTTCCTGCAGCATCTTGGTCGAGATCGCCGCCGAGTGGAACGCAGGCATCACCAGCACGTTGGCGGGGCCGGAGAGGCGGCAGAACGGGTAGGCTGCCATCAGGTCCGGATTGAGCGCAACGTCCGCCGCCATCTCGCCGTCGTATTCGAAATCGACGCGCTGCTGATCGAGGATGCGCACAGCCTCCTGCACCTTGGCGGCACGCTCGCCGGGCGGATGGCCGAACGTCGAGAACGACAGGAGTGCGACGCGCGGCTCGTAGCCGAGCTTGCGCGCGACCGCTGCCGCCTCGACGGCGATTTCGGCGATGTCCTTGCCGTCCGGCATCTCGGTGACTGCCGTATCGGCAACCAGTACGGTGCGCCCGCGCGCCAGCACCAGGGAGACGCCGATCACGCGGTGACCCGGTTTGGCGTCGATTACGCGCTGCACCTCCTGGAGCGCGACCGAGAAATTGCGCGTGACGCCGGTCACCATCGCGTCGGCGTCGTTCATCGCCACCATGCAGGCCGCAAACGTGTTGCGGTCCTGGTTCACCATGCGCTGGCAGTCGCGGATCAGGTAGCCGCGACGCTGCAGCCGCTCGTAGAGATAGGCCGCATATTCGGGATTGCGGCGCGACAGCCGCGCGTTGACGATGGAAATGCCCTCTTCAAGCGCGATCCCGGCATTGCTGGCGGTGTCGCGGACGCGATCCTCGCGGCCGACCAGGAGCGCAGTGCCGAGTTCCTGCTCGACGAAGGCGGCCGCCGCACGGATGACCTGCTCTTCCTCGCCTTCGGCAAAGACGACGCGCTTGGGCTGGCGCCGCAGCCGCTCGTGCACCCGCGACAGCACGCCCGCGACTGGATCGCGTCGCGTGCGCAACGCCTGCCGGTATGCCTCCATGTCGACGATGGGCTTGCGCGCGACGCCGGTGTCCATGGCGGCCTTGGCGACCGCCGGCGGCACATAGGAAATGAGCCGCGGGTCGAACGGCGTCGGAATGATGTACTCCGGGCCGAACTTCAGCCGTGTGCCGTAAACCGCCGCGACATCGTCCGGCACATCCTCGCGCGCGAGCGCGGCGAGCGCCTGCGCGGCGGCGATCTTCATCTCCATGTTGATCGCGCTGGCGCGCACATCAAGCGCGCCGCGGAACAGAAACGGGAAGCCGAGGACGTTGTTGACCTGGTTCGGATAGTCCGAACGGCCGGTCGCCATGATGGCGTCGGAGCGGACCTGCGCGACCTCCTCGACGGTGATCTCCGGATCGGGGTTCGCCATCGCAAAGATGATCGGCTTTGCCGCCATCGACTTCACCATGTCGATGGTGAAGGCGCCTTTCTGTGACAGACCGAAAGCCACATCCGCGCCCTCGAAGGCTTCTTGCAGCGTGCGTGCCTTGGTTACGACCGCGTGCGCAGACTTCCACTGGTTCATGCCCGCGGTGCGGCCCTGATAGATCACGCCCTTGGTGTCGCAGAGGATCACGTTGTTCGGGTGCAGACCGAGCGATTTGAGCAACTCCGTGCAGGCGATGCCGCTCGCGCCCGCGCCGTTCACCACCAGCCTGGTTTCCTTGATGTCGCGGCCGGTCAGGTGCAGCGCGTTGATCAGGCCCGCCGCCGCGATGATGGCGGTGCCGTGCTGGTCGTCATGGAACACCGGGATGTCGAGCAGCTCCTGCAAGCGCTGCTCGATGATGAAGCACTCCGGAGCCTTGATGTCTTCGAGGTTGATGCCGCCCCAGCCCTTGCCGAGATAGCGGATCGAATTGATGAATTGGTCCGGATCCTCGGTGTTCACCTCGAGGTCGATCGAGTCGATGTCGGCGAAGCGCTTGAACAGCACCGCTTTGCCTTCCATCACGGGCTTTGCGGCGAGTGCGCCGCGATTGCCGAGGCCGAGGATCGCGGTGCCGTTGGTGATCACGGCAACGAAGTTGCCTTTGGTCGTGTAGTCGTATGCCTTGCTCTCATCCTCTGCGATGGCGAGCACCGGGACCGCCACGCCGGGCGAATAGGCGAGCGAGAGGTCGCGCTGCGTCGCCATCGGCTTGGTGGCGACGACCTCGAGCTTGCCCGGGCGGCCTTGGCTGTGAAACAGCAGGGCCTCCTGGTCCGTGAAGGTCGGACGCGAGTGGCGGCTTGGGTTTTTTGTTAGCATTTCAGCCCCTTAAGCGGCATGCGCCGAACGCGCGCCGGGAAACGACCAGTGTAGCGGAGCGGACAGGCCTGCCTCAAGGACATGGGGCAGCGTGCGGCTAGTGTCCCGATTCCGAAGTTCGTCTCATCGTGCAGCACCCTCGTGTGCGAACTTCGGAATCGAAAGGACACTAGCGACGTATTGGTTCTAGTGTGGCTTAGGTTCAGAAGTCCGCATTGTGGACTCGCCGCAAGTCTGTTGCGGACTTCTGAACCGCCACACTAGTGCGTTTGCGGGACTTTACGCTAGCATGGCCATTGCGTCCGGGATTCGACATCGCCGCCACGAGGAGCTGTCATGCGGAACGCCTGCCGTGTCGCATTTGGTCTCGTGATCGCTGCGTTTGCGATCCTTGCGCAACCTGCCGGCGCCGCCACCTTGGAAGAGCTCGTTGCCGCGGTGGTGCAGATCAAGACCACCATCGCGCCAGACGGGCAAACCGTGCAGTCGCTTGGGCGCGAGCGCGAAGGCTCCGGCGTCGTCATCGACGAAGACGGGCTGATCCTCACCATCGGCTACCTGATGGTTGAGGCGCATGCTGCGGAAGTACGCACCAATGCGGGCCGCACCGTGCCGGCGACCGTGGTCGGATACGATCATGAAACCGGCTTCGGCATCCTCAAGACCATCGAGCCCTTGAAGATCAAGCCGCTGTCGTTTGGCCGCTCGGCGGATGTGAAGCCGAATGACCCGGTGCTCATCGCAAGCCACGGCGGTACGAGTTCAGTGGGCCCGGCCTATATCGCGGCAAAACGCGAGTTCGCCGGCAACTGGGAATACCTGCTCGACGAGGCGATCTTCACGACGCCGCCGTACCCGAACTGGAGCGGTGCCGCGCTGATCTCGCGCGAGGGCAAGCTCCTTGGCGTTGGCTCGCTGATCGTCGGCGACGCCGGCGGCGACGGCAGCGGCAAGCCGGGCAACATGTTCGTGCCGGTCGAGAAGCTGCCGCCGATCCTAGGCGATCTCATCGCCGACGGGCATGTCGCGGGACCGGGCCGTCCGTGGCTCGGCGTTGCGGCGGACGAAGTGCGCGGGCGGCTCGTGATTTCACGGGTCACGCCCGGCGGGCCTGGCGAAAAGGCCGGCATCCGGCGCGGCGACGCAATCGTCGGCGTGGCGGGAGAGAGCCCGCGCGGGCTTGCGGATTTCTACCGCAAGGTCTGGGCGACCGGCAC
>JBAVXH010000263.1:0-34764 GCA_049698215.1 Xanthobacteraceae bacterium | reverse complement strand
GCCGAGCACCACCGCCACGATGTGGCGCGGCCCGCGCCGCACCGAGGAGATGAGGTTGAAGCCGCTATTGCGTGTGTAGCCGGTCTTGATGCCGTCGAGGCCCGGTACGCGGCCGAGCAGCTTGTTGTGGTTGCGCATCGCCCAGCCGCGATAGACGAAGACGGGCGTCGCGAAATAGCGGTACTCGCGTGGGAAGCGGTCCTGGATGGCGCGGCCGAGGGTGGCCTGATCGCGCGCGGTGGTGATCTGGTCCGGGTCGGGCAGGCCGGACGCATTGGCATAGACGGTGCGGCCCATGCCGAGCGCACGCGCCTTGCGCGTCATCATGCGCGCAAAGGTCTCCTCGTCGCCGCCGACCGCTTCGGCGACGACCACGGCCACGTCGTTCGCCGACTTGGTGACCAGCGCGCGGATGGCGTCTTCGACCGCAATGGTCTGCCCGGGCTGCAGCCCGAGTTTCGAGGGCGCCTGCTGCGACGCGTGCTGGGAGACTTCGAGCCGTGAGTCGAGCCGGAATTTTCCAGCCTCCATCTGCTCGAACAGCAGGTAGAGCGTCATGATCTTGGTGAGCGAGGCCGGATGGCGCAGCGCGTCCGTGTTGGTCCCGTGCAGCAGGTGCCCTGAGTTCGCATCCACCACGATGTCCGCGTACGGCGGCGTGTAGGCGACGACGCGCGCATGGTGATGGCGCTTGCCGCGCCGCGAGCGCGCATCGGCCGGATCGGTGGTGATGGCGGCGAGCCCCACGGCGGCGGCCAGGGTGCAGAGTCCAAAACGCAGGCCGTGCACCGGCCGGATTCCGCGGAGCATTCGTTTGTCCCCGTCTCACACGCAGGAGGCGTGTGCCCCCGACGTTTCCCTGTTCGCCCGATTCCCGCAATCGGCCTCGCCGTCAGCCGCCTGGAACCGAGGGAGGCGCCTAGAGCGATACAATCACAGGCCAAACGGGCCCCGCCGCATGGCCGCGGCACGGACGCCAACCGTAGGGGGAACGTCGTTGCCAAACGGTTAAGCGGTTGCTCTGCGCCTGCCCCACGACCGCTGGCTTTCGGGTCAAATTATTGCAGTGCAAAATTTCCCTTGCGCAATGTTGCAGTGCGGTATATATTTCGCGTTGAGCCGCTGGGGACAGTTTCACCGGTAGCCGCAACTCCACACGAACCGGGCCTGATGCGAAGCGCGGCGGGCCGCAAGAGGTGACTCATGCTCAAGAATTTCGAAGAGATTCAAAAGCTTGGCAAAGACAACGTCGATGTCGCGATGAAGCAGTTCGGCACCGTGTCGAAGGGCTGGCAGGCGATCGCGACCGAGGTCGCCGACTATTCCAAGAAGTCCTTCGAGGACGGCAGCGCGGCGCTCGAGCAGCTCTTCGGCGCCAAGACGCTGGAGAAGGCGATCGAGGTGCAGAGCGACTACGTGAAGACCGCCTACGAGGGCTTCGTCGCCGAGGCGACCAAGCTCGGCGAGCTCTACACCGACCTTGCCAAAGAGACCTACAAGCCGTTCGAGGGCTTTATCGCCAAGGTCGCCCCGACCAAGTAATTCGGCGGCGAAACAGCAAAACGGAAGGCCCGGCCATTGGCCGGGCCTTTTGCATTCGGCCGTGTAAGGCGCGGGCCTGGGGACCTGTGGAACAGCCGAGTACAATCGGCTGTTTATCAAAGTCCGGCGCAGTGAGCGCCCCGCAAGGAAGGCAGGCGCCAGTGCCCTCGAAGAAATCCGGAAGCCAAAAGCGAGCCGAGGTTCGCGAAATGTCGCGCGCCGAGACGATCGCGCGCAAGCTTGCCAAGGTGGCGCCCGAGGAGGATCCGGCACATGTCGCCGGCGCGATAGCGATCTTTGCGACGGAAACGATCAAGCGCAGCGCGAACAATCTGATGGAAGCGCGCGCCTATCTCGATGGTCTGAAGGACGGCATCGATGGTCTGCTGAAGAACGCGTTTGCGGACGAGGTCGAGAAGAAGCAGGACGACTAGCTCTCCGCCGGCGCCTTTTTTCGGCTCGCAGCCTTGGGCTTCTTGCGATCGCGGCGGCTCTCGAGCGCCTCCGCGGCGATAGACGCCTGCTTCCGGTAGTCTTCGTGGAGCT
Organism: Xanthobacteraceae bacterium; assembly: GCA_049698215.1. Lineage (GTDB taxonomy): Bacteria > Pseudomonadota > Alphaproteobacteria > Rhizobiales > Xanthobacteraceae > PALSA-894. The sequence continues at coordinate 32,676 of JBAVXH010000263.1, read as the reverse complement.
TCTCAAGCTCTTCCTCGGAGAGCTCCTCGGCGTTGGCGAGCTTATTGTGCGCGCCCCCGACCGCAATGATGAGGTCGGCGAGCTTGACCTGGACGGCGAGGCTGTCCCGGTTCTGCGTGTTCTGAATCAGGAAGACCATCAGGAACGTGACGATGGTGGTGCCGGTATTGATCACGAGCTGCCAGGTGTCGCTGAAGCCGAAGATCGGTCCCGTGACCGCCCAGACGACCACGATCAAGACCGCCGCGAGAAACACGACGGGCTTGCCGCACCACAGGGACGTCTTGCGGGCGAAGCTGTCAAACCAGTCCGTGGTCTTGGGTAGCCCTGCTTTTTGTTGCATGCCCCATGAACGGGCGCTGCAACACAAAGTTCCACACCCGCGGCAAGTTAGCGGTCCCAAAGAAAAGCCCGGCCGAAGCCGGGCTTTTGAATTCGCGGATCGGCTTTCCTTACTTGGCGATGCGCAGCTTCGAGAGGTTGGTGCCGATCTGGTTGAACACTGTTCCGATCCCGCTTGAGCTCGTCACCACGAAATTCTTGTCCGGATCGGGATATTTGCGCAGCACATTGGGAGCGGGCGCAGTGCCGGCGCAATTCTTCAGCAAGGTGGAGACCGCATCGCCGCCGGTGTTCACCTGGATCGTATAGAGGTTGATGTTGGCGGCGTTGATGTGGTCGCAGGTCATCTGCTCTCGGGCATCGATCGACGATTGGTCCGTGTACCAGCGATTTTGCGTATTCAAGCCGTCGGTGAGCAGGATGATCACGTCACTATACGTATAGTTCGTGTCCTTTGCCGGAGGCGTCGGATAGGGGCCGCCGCCGACCAGCGACATCCAGGCATGGGCGAGCCCGATTGCCTGGTTGGTGTTGCCGTCCGGGGTCATGTTGTTGACCAGCGTCGTCATCGTGCTCCAGGTGTTGGTCAGCGGCAGCACGGCCTGCGGACACGAATCGTACTGTTCAGCAGAGAACTTGGTGGAGTTGCTGCTGCCGGGCGGCGTCACATTGGTATCGTAGTTGTTCGAATGCGGACCGCTGGAACGCCCGCGGTCGACGACGCAGCCATTCCAGGTGTTGTGGTTGGCGGTGGTCCAGGTCCTGTTGGCGTTCTGACAATCGGTCTTGTTCTTGTACCACGAGTTGCTGCAGCTGCCGTTCACTTCATTCCAGGCGGTCCAATCGATCCAGCTCGCACCGAAATTGCCGCTGCCGACGTTGACGTCCTTGCTGAACGGAATGATCGACACATAGACATCAGCGCTGTTGGTGGCGGCGTTCTTGAGCTGCGTCAGCAAGTTGTTGGTTGCGGTCTTGAGCGCGGCCATCTTGCCGTCGTCGTTCATCGAGCCGGTGTTGTCGAGCGCGAGCGCAACACGCAGACGGCTGTTGCCCCACTTCACCGTTGAATTGCTGCCGATGTTCAGGCTCGAGAAGCCCATGAGCCTCATGAACGATGTGTCCATCGAGCCCGAGACGGAAACGTTGAGCTGCGAGCCGCCGGCGGTGGTGTAGTTCGGCGTGATCACCAGGTTCTTCGCCTCGGGATGATTGAACATCGCCTTGAAATAGTCGTTCGTCTTCTGGTCCAGCTCGGCCTTCGTCAGCGTCGGCGCGAGCTTCGCCATCGCCAATGCGGTCGCGTCGATCGCGGACTGCATGCCGGCGCGGATCGAACTGGCGCGGCTGTAGTCGACCGCTGCGCCGACCAGACCGAATACCGGAATGATAGCGATCGCGAACATCGGCGCGACGCCACCGCGGCGGTCTTGGCAGAAACGGAGGAGCGACATGGCACTAATCCTGGCTTTTGAACTTCCGGCAGATTGCCACGGAGACTTTTAGATTCCGTTGAGTCACTTGCTTACTTTCCGAGCCGTTCCGGTCACCGCTGGTTAACCATGCGGCGCCCTTCGGCTGCCGCGCGATCGTCTCACTTGGTGAGGCGCGCCATTGCGATCGCTTTCTGGAAGAGCGCGTTCATCGCTTCGGAAATGCCCTGATTGGGCCCGACCTCGAAGTAGAGTCCCGACGATGCGCAGCTCTGCATGTTCGAGGCGATCTGGCTCTCGAACGGTTTGATCCAGCTGTTGTACCAGGCGTTGGTCGGCAGCGGCAGGTACGTGGTGTAGAGCACGGCGATCTTCACGTTGTTCTTCTTGATGTCCTCGCACCACGAGGGGTCAAGCGGCTCCTGACAGCGGGTGTAGCTCTTGCCGGTTTCCGGATCGCTGCTGTTGGTCACCGGCCGCGCGCAGCCGGGCGAGCCGTTGACGCGGTCACCGACGCCGTCCGACACGAAGAACAGGTACTTGAGCGCCTTCGAAGACTTGGACCCATCTCCCGGCTTTGGAATCTCATCTTTCATCTTGTCCAGCACATCCGGGAAATTCGTGTCGGTATCGCCGGCGTAGTTCTGGTAGGGCACCGTCATCAGGTCGATCGCGCCAGCCGAGGTCTTCGCCGTCGAAAGATTCTTGGTCAGCGACTGGATCTTGGTCAGGCCGGGTTTTTCGGCTGCCGCTCCGAAGGTGTAGATGGCCATGCGGAACTGGTTCGAAAACGTGGCCGTACTCTTGGCAGTATCCATCAATTGCTGGGTTGCGCTGCGCAGCACGTCGATGCGCGTGGTGACGCCGAGCGACTTCGCGAGATTGTAGTAGTTGTTGGAATCCGACTTGTCGTGGCAGGCGAATGCGCATTTGTCCGGCGTGTTGTTCACCATCGTGGTGATGTCGGACGTCGTCGCGCCCACGCCCATGGACGGGGTGTTGTCGAGCAGAAGATAGAAGTCGATGAACAGCGGCATGTTGTTCGCCGCGGTCGAGCTGCCGCCGATCGTGACCGAGGAAAAGCCGAACAGGCCCATGAAGCTCATCGGCACCTGGGCGCTGAACTTCACGGTCGATGCGATGTTCGAGCCGGTCTTTTTGACGTCAGCGGTGACGCTGTTGAGCGTGTAGCCCTTCGCTCCGGTGATCTCGGCACCGAAGATCTTGGTCGCCTCGGTGGCACCATCTGTGATCGGACCATCGCTGTTCATGCTCGCGGCTGCGGTCATTGCCGCTGAAGATTTCCGCACCGAGGCGAGGCTTGCAGCGTCCGCCGCGGCGAGCAGCTGTGTGCGCACGCTTGCGGCGCGGCTGTAATCGATCGCGGCGCCGATCGCCCCGATCAGCGGAATCGCCGCGATGGCAAACATCGGCGCGACGCCGCCGGCGGAATTTCGGATGAAGCGTTGCAGCATCGGGATCACCGCTACTTCGCTAGGCGCGCGCCCGACAGGCTTGCGGCGATCGAGGCGAACACGCCCTTGAGCTCGCTCGCGGCCTGCACGTCGAAGAACATGTTGTCAGCCGTGGCGCAGCCTTGCAGCAGCGACACGTTCCCTTCGATGACACGTACCGTGTAGAGCTTGATGTTGTTCTTCTTGATGTTGTCGCAGACTGCCGCGGTGCGCGCATCGATCTGCGAGGGCACGGCGGTGAAACGGTTCTGGGTGTTCAGCCCGTCGGTCAGCAGGATCATGACCTTGTCGACGTCGGGCTTGACCGCCTGTGCTTGGGTGAACGGCTCCTTTTGCGTAAGCGCATGCCAACCCCATGCCATCCCGATGGTGACGTTGGTCATGCCGCTGGGCGTCATGGTGTCGACCATGGCGTTCAGCGCATCCCAGTTGTCGGTCAGCGGCAGCGTCTTCGCCAAGGTGCCGCACTGAGCTGCCGGAAAGAGCGTCGCGGCGCCGCTCGGCGCCGCGTCCTTCACGTCGTTCGGCTGATCGCGGTCGGCGACGCAGCCGGTCCAGTTCGCCTTGGTCACCGTGCTGTCGAAGCTCATCCAGGGCGCATCGACAAACTCTGTGCCGACATTCACCACGGTGCTGAAGGGGATGACGGCGATCTTGGTGTCGCCCGGCACCTTGGAATTGGTCTTGAGGATCGAGAACAGAAGCTTCACGGCCGATTTCAATTCGACCATCTTGTTCTTGGCTGCCATCGAACCGGTGTTATCGAGCGCGAGCGCAAGCTCGAGCGCCTTGAAGCCCCAGCGCACCTGTGCGTTCGCGCGCAGATCGATGGTCTTCTTGCCGATGACCTGCGCGATCGAGGTGTCGATGAAACCAGTAGCCTCCGCCAGCACCGTGAAATCGCCGGGACCGTTGCTCACCATCGTGAAGGTGATGTCGAGCTTCTTGACCTCGGGATGATTGAACTGGGCGTTGAAATATTTCTTCGCCTTGTTCTGGACCTGAGCGGAGGTGAGATTGGCCGCTTCCTTCGCGACCGTCAGTGCGGCAGTGTCGAGCGCGACCTGCATGGCGGTCCGCGCCGAGTTGGCGCGGCTGTAGTCAACGGCGGCGCCGACCAGACCGAAGACCGGGATCGCAGCGATCCCGAAGATGACCGCGACGTTGCCGGAGCGGTCCGCCCGTAGCGCGCGGACGTCGTGCTGGATCCGGTCAATCGCGCGGCCAGTCCAGCTGGCGCAGCCGCGGGCAAAAGATGTGAACATAGGCATCTGCCGCAAAGCCTCTTTTGATTGCGATGCAGCTTGCCGGATATGCTTTACGGATCAGTTCCATTCCTCCGGAAAACCGCCTGAATTGGCAGTATGTCTGACGAAGTATGAATCAGATCGCAGAGCGGCGAATCCGCGCCCCCGGCATCGAAATCTGACGATCTGCGCCGCACTTGCGCGAGATTGAGGCAGGCCATATGTCGCGGGGCGCCGGGATTGCTTCAAGTTTGCTCGAATCCGACCAGATTTTGTAAACTATCGTGCGGGTTGGCAGGCTCGCCGGCCCTTAACGACTTGAGCGGGGCAAGGTGACCTTCGGCAAGGGGAGATCGTGAAATTCGCCGTTTCGCCAGGACGCCGTTTCCGGCATCATTTCGCGGCACGGCTGAATCGGATCAGTACGCCTTGAGACCATGAGTGGCTGGCAAGAAGAGTTGATGCCGGACGAACCGGCTCCGTCGCGGGATCTGCGGCCGCGTGCCGCGGACGATGACCGGCGCAAGCGGGGCGGGAACGGAGCGCCGGGCAGCGCGGTTATCACGCGCACCAAGCCGCAAACGAAAAAGCCGAGTCTCTATCGCGTGCTGATCCTCAACGATGACTACACACCGATGGAGTTCGTCGTTCACGTGCTGGAGCGGTTTTTCAACAAGGACCGCGAAGCCGCGACGCGAATCATGTTGCATGTGCATCATCACGGTATCGGGGAGTGCGGCATCTTCACTTACGAGGTAGCTGAAACAAAAGTGACGCAGGTGATGGACTTTGCGCGCAAACACCAGCATCCTCTCCAGTGTGTGATGGAAAAGAAGTGACTATATGGGGGAAACCACGGGCCGCGGGCGACCCGCAACGAAAGTGAACACGAGACCGTAATGCCAACTTTTTCACGAAGCCTCGAACAGTCGCTCCACCGGGCGCTTGCCCTCGCCAACGAGCGGCACCACGAGTACGCCACGCTGGAGCACCTGCTGCTGGCGCTGCTCGAGGACCAGGATGCGGCCGCGGTGATGCGGGCCTGCAACGTCGATCTCGACAAGCTCAAGCGCAGCCTGACCTCCTACATCGAATCCGAGCTCGACAACCTGGTGACCGAAGGGAATGAGGATTCGAAGCCGACGGCCGGGTTCCAGCGCGTGATCCAGCGCGCGGTGATCCATGTGCAATCGTCGGGCCGGGAAGAGGTGACGGGCGCCAATGTGCTGGTTGCGATCTTCGCCGAGCGCGAGAGCCATGCGGCGTATTTCCTGCAAGAGCAGGACATGACCCGCTACGACGCGGTCAACTACATCAGCCACGGGATCGCCAAGCGGGCAGGGCTCTCCGAGAGCAAGCCGGTGCGCGGCGTGGATGAGGACACCGACACCAAGACCGGCGACGACACTAAGAAGAAGGGCGACGCGCTCGAGGCCTATTGCATCAATCTCAACAAGAAGGCGCGTGAGGGCAAGATCGATCCGTTGATCGGGCGAGAGCCCGAGATCAACCGGACCATCCAGGTGCTGTGCCGCCGCCAGAAAAACAACCCGCTGTTCGTCGGCGATGCCGGCGTGGGCAAGACCGCGATCGCGGAAGGTCTGGCGCGACGCATCGTCAACGGCGAGGTTCCGGACGTGTTGCGCAACGCAACCGTTTTCGCGCTCGACATGGGCACGCTGCTCGCCGGCACGCGCTATCGCGGTGATTTCGAGGAGCGTCTCAAGCAGGTGATCAAGGAGCTTGAGGCAACGCCTGGCGCGATCATGTTCATCGACGAGATCCACACCGTGATCGGCGCAGGTGCAACCTCGGGCGGCGCGATGGACGCCTCGAACCTGCTCAAGCCGGCCCTCGCGGGCGGCACGCTGCGCTGCATCGGCTCGACGACGTACAAGGAGTACCGCCAGTACTTCGAAAAGGACCGCGCCCTGGTGCGCCGGTTCCAGAAGATCGACGTGAACGAGCCGTCGATCCCGGACGCGATCGAGATCCTGAAAGGGCTGAAGCCCTATTTCGAGGACTATCATCGCCTCAAGTACACCAACGAGGCGATCAAGGCCGCGGTCGAGCTGTCCGCGCGCTACATCCACGACCGCAAGCTGCCCGACAAGGCGATCGACGTGATCGACGAGTCCGGGGCCGCGCAAATGCTGCTGCCGGAGAGCCGGCGCAAAAAGACCATCGGCCTGAAAGAGGTCGAGACCACCATCGCCACGATGGCGCGCATCCCGCCGAAGACCGTGTCGAAGGACGACGCTGAGGTGCTGGCTAATCTTCAGGACACCCTCAAGCGGGTGGTGTACGGGCAGGACAGAGCGATCAGCGCGTTGTCGTCCTCGATCAAACTCGCGCGGGCGGGCCTGCGCGAACCCGAGAAGCCCATCGGCTGCTACTTGTTCTCAGGGCCGACCGGCGTCGGCAAAACCGAGGTCGCAAAGCAGCTCGCCGCGCTGCTCGGTGTGGAGCTGATCCGCTTCGACATGTCCGAGTACATGGAGCGCCACACGGTGTCGCGCCTGATCGGTGCGCCTCCGGGCTATGTCGGCTTCGATCAGGGCGGGCTGCTGACCGACGGAGTTGACCAGCATCCACATTGCGTGCTGCTGCTCGACGAGATCGAGAAGGCGCATCCCGACCTGTTCAACGTGCTGCTGCAGATCATGGATCACGGCAAGCTGACCGACCACAATGGCAAGCAGGTCGATTTCCGCAACGTGATCCTGATCATGACCACGAATGCGGGCGCTTCGGATCTTGCCAGAGCCGCGTACGGCTTCACGCGCACCAAACGCGAGGGCGATGACACGGAAGCGATCAACCGGATGTTCGCCCCGGAGTTCCGCAATCGGCTCGACGCGACCATAACGTTCGGTCACCTCAGCCATGAGGTCATCGCGCAGGTCGTCGCCAAGTTCGTGATGCAGCTCGAAGCGCAACTCGCCGACCGCAACGTCACGATCGAGCTCTCGGACGAGGCGTCGAAGTGGCTGATCGCCCACGGCTACGACGAGCAGATGGGCGCGCGGCCGATGGCGCGCGTGATCCAGGAGCACATCAAGAAGCCGCTCGCCGATGTCGTGCTGTTCGGCGTTCTGAAAAGCGGCGGCCACGTGCGTGTCGTGGTGGCCAAGGACGACGACGGCAACGAGAAGCTCAGCTTCGAGTATCCGGAAGGACCGGTCACGCCAAAGCAGGAGAAGCTGCCCGAACCGCGTAAGAACCGGGCGAAGCGGCGCTCCGCTCCACGCAAGCCGCGCTCGTCAGGACCGAAGGGGGCGCCGCCCACGGGCCGCGGTTCGGTGCCGAAGGTCCCGCTGGTCAAGGTCTAGCGCCTGTAGTGAAAAGGCAAGAACGCCTCGCAAATCATGCGGGGCGTTTGCTTTTTTGCCCACAGTGAATGCGAGTTGATGGCCGTGCCCCGCAAACACTAGAGTGCCAGCAACCGGGACGAAGATGACCTCTAACGCCGATACCGTCGTCGACCAGTTCACTCGGCAGGCGGAGCCGTTCGCGAACTCCGCCGCGATGCGCGACGAGGACGCGCTGCGGCTGCTGGTCGAGTTCTCCGGCGTGGGCGCACAGGACACCGTCCTCGATGTGGCGTGCGGGCCCGGACTGGTGGTCGCGGCGTTCGCGAAAGCGTCCCGGCATGCGACCGGCATCGATCTCACGCCCGCGATGATCGACAAGGCGCGCGAGCACGCGGCTTCGCTCGGCCTGATCAATGTGGACTGGCACGTGGGCAACGTCCTGCCGCTCCCGTTTCCGGATCGCGCCTTCTCGGTCGTCGTGTCTCGGTTTGCATTCCACCATTTCCCCGATCCGCTTGCGGTGCTGCACGAGATGGTGCGCGTCTGCCGACGCCCGGGCCGTATCGTTATCGCCGACATCGCGGCATCTGATGATCCGACGAAGGCCGCCGCACTGAACGCGATGGAGCGGCTGCGCGATCCCTCGCACACGCGCGCGCTCCCGCTGGCGGAATTGCGCGGCTTGTTCGCGGAAGCAGGCCTGGCCGCGCCGCGCGAGACCTACTACGACGTGCGCGCCGACCTGGAGGGATTGCTCAAGACCTCGTTTCCGGCGCCGGGCGATATCCCGGTGATCCGCAAGTTGTTCGAGGACTCGCTCGCGTACGACGGCCTTGGCATGAAGACGAGGCGCAAGGACGACCGCATCCTGTTGTCCTATCCGATCGCGATCCTCGCGGCGGATCTGTAGGTCGCGCCTAATCCTTCGCAGTCTTCGTATCCAGATTGACGATCGTGGCGAGCGCGATAGCGACAAGCTTGTCGGCGCCGTCGATGCGGCACGACACCCTTGCCTCCACCACGGTGAGTGTGCGGCCCGGCTTCACGACCTCCGCCCGGCAGGTGAGGCGATCCCCGGTCGAGGGCGCGATCAGGTTGATCTTGTATTCGCCGGTAATGACGCTGCGCGACGCCCGGTCGATCATCGTCCCGGCCGCGGCAGTCGTGGCGTTGTCAATCAGATAGGCGATCGCGCCGCCGTGGAATAGCCCATTCTGCTGCAGCACCTCTGGCCTGCGGTCGAGCGCCATCACGACCACACCGGGATCGATCGACACGACCTTTGCGCCGACCAATTTGGTGAAACCCTGGTTTTCGAGCGTGTGCTTGATCGCAGCCGCGACCGCCGGAAAGTCCGTCATGAACGCCTCCCGCGCGCATTCTCGCCAATGCGCATGCCGTTGTCATGGCATGCGCGACCGCGGATTGCGCCCCTCATGCCGCCATGGGACAGGGAGGCATGTCCTCGCCGCCCGAGCCGCAGCCGATCAGTACGCTCGCCGCATTCCGCGCGGGCCTGAACGCGACGTGGACCTCGGCCTTCACCTACGTGCTGTTCGGCAATTACGTCGGCATCGGCGCGATCTCGCACGACTTCGGATTCTCCGTCACGTGGACACTGGTGGCGACGGTCCTGGTCTGGGCCGGCCCCGCGCAGGTGATCCTTATCTCGACGCTGGGTGCGGGGGCGAGCCTGTTCGAGGTTGCGCTTGCGGTCGGCCTTTCCGGCGTGCGGCTGCTGCCGATGGTCGTCTCGATGCTGCCGATGCTGAAGCGCCCCGGCGTGCGCTCATGGAAGCTCGTGTTGCCGGCGCATTTTACCGCGGTCAGCATCTGGGTGGAGGCGCTGCGGTTGCTGCCGGCGGTGCCGCGCGAGGGACGCATCTCGTTCATCAACGGGCTTGGCACCGGCTACAGTATTTGTGCCGGCGCGGCGACGCTCCTCGGCTACTATCTCGCTGCCAAGATGCCGATGCTGATCAGCGCGGCGCTGCTGTTTCTCACGCCGCTCGCGTTCCTGATGTCGACGCTGCGCAATGCGCGCATGCTGGTGGACCGGCTCGCGCTTGGGCTTGGACTCGTTCTCGGCCCGTTGTTCGCCTGGTGGCAGATCGGGCTCGATCTGCTGTGGAGCGGCATCGTCGGCGGCACGGCTGCCTATGCGATCCATCGCCTGCGCGAGGCGCTGCAATGAGCGCGCTGTCGGGCGAACTCGGCGCATACTTGGCGCTGGTGCTGGTCGGATTCCTGCCGAATGAGGTGTGGCGGTGGCTCGCCGTGGTCTTCTCGCGCGGGCTCGATGAAGATGCCGAAATCCTGATCTGGGTTCGTGCGGTCGCGACTGCGATTCTTGCCGGCGTCATCGCCAAGCTCACGATCTTCTCGCCCGGCGTCCTCGCGACAATTCCGACACCGCTGCGGCTCGGAGCAGTCTTGGTCGGGGTGATCGGATTCTTGCTGATCCGCCGCTCGGTGTTCGCGGGCGTGCTGGCAGGCGAGGCGGCGTTGATCCTGGGCGCGCTGGTGTTCGGCCGATGAGCATTGGGACGGGCAAGCCGGATCATACTTTTCTACCTTGCCGGAAGCCCTTACACTTCAATCTGGCCGCGCCGCTTACCGTCAAAACAACTGCGCTCGGTCACGGGAGGATTTTCATGCGACGCTTCACGACATGCGTGCTCGCGCTGGCCGCGAGCCTTGGTCTCGGCTCCGCCGCCTTCATGAGTGCCGGGGCCCAGACCGGCGACGGCTGGGTGACGCTGCTCGACAGCGGCAAGATGGGCGAATGGGATCGCGTCGGCGAAAGCAACTGGCGCATGGAGGATGGCGCTCTGGTCGCGGACAAGCGCAGCGGCGACAGCCCGGCCTATCTGGTCACCAAGGGCCCCTACAAGGACTTCATGATCCATGCCGAGTTCTGGGCGAGCGATGACGCCAACAGCGGCATCTTCATCCGCTGCCAGAACCCGAAGCAGATCACCGACCGCTCCTGCTACGAGGTGAACATCTTCGATCAGCGTCCGGACCCGAGCTACGGGACCGGCGGCATCGTGCATTTCGCCGAAGTGAATCCGATGCCGAAGGCGGGCGGCAAGTGGAACACGTTCGAAATCACTGCCAAGGGGCGCGTGATCACGGTCCTGATGAACGACCAGAAAACCGTGGAATTGCGCAACACCATGTTCGGCGAGGGGCCGTTCGCACTCCAGCATGGACAGGGCGTGATCAAGTTCCGCAAGGTGGCGGTAAAGCCGCTCTAGCGCTGCAGCATTGATCGGCGCGCGCTGATCACACCTTCAGCGCCGCCGACAGCTTGAGCGCCTGGTCCGACAGTACGCTCGCCTCTTCCTTCACGCTCGCCGGCGGCTTCAGCGGCACTCCTTCCTTGCGCGGGATGACGTGGACGTGGAGGTGAAACACCACCTGTCCGCCTGCGCTCTCGTTGAACTGCTGGATCGTGATGCCGTCGGCGTCAAAGACCTTCACGGCGGCCTTCGCGATTTTCTGCGCAGCCTGCATCACGTGTGCCAGGTCGGCCGGATCGATATCGAGCAGGTTGCGTGCGGGCGCCTTCGGCAGCACGAGGGTGTGGCCAGGCGCGCGCGGCATGATGTCGAGGAAGGCGAGCGTCTTGTCATCCTCGTAGACTTTGTGACAGGGCAGCTCGCCGCGGAGGATCTTGGCGAATATGTTGTTCGGGTCGTAGCTCGGCATGAGGTTTCCGTCCTTCTACGAGGTCTCTTCGAAGACCAGATCCTTCCGGAACGGGCCCATCGCGGCAAGTTCTGCGCCGGCGGCCGCCACGTAGGCGCGCTCGCGTTTCAGGTAATCGGCGATCGCGCGGCGCAGCGCCGGGTCGGCGATGTAGTGCGCCGAGTAGGTCGTCACCGGCATGTAACCGCGTGCCAGCTTGTGCTCGCCCTGCGCGCCGGCTTCGACCCGCGGCAGCTTGTTCTGGATCGCGTACTCAATGGCCTGGTAATAGCAAAGCTCGAAGTGCAGGAACGGGTGGTGCTCGGTCGCTCCCCAGTGCCGCCCGAACAGCGTATCGCCGCCGATGAAGTTGATCGCGCCGGCAATATAGCGCCCGGCACGCTTCGCCATCATCAGCATCACCTTGTCGGCCATGCTCTCGCCGATCAGTGAATAGAACGCTCGCGTGAGATAGGGGCGGCCCCACTTGCGCGAGCCGGTCTCCACGTAGAACGCGAAGAACTGATCCCAGACGCTCTCTGTTAAGTCCGATCCTGTCAGCCATTCCACCTCGATGCCGGGCGCGAGCGCCTCGCGCCGCTCGCGCTTGATCGCCTTGCGCTTGCGCGCGGCGAGGGCATTGAGGAAATCATCGAACGTCCCGTAGTTCGCATTCTCCCAGTGAAATTGCTGATCGTTGCGCTGGAGGAATCCAAGCTCGCCGAGCATGCGCCACTCGTCTTCCGGCGCGAAGGTGACATGCACGGATGACGCGTCGCGCAGGTTGGCGAGCTCTATCAGGCCGCTCGCCAGGCCGCGCCGGATGGTCTCGGCATTCTCGCCGGGCGGCACCAGCAGCCGCCGTCCCGTGGCCGGCGTGAAGGGCGCCGAGACCTGCACCTTCGGGTAGTAGCTGCCGCCGGCGCGCTCGTAGGCTTCGGCCCAGCCGGCATCGAACACGTATTCGCCGCGGGAATGCGATTTGAGATAGGCCGGAACCGCGCCGAGGACTGCACCCTGATCGGTCTCTGCGATGAGGTGCTGCGGGTGCCACCCGGTGCGCGCCGTGGCCGAGTCGGAGGTTTCCAACGCGGACAAAAAAGCATGCGAGATGAATGGATTATAAGGCAAAGCTCCAGCATTGGATTGAGGATTGGCGCAGGCATCCCAAGCCGCCGCCGGGACGTCGGCGATCGAGGCAAGAACGCGAATGCGCAGATCCTTGTCCATCGTGAGAGTCTACGGCCTGAAGCCCTCGAAGATTATCTGGTCTGCTTGCTTTCTCGCGCGCTGACGATCTTCCTCGCTGCGCACCGTCCAGGTGAGCAATGGAAGCCTGAGGATATGTCGTGCAATCCACGGGCCAGGGGAGGGCAAGTCCTTCACAGGGTAGGCCACAAAGTGCGGGCGGCTGCGCGGCACGTGCAGCAGGAACGCGAGCGAACGCTTCTGGCTGGCGGAGAGGTCGTGCCATTCCGAATGCTTGTAATAGCGCTCGGCGACGATGCCGCGCGGCAGGCCGGGCGAGATTTCGCGCAAGCGTTCGAGTGGTGCTGGATCGAACGACTGAACGGCGACGGGTCCGGAGTAGCTCTTCAGGATCTCAGCGGTGCGCTCCGTGAGGCGAATGTCGCCATTGAAGCGGCTCTTTAACTCGACCAGCAAGGGCACGCGGCCGTTCACAAACTGGCAAAGCTCGCCGAGCGTCATCATGCGATCGGAGGTCGCCTTGAACGGCACCTCCTTCAGTCCCACTGCCGTCATCGCGGCGAGCTGGCGCGATCCCAATGTCAGGCGTCCGAGCGCGAAATCATGGTGCACCATGGCTTCGCCATCGGCCGTGATCTGCACGTCGGTCTCGATGCCGAATCCGCCGTCGATGGCTGCCTGAAACGCGGACGTGGTGTTCTCGATCGCGCTTGCACCGTCGTGCAGGCCACGGTGCGCGATGGGGCGGGCGGTCAGCCAGTCAAGGCGCACGCGTCAGGACACCTCGAACATGCCCTCGACCTCGACGGCGGCATCCATCGGCAGCACCGCGACGCCGATGGTGGTGCGGGCGTGCCGTCCCTTGTCGCCGAACGCCGTCACCATCAGGTCGGAGGCGCCGTTCATGACCTTGGGAGTCTCGAGGAAGTCGGGCGTCGCATTGATGAAGCCGCCGAGCCGGACCACCCGCTGCACCTTGTCGAGATCGCCCAGCGCCACCTTGAGCTGGGAGAGGAGATTGATGGCACAGGCGCGCGCTGCCTTCTGCCCGTCTTCAATCGAAACAGTCCCGCCCAGCTTGCCCACGGCCGCGAGTTTGCTGTCTGAGCCGAAGCAGAGCTGGCCCGAGATCACGAGCAGATTGCCGGTGCGCACGAATCCGACGTAATTCGCGACTGGTGCCGCCGGCGTGCCGAGTGTAATCCCAAGGTCCGCAAGCTTTTTTTCAACTATCCCCGGCATCTTCGCCTCCACCTGAGCTGATGAAAGTTTTGGCCGATCGAACGTTAACGCGCAAGCGCGTCGGTAGAGTTACACAGTTGCGGCGCGTGCAACGCATCTCTATGGTCCGCGCGCCCCCGGGGTCCGCAGGAGAATATCGAATGATTTCAGCCGCCCCCGCTCGCCTTGGTTTGGTCGCATTGTTGGCCGCCGGCGCTTTCCTCGGCGCTCACGGCGCGGCATTGGCCCAGGGAGCGGCCAAATCCGTTAACCTCGCGCCCCACGTCGCGATCTACGACCTCACCCTGAAAAGCTCGCGCGGCAAGCGTGCGCTCGAATCGGTGCGCGGGCGGATCGTCTACGACTTCTCCGGCTCATCCTGCGAAGGCTATGCCCTGCAGTTCCGTCAGGTGACCGAGCTCGACAGCGGCGAGGGCAAGGTGGCGCTCTCCGACCTGCGCACCACCACCTGGGAGGAGGGTGACGGCAAGAGCTTTCGCTTCAAGTCCCAGAATTACATGGACCGGCAGCAGGTCGGCGAGGTCGACGGAAGCGCCGATCGCGAGACGAGCGGCGTCGCCGTCAAGCTGAGCAAGCCCGAGGACAAGAAATTCGCGGCGGGCACCGTGGTGTTTCCGACCGAGCACATGCGATTGCTCATCGACGCCGCCGAAGCCGGCAGGCCGCTTCTGGAGGTGGACGTCTACGATGGCTCCGAGTCGGGCGAGAAAATCTACCATTCGCTCTCCGTGATCGGCCGCCGGATCGAGCCGGAGAAGACGGTGGACGATGCCGCGGCGGACAAGGATTTCGCCAATCTTGCGCGCTGGCCGGTGACCATCAGCTACTTCGACAAGGCGGCGAAGCAGGCGGACGATCAGCCGGGCGAACAGACGCCGATCTATGCGATTTCGTTCGAGATGTACGAGAACGGCATCTCGCGCGCGCTGCGGCTCGACTACGGGGACTTCGTCATCGACGGCAAGATGAGTTCGCTAGAAGTCAAGAAGGCGAAGGCCTGCCGATAGCCCCCTGCCGGGCAAAGTTCCGCGGGCACAAACAAGACACATCAAATCACGATTGGGGCCGCGCTTTCGGCCGAGTTCTCCCGTTGAATCCAGGCGTTCGGGATCGGGAGGACTTCGATGAACGACGAGCTGATCTACATCGAGCCGGGCCAGGACGCCCTGATGTTGTGCGGCGAGCTGACGGTTGCGTGCCGCTCGGTGCCGGAAGCGTACCTGATGTGGGCGCAGCTCGAGCTCGACGAGAAAGAGCACGCGGTCATTCAGGTCGGCGACGAGACTTACAACATTTCCGCCATTCGCCGCCTGCGGTACGAGCCGCTGGCTCACGCCGCATAGGGCATGATCCCGAAAAGCATGTCCCCGACGCCGATCGGGGATGGATACCGGTTTTCGGACAAGATCGTGCCCAAACGAGAGAAAACGCGACGAGTGTGATTCAACGAAGTGGGATCATACTCGAAGCTACCGCGGCCGCGAGGTCGTGGTTTCGTCGTCTTCGTCGTCCTCGATGACGCCGTCGAAGACGAGGCCTTTCACCACCGCGGCCTTGCCGAATTTCTCGCGCACCTTGTCGACCGCGTGCTCGGCCTGCGCTGTCCGCGTGGCCTTGTGATCGATCAGGTCCGCCGCATCGGCCTTTTCGGCTTCCGTGAGATTGGACGTGCCGATACCGATCAGCCGGTACGGCGTGCCATCGATCTCGCGCGCAAGCAGGTCGCGCCCGGCCTCGAAGATGCGCGCCGCGAGCTGCGTCGGTTCGGCGAGAGAGCGGGCGCGCGTGCGCAGCCGGAAATCCGCGGTCTTGAGTTTCAGCGTTACCGTCGAACCGGCGATCCCGCTGTTCTTGAGCCGGGACGACACACGGTCCGACAGCGACCAGAGGATCTTCTCGAGCGGCTTGTACGAGGCGATGTCCTCGCTGAAGGTCGTCTCGGCGGACACACTCTTGGTCTCCCGCTCGGCGTTGACGAAGCGATCGTCGATGCCGCGCGAGAGCCGCCACAGCCTGCGGCCTTCGACCCCGTAGCGCTTCATCAGGTCGGTTTCGTCGGCGCGCTGGAGGTCGGCGACTGTGTTGAAGCCGTCGCGCTGCAGGCGGGCCGCAGCAACCTTGCCGACGCCCCAGATGAAGCCCACCGGCTTCGCCGCCAGAAAGGCCACGGCCTCACCCTGACCGAGCACGGCGAAGCCGCGCGGCTTGTCGAGATCGGACGCGATCTTGGCGAGAAACTTGTTCGCCGAAAGCCCGATCGAGACCGTGATGCCGATGTTATCCTCGACGCGCTTGGCGAAATGCGCCAGCGAACGCGCCGGGCTCATGCGATGCAGCCGCTCGGTGCCGGTCAGATCCATAAACGCCTCGTCGATCGACAGCGGCTCGACCTGCGGGGTGAGATCGAACATCAGCTTGCGCACCTCGCGCCCGACACGCACGTATTTGGCCATGTCCGGCGGCAGCACGACCGCGTGCGGGCAGAGCTTGCGCGCCTTGAACATCGGCATCGCCGAATGCACGCCGAAGGTTCGCGCGATGTAACAGGCGGTCGACACCACGCCGCGTTTGCCGCCGCCGATGATCAGCGGCTTGTCGGCAAGGGACGGGTTGTCGCGCTTCTCGATGGTCGCGTAGAAGGCGTCGCAATCGACATGCGCGATCGAGATCGTGTTCAATTGCTCGTGCCGGATGAGGCGCGGTGAGCCGCAGGCCGTGCAGCGCGGTTGCGCCTCGCCCGCCTCAGTAAAGCAATCGCGGCAGAAGCCTGGCATGGGATCACGGCGCCTCCCGTTGCCAGGGGCGGCCGCTCAGGACCGCCTGCGCGTGCGCCACGTCCTGCGGGGTCACCCCCGCATGCTCCGCCACTGCGATCAGCAAGGCTTCGTCGCCGCAGACGTGGTCGAGCACGCCGGCGAGAAACGCAGGTTCCGCCGCCGCCTTGCGAATCATCTCCGGCCCGATGCCCGTGGCGGCCAGAAAGGCGCCCAGCCGCTCGGGGTCGGAGGCCATGACGGAGAGTGCCTGAATCGCAAGGTTTTCGGCGATTTTCCGGTTGATCCGGGCCTCTTTCGCCATCGCCGTTTGCCTTTCCGTAACCGATCGCGCCTAGGGTTTTACTAAGATTCTGCCCATTTGCGCCTGGGGGGCGACTTTGCTTGGCCGTAGGCCAAGGGGGTTTGGGTAGCCGGAGGGGCCGAATGGCCAAGACCGTCCTGATCGTGGAGGACAACGAGCTCAACATGAAGCTCTTCCACGACCTGTTGGAGGCACACGGCTACCAGACCGTCGGCACCCGCAACGGCATTGAGGCGCTGGATCTCGCGCGCAAACACCGTCCCGATTTGATCATCATGGATATCCAGCTGCCAGAGGTCTCCGGCCTCGAAGTCACCAAGTGGCTCAAGGACGATGCCGAGCTCAAATCGATTCCTGTGGTCGCGGTGACGGCGTTTGCCATGAAGGGCGACGAGGAACGCATCCGCGAGGGCGGCTGCGAGGCCTACCTGTCCAAGCCGATCTCGGTCGGCAAGTTCATCGAAACGGTACGTCATTTCCTCGGCACGGAGGAGAAACGATGACTGCGCGTATTCTGGTCGTCGACGACATTCCGGCTAATGTGAAGCTGCTCGAGGCGCGGCTGACGGCGGAATACTTCGACGTCTCCACGGCGCATTCGGGGGTCGAGGCGCTGGCGATCTGCGAGCGCGCACAGTGCGACATCGTCCTGCTCGACGTGATGATGCCCGAGATGGACGGCTTCGAGACCTGCCGGCGCCTCAAGGCCAGTGCACTGACCCATCATATTCCGGTCGTGATGGTGACGGCGCTCGATCAGCCGTCGGATCGTGTGCGCGGCCTCGAGGCCGGCGCCGACGATTTCCTCACCAAGCCGGTGTCCGACATCGCGCTGCTGGCCCGGGTTCGCTCGCTGGTGCGGCTGAAAATGGCGGCGGACGAGCTGCGCATGCGCGCCGTGACCTCGCGCGAAATCGGCATCAACGATCCCGAGATGGCGGCGCTGACCGAAACCGGGGCGGGCGGGCGCGTGCTCCTGGTCGATGATCGCAAGGCTTCCTACGAGCGCATCGCCGGCATCCTGACGGCTGAGCACACGGTCGACGTCGAGCCGAACCCGCAGGAAGCGCTGTTCCATGCGGCAGAGGCCGAATACGAGTGCCTTATCGTCTCGCTCGGCCTCGAGAACTACGACGGCCTGCGGCTCTGCAGCCAGGTGCGCTCGCTCGACCGCACGCGCGGCGTGCCGATCCTGATGATCGCGGAGGCCGAGGATCATGCGCGGCTGCTGCGCGGGCTCGAAATCGGCGTGAACGACTACCTGGTACGTCCGGTCGACAAGAACGAGCTGCTGGCGCGGGTGCGCACCCAGATCCGCCGCAAGCGCTACACCGCGCGGCTGCGCGACAACGTGCAGCAATCGATGGAAATGGCGATCACCGACGGGCTCACCGGCCTCTACAATCGCCGCTACATGGAAAGCCATCTGGCGACGCTGGTCGATCAGGCCGCGGGCCGTGGCAAGCCGCTCACGCTGCTCGTGCTCGACATCGACTACTTCAAGGCGATCAACGACACCTACGGCCACGACGCCGGCGACGATGTGCTGCGCGAGTTCTCGATGCGGATCAAGAAGTCGATCCGCGGCATCGATCTCGCCTGCCGCTACGGTGGCGAGGAATTCGTCATCGTGATGCCCGAAACCGACATGGCGGTCGCGGCGCTGGTCGCGGAACGCATCCGCCGGCGTATCGCCGCCGAGCCGTTCGCGATCGATCAGGGCGCCAAGGCGATTGATGTGACGCTTTCGATCGGGCTTGCGGCGCTCGGTATGAACGACACTGCGGCGACGATCCTCAAGCGCGCCGACCAGGCGCTCTATCGTGCCAAGCGCGACGGCCGAAATCGCGTCGTGGCGGACGCTGCCTGAACGGGATACCGCGGAATCCACACTCAAGTTCCGCGTAAACCCTAACCCTTTACAGTATCTGCGAATCTCCTCAGGGTCGGAGGGCGCTCGGCGTTGCTTTCCGCGGGGGTTCATTTAGCTTCGACAGCGGGTCGGAAGGCTCTTGAGCGATACAGCGGCAGGCTTCGAAGTCCTGCGTGAAAGTCGCACAACATCTCTTTGAATACCCTACGGAATGCTCAGGTCCGCCGCATCTCCTGAGGCCCGTGGGGTTCGGCCGGTCCGGGGCGGTGTGAGTGGCCTCCTCAATGACACCGTTCCGGCCGGCCACCTTTCCCAAAAAGCGGCTCAGGGCCGCAGGATTGGCCAGCCGTTTTCGCTGAGCTCGATGAGCCTCACCGCGCCCGACGGCACGCGTTCCGCCTCCGCCACAATCGGAATGTCCTTGCCCTCGCGCTTGCCCATGCCGTCGATCGTGTTCTGGCAGGCTTTGAAGCTGACGTTGGGCATGCTCTTCGCAAACGAGGTGATGCGCGGCTTTACGGCAGAGGTGTCCTCGCGCAGCATGTGCAAACCGGCATTGAACGCCACGATCTGGATTTCGACCTCCTTGCCCTTGTCCGAGTAGTACTTCGCGACGTTGGCGGCGACGTTGAGCACCGCATTCATCTTGTCGGCGTCGTTGTCGGTGATCTGCAGGGCGACGCGATGCGGGCTGTCGGCCAAAGCCGGGACCGCGAACACCAACGGCAGCAGCAGCAGCAGCAGCAGCAGCAGCAGCAGCAGCAGCAGCAGCAGAAGCAGCAGCAGCAGCAGCAGCAGCAGAAGCAGAAGCAGGCGCAGGAGACGCTTGGCGAGGCTCCGATCTGCCCGCATTCAAGCCGACCGCTCGAAAACGCAAAGGGCGCCCCGCGGGACGCCCTTTCAAAAGCCCGTGACGGGTCAGATCACTTGATCTTCGACTCGCGGAACTCGACGTGCTTCTTGGCGACCGGGTCGTATTTCTTCTTCACCAGCTTGTCGGTCATGGTGCGCGAGTTCTTGCGCGTCACGTAATAGAAGCCGGTGTCGGCGCTCGACACGAGCTTCACCTTGATGGTTGTGGCCTTGGCCATTGAACTGCTCCTGAAAAGTTGGCGGGACCCTAGCGGCGGGGGCCGAAATGTCAAGAAATGCGCGCCGACAGGCGCGTCCGCAGCCGCTCCACGACCTCACGGATCGAGAGCCCCTGGATCGCGGGCGGCGTGGCGCTCTCGCAGAACTCACGCCAGACATAAAGCGTCAGTTCTGCGCCATCGGTTTCCTCACGATCCGCCTCTGCGGGGTTCGATAGCGTTTGCAAGACCCGATATCGCGGGTCGGCAAGGAAGCCCTGTTTCACCCATGCCGCAGATCGGTATGACGTGGAAGTGCAGCGCAAGGCCAGCCGAATGGCCGTAGCGTCCGATATACAGGTGCTGCGGCATCAATATCTCGGTCAAAGCCCTTTGCGCGCTTGCCAACAGAAGTCCGAGTTGCTGGAGCGCTCCCCGGGGCATCGCCTCAAGGTCGTTCGTGTGCATGCGCGAGGCGAGCATCAAATAGCCGGGAAGGGCCGAATCGACGCGGTGATTGATGGTCCAATGCTCGGTTTGCAGGATCATCAAGTGGCCCGGCGGCTGAAACGACCCCTCGTGATCGCTGCGCGGTCTCTCCATCACGGCATCAAAGCTCGGCCCGGACGAATTTCCTGTGCAGCATCCGATAGAAAGGCGAGGGCAGGTCGTGCCCGAACCCCTTCGCGACGCGCGCCTGCAGTTCGTCCAGCGCCACCTGGGTGATGGTGGGGAGATCCTGGCTTTTCGCCTCTGCGATCGGGAGCCAGACCAGTTCCACAAGCTCGCTGTCCGGCCCCACCTTGCCGTCTACCCGATGCCCGATCGCGCTCGCATCCGCGGCGAAGAAACGGGCATCGAAGCGGCGCGGCCGGCGCGGCGGCGTGATCGCGCGCACGATGAAATGCAGTTCCGATAGGTCGGGCAGCACCTTCGCGTCGGCAAACGCCGTCCAGGGGCCATCCGGGACGGCCGGCATCTCATCGACGCGCTTGCCGAGCAGGATGCCGGTTTCTTCGTAGGTCTCGCGGATGGCGGCTAACGCGAGCGCGCGAGCCTTCAAAAGACTCGGCCGCTGCACACCGCGCATCAGCCGCGCACCGGCGTGCGTGTCGAGCTCGCTTGCCACCGGCATCTTCTTGTCGCCCGGCTCCATCCGCCCACCGGGAAAGACGAATTTTCCCGCCATGAACTTGAGCCCCGCATGGCGGCGCCCGAGCAGCACCTTCGGTGCCGAGCCGGACCGATCCACCAGGATCAGGGTCGCGGCGTCGCGCGGCTTGAGATTGGGATGGCTCTGGTCGCGCTCGGTCTTGGTGAGGCGCTCGGCGAGATTGGTCATGCGTAAGTGTTACCTGCGGCGGCCCGCCTGCTTGGGCCGGGACTTCGGACGTTCGAAGCGTCTGCGGCCGGCCTGGCGCTTCGCGCCAACCTCATAGCGCCCTTCGGAGAGGATTTCGAATCGCAGCGCGCCGGCGACCGGCGCCGCCTCGACTAGCTTCACCGTGATGGCATCGCCGAGCCGGTAGCTTTCGCCGGTGTGGTCGCCGGTCAAGGCGTGGCGCGCCTCGTTGTAGCGGAAGTAGTCGTCGCCGATGGTCCGAGCTGGCACAAAGCCGTCCGCGCCGGTCTCGGCGAGCTTCACGAACAGCCCGGCGCGCGTGACGCCGCTGATGCGGCCCTCGAAGCTCGCGCCGATGCGGTCGGCGAGGAAGTTCGCGATCAGCCGGTCGGCGGTCTCGCGCTCGGCCTTCATGCCGCGTCGCTCGGCAGCCGAGATGCGCGCCGCGATCTCGGTCAGCGTCGGCACGTCCATGCTGTTGGGCAGACCGCCGGGACCTAGGTTGAGCGCGCGGATCAGCGCGCGGTGCACGACGAGGTCGGCATAGCGGCGGATCGGCGAGGTGAAGTGCGCATAGCGGCGCAGGTTCAGCCCGAAGTGGCCATAGTTCTCGGCCGCGTATTCCGCCTGCGCCTGCGTGCGCAGCACCACCTCGTTGACGAGCTGCTCGTGCTCGGTGCCCTTCACGCGCGCCAGGATCTTGTTGAAGTCGCCCGGGCGCATGGCCTGCCCTTTGGCGAGGCGGATATCGAGCGTGGCGAGAAATTCGCGCAGCGCCTCGAGCTTCTCCGGCGCGGGCTCGTCGTGCACGCGATAGATCAGCGGGGTTCTGGCGCGCTCCAGCGTCTCGGCTGCCGCAACGTTCGCGAGGATCATGAATTCCTCGATCAGCCGGTGCGCATCGAGTCGCGGCGGAACGACGACGCGATCGATCGTGCCATCCGGTTTGAGCAGGATCTTGCGTTCGGGCAGATCGAGATCGAGCGGCTGGCGTTCGGCGCGCTCGCGCTTGACCGCCGTGTACGCCGAATAGAGCGGCTTGATCACGGGATCGAGCAGAGGACCGGTCGTCTCGTCGGTGCGACCGTCGGCAGCCTCCTGCGCCTGCGCGTAGTGAAGCTTGGCGGCGGAACGCATCAGCACGCGATGGAAGGTGTGGCTGCGCTTGCGCCCATCCGCGCCGATGACCAGCCGGACGGCGAGCGCGGCGCGATCCTCATTGGGGCGCAGCGAGCACAAATCATTCGAGATGCGCTCGGGCAGCATCGGCACGACCTGGTCGGGGAAATAGACCGAGTTGCCGCGCACCAGCGCGTCGCGGTCGAGCGCCGAGCTGGGCGTCACGTAGTGGGCTACGTCGGCAATCGCGACCGTAACGATGAAGCCGCCCGAATTCTTCGAATCCGTGTCCGACACGGCATGGACCGCGTCGTCATGGTCCTTCGCATCGATCGGATCGATGGTGACGAGCGGCAACTCGCGCCAGTCCTCGCGATGCTCAAGTCCCGCCGGACGCGCCGCTTCGGCCTCAGCAAGCGCCTCGCGGCGGAACACATGCGGAATTTCGTGCGCGTGGATGGCGATGAAGCTTGCGGCGCGCTCGGACTTCAGCGAGCCGAGCCGCTCCTTCACCTGTGCGGTCGGCAGCCCGAGGCGCCCATGCCGCGTGAGTTCGACCGCGACGAGATCGCCGTCCTTTGCGTCCGCGGTCGCGCCCGGCGGAATCGCAAGCTCGCGGCCGAGCTGCTTCTTGTCGATTGCTTCCAACCGCCCGCCGCCGTTCGGCAGCAGACGGAAGATCCCGAGCTGACGCTGCCGGGAACGATCCAGGATCTTGATCACGCGGCCGGTGTGGCGGATCGGGCCTTCCTCGCCGGTTTCTTCCGTGCGCAGCAGCGCGCGGTCGCCGACGCCGGGGATTTCATTGGAGCGCGCCTTGCGCGGAACATGCACGCGGATGCGCGGCGCCTCGCCATGCTCCTGCGTGTCCCACTCGGTGGGAACCGCGATCAGCTCGCCGTCGCGGTCGCGCTCGGTGATATCCGAGAGCACCACAGAGGGGAGGGTACCGGCGTGGTGCAGCTTCTTGCGCCGGTGCTCGACCACGCCTGCGTCGGCGAGATCGCGCAGCATGTGGCGCAGCGAGGCGCGATCCGCGTCCTTCAGGCCGAACGCGCGCGCAATCTCGCGCACGCCGACCTTGCCCTTGTGCGTGCCGATGAAAGCGACAACGTCTTCGCGGGAGGGAAGGCCAGGGGGCCGGTGCTTCTTGGCGGGCTTCTTCAAGGTGACGCTAAGGTAGGGGCGAGTTGGCGTACGCGCCAGACTAGTGGAGCGGATTTGACATTCGCTACCCACCCAGCCGCGGGCTCGCGAAGCGAATGTCAAATCCAAAGCTCCACTAGCACGTAATCCTTGCTAGTGGTCCTTTGATTCTAACGTTCGCAAGAGAGCCCGCCGCACAGGGATGCGAATGTTAGAATCGGACCACTAGCCTCATTCGGCAGCCGTGATGGTCTTCTTCGGCTTTGCGGCCTTAGCCTTCTTCGGCTTTGCGGCTTTCTTCGCCTCGGTCGCCGTCTTCGTGACACGCGCGTCCTTGCGCGGGCCCTTGCGGCGAGGCGCGGGCTTGGCGCCGGTCTTTTCGGCGCGCGCCTCGATCAGGCCGACAGCCTGGTCGAGGGTGATCTCGTCCGGGACGATGTTGTCCGGGATCGTCGCGTTGATGCCGTTGTTGGCCACGTAAGGCCCGTAGCGGCCCTTCTTCACCAGGATCGCCCCGCCACGCTGCGGATGATCGCCGACCGAGCGGCCCGGATCGCCGCCGAAGCGCCGTCCCTTGCCGGGGTTGGCGCGCTTCTCGGCGATGAGCGTGACGGCGCGATTGATCCCGACGTTGAGCACCTCGTCGCCTGACTCAAGGCTCGCATAGGTCTTGCCGTGCTGCACGTAGGGGCCGAACCGGCCGATGCCGGCCATGATCGGCTCGCCATCCTCGGGATGCTTGCCGACTTCACGCGGCAGCGAGAGCAGCTTGAGCGCCATTTCGAGTGTGATGTCGTCGGGCGACGTACCTTTCGGAAGGCCTGCGCGCTTCGGCTTCTCGCTCTTGTCCTTCGGCGTTTCGCCGAGCTGGAGATAGGTGCCGAAGCGGCCGGTCTTGATCGCGACGTCGAGGCCGGTGTCGGGGTCTTTGCCG
Source organism: Xanthobacteraceae bacterium (assembly GCA_049698215.1). Taxonomy (GTDB): domain Bacteria; phylum Pseudomonadota; class Alphaproteobacteria; order Rhizobiales; family Xanthobacteraceae; genus PALSA-894. The sequence continues at coordinate 8,159 of JBAVXH010000263.1, read as the reverse complement.
AGGGCCTTGTCGGCGTTCGCCGCGCCGTTGGCGGCGAGCTGACGGGTGAAATTGCAATCCGGATAGTTCGAGCAGCCGATAAAGGCCCCGAACCGCCCGAGCTTCAGGCCGAGGCGGCCGTTGCCGCAGGTCGGGCAAACGCGCGGGTCGGTGCCGTCCTTGCTCGGCGGGAAAAGATGCGGGCTGAGCATCTCGTCGAGCACGTCGAGCACTTCGCGTACGCCGATGTCCTTGATGCTATCGACCGCGCCGATGAAGTCGCGCCAGAAATCGCGCAGCACCTCGCGCCAGTCGATCTCTTTATTTGCGATGCGGTCGAGGTCCTCTTCGAGCCCGGCCGTGTAGTCGTACTCGACGTAACGGGAGAAGAAGTTCTCCAGGAACGCGACGACCACGCGGCCCTTGTCTTCCGCGTGCAGACGCTTCTTTTCCAGCCGCACATAGTTGCGGTCTTTGAGCACCTGCAGAATCGAGGCGTAAGTGGACGGCCGGCCGATGCCGAGTTCCTCCATGCGCTTGACCAGCGAGGCTTCCGAATAGCGCGGCGGCGGCTCGGTGAAGTGCTGGGTCGCGGCGATCGCGTGTTTGTCGAGCCGCTCGCCTCCGCTCATCTGCGGCAGCCGCTTGCTCTCGTCGTCGTCCTGCGCATCGTCCTCGCCCTCCTGATAGAGGGTGAGGAAGCCGTCGAACTTGATCACGGTGCCGGTGGCGCGCAGATCGAGTGCGCGCGCGCCCACCTTGGCCAGGATATCGACCGTGGTGCGCTCCAGTTCGGCCGACTCCATCTGACTCGCCATCGCGCGCAGCCAGATCAGTTCGTAGAGGCGAGCCTGATCGCGGTCGAGATACTTGGTCACATCGCGCGGGCGCCGCGTCACGTCCGTCGGGCGCACCGCTTCGTGCGCTTCCTGCGCGGTCTTCTGCTTGGTCTGGTAGGCGCGCGGGCTCTCCGGCACGTATTCCTTGCCGTAGGTCGACGCGATCGCCGAACGCATCGCCGAGATCGCCGAGCCGTCGATGTAGACGCCGTCGGTTCGCATATAAGTAATGAGCCCGACCGTCTCGCCGCCGATGTCGATGCCTTCATAGAGCCGCTGTGCGACACGCATCGTATGGGCGGGCGCGAAACCGAGCTTTCGGCTCGCCTCCTGCTGCATGGTCGATGTGGTGAACGGCGGCGGGGGATGCCGTCGCGCCGGCTTCGCCTCGACCGAGACGACGGAGAACTGCGCGGTTTCGAGATCGCGCTTGAACTGCTCGGCCTCGGCGCCGGAGCCGATGTCGAGGCGCTGGATCTTCCGGCCGTCAGCGCCGACAAGGCGCGCCTCGAAGGTCTCGTTGCGCGGCGTCGCGAGCGTCGCGACCAGCGACCAGTATTCGCGCGCGACGAACTTTTCGATTTCCAGCTCGCGATCCGCGACCAGGCGGAGCGCCACCGACTGCACGCGTCCGGCCGAGCGCGCGCCCGGCAACTTGCGCCACAGCACCGGGGAGAGCGTGAAGCCGACCAGATAGTCGAGTGCGCGGCGGGCCAGGTACGCATCGACCAAGCCGCTGTCGATCGTGCGCGGATTTTTCATCGCGTCGACGACGGCCTGCTTGGTGATTGCGTTGAACACCACGCGCTCGATCTTCTGGTCCTTGAGTGCGTGCTTCTGCTTGAGCACCTCCAGCACATGCCAGGAGATCGCCTCGCCCTCGCGGTCGGGGTCGGTTGCCAGAATGAGCTTGTCGGCGCCCTTCACGGCCTTGGCGATATCGGCGAGGCGCTTGCTCGCCTTGGCGTCCACCTCCCAGATCATGCGGAAGTCGGCATCCGGATCGACCGAGCCGTTCTTGGCCGGCAGGTCGCGCACATGGCCGAAGGAGGCCAGGACGTCGTAGCCGGGGCCCAGATACTTATTGATCGTCTTGGCCTTGGCGGGGGACTCGACAACAACGATGTTCATGAAATTCCTGGCAAATTCCGTATTTGATGGATGCCGCGGGCCGTCCCGCGGAGGGCCCGAGTCGGCCGGAACATGGGTAATGCGGCGCCCCCTGTCAAATCGCAGGGGCCGCGGAACCCCGCGGCGATCCTGGACGGCGGTCCGGAATGAGCCTCGAATTGCAATCTGTGAGGGCAGACAGGGGTTATGCGACTTACAAAAAGGGGCCCCCTCAGGGCAGCGAAAACAGGCCTCCACCGTGCCGCTCGATGCGGCCCGCCAGTTCGAGCTCCAGGATGACGGTTCGCACAATGGCGGGGCTGAGCGTCGAGAGCCTGACCAGGTCGTCCAGGCTCACCGGAGTCGGGCCGAGCAGCGTTACGATCTGAGTTCGCGCGTGATCATCGGGCTCGAAGGGAGCGGGAGGCTCTCTATCGGGCTCCCGCACCGAGACGATGTCGCGTCGCCCCAGGATCGGCTCGATCACGGCAAGCACATCGGCTGCCTCGGTCACCAGCGTTGCGCCCTGCTTCAGCAAGCCGTTGGTTCCCTCGGCGCGCGGATCGATGGGGGAGCCCGGCACCGCGAACACTTCGCGTCCTTGCTCGAGCGCCATCCGGGCCGTGATCAGCGAACCGGAGCGCTTGGCGGCCTCGACGATGACGACGCCGAGTGAAAGGCCGGAGATCAGGCGGTTGCGGCGAGGGAAGTCCTGCGCACGCGGTTCCCAGCCGAACGGCATTTCCGAAATCGCAGCGCCCTCGGGCAAGATCGCGTCCAGCAGATCGATGTGCTGCTCGGGATAGATATGGTCGTGACCGCCGGCGAGGACCGCCACCGTACCGGTCGCGAGGCTTGCCCGATGGGCGGCGGCATCGATGCCGCGCGCGAGCCCCGAGGCGATCACGAAGCCGGCTTCGGCAAGCTCGCGCGCGAGACGCTCGGCAAACTTCAGTCCGGCGGCCGAGGCATTGCGCGAGCCCACCATCGCGATCATGGGGCGCTTCAGCGCAGCGAGATTGCCACGCACCGCGAGGAGCGGCGGCGCGTCATCGATCTCGGCAAGCCGTTGCGGGTAGGCGGCTTCGGTGACGCCGACGAATTCAACGCCACGCTTTCGCGCCGCTTCCATTTCGCGCTCGGCATCGGCGCGCGGATAAACACGGATGGTACGCGACGCTCCTCCGCGCCGGGACAGCTCAGGCAGCGCCTCGATCGCGCTGCGCGCATCGCCGTATTGGCGCAGCAGCAAGGCGAAGGTGCGCGGCCCAACATTGTCGCTGCGGATCAGCCGCAGCCAGTCGAGCCGCTGCTCGTCGGAGAGGGCAGGCACTCTACGCCTCGCGCGGAGCGCCGGCTTTCTGGCCGATCTTGCTCTCAGTCCCCTGCAGCAGGCGCGTAATGTTGGCGCGATGCATGATGAGAGTCGCGATCGCGAGCACGAGGAACGTCAGCGCTTCGGGTGGCGTGCCGACAAAATAGAGAATGACCGGTGCCGCGGCCGACGCGATGAGCGAGGCGAGCGAGGAATAGCGGGTCGCGGCCGCAACCGCGATCCAGATCACCGCAACCGCCAGCGCCGCCTTCCACGCGACGGCGAGAAAAACGCCAAAACCGGTTGCGACGCCTTTGCCGCCCCTGAACTTGAGCCACACCGGAAAAAGATGCCCGAAGAATGCGGCGGCTCCCGCGATAAGCCCCGCGTCGTGACCGGACCACCACGACATGAGCAGCACCGCCACGGCGCCCTTGAGGAGGTCGGCAAGGAGCGTTGCGGCGGCGAGGCCCTTGCGGCCGGTGCGCAACACGTTGGTGGCGCCGATGCTGCCGGAGCCGATCGCGCGGATATCCTGCGTGCCGGCAAGCCGCGTGAAGATGAGCCCGAAGGGGATCGACCCGAGCAGATAGCCGACGACGAAGGATAGCAGATACGAGGCTGTCATCACGCCGAAGCGTATTGAAATACCGTGCGTCCGGCAACGATGGTGCGCAGCACGCGGCCCTGCAGCCGCGCCTCGTCGAACGGCGTGTTCTTGCACTTGGACTTCAACTCGGCGGGATCGAGCACCCAGGGCGCGTCGATGTCGGCGACGATGACGTCCGCCGGGCTGCCGGGCTTGAGCGTGCCGCACTGCAGGCCGAGCAGTTCGGCGGGCCTGCTCGACATCGCCTTCAGGAGCGTCGTCAGCTTCAGCTCGCCGTTGTGCACGAGACGAAGGCCCGCCGCGAACATCGTCTCGAGGCCGATCGCGCCCGGCGCGGCCTCGGCGAAGGGCAGGCGCTTCACCTCGACATCCTGCGGATTGTGATCCGACATGACCACGTCGAGCAGTCCCTCGGCGAGCGCCCGGACCAGCGCGGCGCGATCGGCCTCGGCGCGTAGCGGCGGCGAGACCTTGAAGAAGGTGCGGTAGGCGCCGATATCGATTTCGTTCAGCGTCAGGTGATTGACCGATGCCGCTGCCGTGACGCTGAGCCCGGCCTCCTTGGCGCGCCGCAGCACCGCGAGCGAGTCCGCGCAGGTGATCGAGGCGGCGTGATAGCGTGCCTCCGAGAGAGGCACGAGCCGCAGGTCGCGCTCCAGCATGATCGTTTCGGCCGCCTTCGGAATACCGAACAGGCCGAGCCGCGCCGCGAACTCGCCTTCGTTCATGACGCCGTCGCCGATCAGGTCCGGATCCTCGGTGTGGTGCACGACCAGCGCGTCAAAGTCGCCCGCGTAGGTCAGCGCGCGGCGCATCACCTGCGCGTTGATCACGCTCTTCGCGCCATCCGTGAACGCAACGGCGCCCGCGGCTTTCAGCAAACCGATCTCGGCAAGCTCCGCGCCTTCCAGGCCCTTGGTCAGCGCTGCCATCGGCTGGACGTGCACGATCGCGGTCGCGCTCGCGCGGCGCAGCACGAAGTCGACGATCGCCGGATCGTCGATGACGGGATTGGTATCGGGCTGGCACACGATGGTGGTGACGCCGCCCGCGGCCGCCGCCTCACTCGCGGTCGCGAGCGTCTCGCGGTACTCGGCCCCCGGCTCGCCGATGAAGGCGCGCATGTCGACGAGCCCCGGCGCGACCAGGCGTCCGTCGCAATCGATGACTTCCGTGCCTTCCGGAACACCCGCCGCATGGATGCCGCGCTTGGCCTCACGGATTACGCCATCAGCGATCAGCAGATCGCCGGGAAAATCGAGGTCGCGCGATGGATCGACGATCCGGGCGTTAGCGAGCAGGATCGGGCGGCGATCGGACAGCATGCGTCAGCCGTTGGGCAGGTTGCGGGAGAGCGCTTCGAGCACCGCCATGCGCACCGCGACGCCCATCTCGACCTGTTCGCGGATCAGGGACTGCGCGCCGTCCGCAACCGCGGAGTCGATTTCCACGCCGCGGTTCATCGGACCCGGATGCATCACCAACGCGTCCGGCTTGGCGTAGCCGAGCTTCTTCTGGTCGAGCCCGTAATAGTGGAAGTATTCCTGGGTCGAGGGCACGAACGAGCCGTTCATCCGCTCGCGCTGCAGGCGCAGCATCATCACGATGTCCGCGCCTTTCAGTCCCTCGCGCATGTCGCGTGAGACTTCGACGCCGAAGCGTTCGATGTCGGGCGGCAGCAGGGTGGAGGGCGCGACCACGCGCACGCGCGCGCCGAGCGCGTTGAGCAGGATGATGTTTGAGCGCGCCACCCGCGAATGCAGGATGTCGCCGCAGATCGTCACGGTGAGGCGTTCGATCGGGCCCTTGTTGCGGCGGATCGTCAGCGCATCGAGCAGCGCCTGCGTCGGATGCTCGTGGGCGCCGTCGCCCGCGTTGACCACCGACCCGTCGACCTTCTGCGCCAGCAGCGCGACCGCGCCGGAGGAATGATGCCGCACCACCAGGATATCCGGGTGCATGGCGTTGAGCGTCATCGCGGTGTCGACCAGCGTCTCGCCCTTCTTCAGCGACGAGTTGCCGACAGCCATGTTCATGACGTCGGCGCCGAGCCGCTTGCCGGCCAGTTCGAACGAGGATTGCGTGCGGGTTGAGGCCTCGAAGAACAGGTTGATCAGCGTGCGGCCGCGCAGCGAGGTGCGCTTCTTGTCGATCTGGCGGTTGAGCTCGACGTATTCCTCGGCGAGGTCGAGAAGGCCGTTGATCTCGTCGGCCGAAAGCCCCTCGATCCCCAACAGATGCCGTCTGTGGAGGACGAAGGTGTTCTTCGCGACAATGTTCATTAAAGCGACCCCTATAGGCGGAGTCGGACAGGTGGGGCAAGGGCGCGGGCCGCCGGTCCACAGGGCATCGCGGCGTCCCCGTGCGTGGTAGAACTGTCGCGCCGGAGGACGTTATGACGGTCCAGCACCGCTTTGAAACCCACGACATCGTCAATCAGTCGCCGCCCTATGAGGATGTCGACCTGTTCACGAGCGACCGCGCTCTGCGCGATGCCGTTCAGGCGAACGGCGCGGGGGCGGAAGCGGCCGTGCTTTCGGAGTTTGGGCGCCGCTGGGGCGCTGCCCCAATGTTCGACGCGGCGCGCCTCGCCAACGAAAACACCCCAAAGCTGAGGACCTTCGACACCAAGGGCTTCCGCCGCGACACGGTTGAATTCCATCCCGCCTACCACGGCTTCATGGCCGAAAGCATGAAGGCGGGCCTGCATGCGTCCACCTGGTCTGCCGATGGATCGCGGGCGGGAGCGCCATCCGAGGTCTCGCGCGCCGCGCGCTATTTCATGGTGGCGCAGGTCGAGAACGGGCACATGTGCCCGATCACCATGACGCGCGCCTGTGTCGGCGCGCTCGCGGTCGAGCCGGCGATCCGGGACAAGCTGATCGGCAAGATCACGTCGCGCACCTACGACCCGACCTTCCGGCCCTGGTGGGAAAAGGACTCGATCACGCTCGGCATGGGCATGACCGAGAAGCAGGGCGGCACCGACGTGCGCGCAAACACCACGGCGGCGATGCCGTCCGGCGACGGGTACGAGATCACCGGGCACAAATGGTTCATGTCGGCGCCGATGTGCGATGCCTTTCTGGTCCTCGCGCAGGCGCCGGGCGGGCTCACCTGCTTCCTGATGCCGCGCTTCCGGCCCGGCGGCTCGGTCAACGCGCTGCGCCTCCAGCGCCTCAAGGACAAGCTCGGCAATCGCTCCAATGCGTCCTCCGAAGTCGAGTTCGTGCAGGCGTTCGCGTGGCGCGTGGGCGAGGAGGGACGCGGCGTGCGCACCATCATCGAGATGGTGCAGCTCACGCGCGTCGACTGCATCATCTCCTCCGCCGGAATGATGCGCATGGCGCTGGCGCAAGCGCTGCATCACGCGCGCCATCGCACCGTGTTTCAGAAGCATCTCGCCGATCAGCCGATGATGCGCACGCTGCTCGCCGACATGGCGCTGGAGGTCGAGGGCGCGACCGCGCTGACGATGCGGCTCTGCCGCTCATTCGATCTGGCGAGTAGCGATCCGCAGGAAGCAGCGCGCGCGCGGCTGCTGACGCCCGCCGTAAAGTACTGGGTGTGCAAGACCGCGCCCGGCTTCATCTACGAGGCGATGGAATGCCTCGGCGGCAATGGGTACGTCGAGGAGACGCCGCTCGCGCGGCTCTACCGCGAGGCGCCGGTCAACGCGATCTGGGAAGGCTCCGGCAACGTGATGTGCCTCGACGTGCTGCGCGCGCTCTCGCGTGAAGGCGAAGCGGCGCGCGCTGTGCTCAGCGATCTGGTGCGTCAGTGCCGCGATCTGCCCGGCACGAAGGAGGCCGCGGCTTTCATTGCCAAGACACTCGGCAGCCCCGACGGCGAGGCGCACGCGCGCGCTGCCGTCGAAAGGCTGGCGCTGCTGGCAGCGGCCGCCGCGCTCACGGAAAGCGCTCCGGTTGTGGCGGAGGCATTCGCGCGCACGCGCCTGTTTGCGCCGCGTGGTGGAACTTTGGGAACCGCGCAGTTATCGGTTCCCGAGGTTACAATGCTGTCAGACTGGGCGCTTCCGAGCATTTAAGGCCGGAACGACGCCAGTTCCCGCGCGTTGTCATCCCGATTAGGCCGCGTTCCGCGGCCAACGCCAACGCCATGGAGACAACCATGACCATCAAGAATCGTACGATTGCTTTCGCACTGGCTGGCACGCTTGCAGCCGCCGCGTGCGCTACCGCTTCCGCCGGTCCGCTCCCGGTGAACTCCGGAATGAAGAACGCGGCCTCTGATCAAGTGACTGACGTTCGCTGGCGCGGCCGCGGCGGCGGTTGGGGTTGGGGCC
>JBAVXH010000262.1:0-24497 GCA_049698215.1 Xanthobacteraceae bacterium | reverse complement strand
GTCCGGCAGCGCGCGAACGCCAGCCCGCGATGGCGGGCGGCGGCGGCAAGCGTGGCGATCTCGACGACGAGATTCCGTTCTGATTCGTCCGCCAACCTAAAGGTCGGCGAATTCTGGTGTCTCCGCTGAGTTAGCGGGCCGCTGCCCATTGCTTTTGTGCACTGCACCTTGCTAGGGATTCTCGATCTTTTCACGGGAGGAAAAAGCGTGCGACGAATTCTCATTGCAGCAGCAGCGGGGCTCATTGCGAGCGCCGCTAGCGCACAGGACCTGAAAATTGCGTTGATCTACGGCAAGACCGGGCCGCTCGAAGCCTACGCGAAGCAGACCGAAACCGGCCTGCGCATGGGCCTCGAATATGCGACGAAGAACACGATGGCGATCGATGGCCGCAAGATCGTACTCATCCTCAAGGACGACCAGGGCAAGCCGGACCTCGCCAAGTCGCTGCTCAGCGAGGCCTACGAGGACGACAAGGTCGATCTCGCGATCGGCACGACGGCGTCGCCCGCCGCGCTCGCGATGCTGCCCGTCGCCGAAGAGCGCAAGAAGGTGCTGATCGTCGAGCCGGCCGTGGCCGACCAGATCACCGGCGACAAGTGGAACCGCTACATCTTCCGCACCGGCCGCAACTCGTCGCAGGACGCAATCTCGAATGCGGTTGCGATCGGCAAGCAGGGTGTCACCATCGCGACGCTCGGCCAGGACAACGCCTTCGGCCGCGACGGCGTCGCGGCCTTCAAGGCGGCGCTCGCGAAGACCGGCGCGACTATCGCGGCGGAGGAATATGCGCCGGCCGCCACGACAGACTTTACCGCCTCCGCACAGCGCCTGTTCGATGCGCTCAAGGACAAGCCAGGCCGCAAGATCATCTGGGTGATATGGGCCGGCCCGACGCCACTGACCAAGCTGCAGGATATGAATCCGAGCCGCTTCGGCATCGAGCTCTCCAGCGGCGGCAACATCCTGCCGGCGATGGCGGCCTACAAGACGCTGCCAGGGATGGAAGGCGCGACCTACTACTATCACGACATCCCGCAGAACGACGTGAACAAGTGGTTCGTCGCGGAGCACCAGAAGCGCTTCAACGCGCCGCCGGACTTCTTCACGGCGGGCGGCTTTGCGGCCGCGATGGCGGCGGCGACGGCCGTCAGCAAGGCGAAGTCGACCGACACCGAGAAGCTGATCGCCGCAATGGAAGGCATGGAGTTCGACACGCCGAAGGGCAAGATGGTGTTCCGCAAGGAGGACCATCAGGCGCTCCAGAGCATGTATCACTTCAAGATCAAGGCCGATCCGGCGGTTGCGTGGGGCATCCCGGAGCTCGTGCGCGAGCTCAAGATCGAGGACATGGACGTTCCGGTTAAGAACAAGCGGTGACGTCGCTCGAAACCCGCGACCTCACCATTCGCTTCGGCGGCCATGTGGCCGTCGATGCGGTGAGTTGCACCTTCCGGCCCGGGGAGCTGACGGCGATCGTCGGGCCCAACGGTGCTGGCAAGACCACGTATTTCAACCTGATCTCGGGGCAGCTTGCCGCGAGCGCGGGTGAGGTGCTGCTCGACGGGCGGGACATCACGCGGCTCCCGGCGCCCGCGCGCACGCGAGCCGGGCTCGGCCGCGCGTTCCAGCTCACCAATCTATTTCCGCGCCTTTCGGTCGCCGAGAATGTGCGCCTCGCCGTGCAGTCTGCTGCCGGCGTGCACTACGACATGCTGCGGCCGTGGATGAAGCGCGCCGACCTGATCGCACGCGCGGACGCGGTGCTCGAGCGCGTCGCGCTCACGCATCGGCGTGACAGCGCTGCGGCGGCGCTGTCGCATGGCGACCAGCGCAAGCTCGAGGTCGCGCTGATGATCGCGCTCGAGCCGAAGATATTCATGTTCGACGAGCCGACCGCCGGAATGAGCGTCGACGAGGTGCCGGTCGTGCTCGATCTGATCGCGCAGCTCAAGCAGGATACTTCGAAGATCATCCTGCTGGTCGAGCACAAGATGGACGTGGTGCGCTCGCTCGCCGATCGCATCATCGTGCTGCACAACGGTAAGCTGGTCGCGGATGGAAAGCCCGCCGAGGTGATCGCCTCGCCGGTGGTGCAGGAGGCGTATCTCGGTTCGTTCGGCCAGGAGAAGGCCGCATGAGCGCGCTTCTCTCGCTGTCCGGGGTCGAGACCCACATCGGGCAGTACCACATCCTGCACGGCGTCGACCTCGACGTGCCGGACGGCCGCACCACGATGCTGCTCGGCCGTAACGGCGCCGGCAAGACGACCACACTGCGCACCATCATGGGCCTGTGGCGCGCGTCTTCGGGTGAAATACGGCTTGGTGGCGAGCGCATCGAGACGCTTGCGACGCCCGATATCGCGCGCGCTGGCATCGGCTACGTGCCGGAGACCATGGCGGTGTTTACCGATCTCACGGTGCGCGAAAACCTCGTGCTGGCCGCGCGCGAAGGCGCGATGGACGAAGCACGCCTCGACTGGATTTTCGGTTTCTTCCCGCCGCTCAAGAAGTTCTGGCTCTCGCGCGCCGGCACTCTGTCGGGCGGGCAGAAGCAGATGCTCTCGTTCGCGCGTGCCTTCATTGAGCCGCGTGGCCTGCTGCTGATCGACGAGCCGACCAAGGGCCTTGCGCCGGCGATCATCGGCGCGCTGGTCGAGTGCCTGAAGGAGGTCAAGCGCCGAGGGGCCACGATCCTTCTGGTCGAGCAGAACTTCCGCGTCGCGCAGGAGATCGGCGACACGGTGAGCGTGATGGACAATGGCCGCGTCGTTCACGCCGGCACCATGGCGGAGCTTGCCGCCGACGCAGGCCTGCAGCACAAGCTGCTCGGCCTTAGCTTGGGCACGCATCAATGAGCACGGCCGACAACACCGCTGACGTCGGTGCGGCCTTGCCGAAGGAGCGGACCGACTATCTGCCCTTGCTGCTGCCGCTGCTGCTTGCGGTCGCTGCCTTCCCGTTCATCCCGTCCACATCGACCTGGCTGACGCTCACCATCGCGGGGCTCGCCATGGGCATGATGATCTTCGTGATGGCCTCGGGCCTGACCCTGATCTTCGGCCTGATGGACGTGCTCAACTTCGGCCATGGGGCGTTCATCGCGATCGGTGCTTATCTTGCAACGCTGGTACTTCTCCCGCTCGCTCCCTGGATGCAGGCCGACTCGATCTGGCTCAATCTCGCCGCCATCGTGCCGGCCGTACTGCTCGCAATCGGCGTGACCGGTGCGCTCGGCCTCGCGTTCGAGCGCGTCGTGATTGCCCCTGTCTATGGCCAGCACCTGAAGCAGATTCTGATCACGATGGGCGGCATGATCGTCGCCGAGCAGTTCCTCTACGTGTTCTTCGGGCCCCAACAGATCCCGTTGCCGTTGCCCGCGAGCCTGCGCGGCTCGTTCCTGATCGGCGAGGCGGCGGTCGAGAAATATCGCGTGGTTTGTGTGGTCGTTGGCCTCGTCGTGCTCCTCGCGATGCTGCTGATCCTCAACCGCACCAAGATCGGGCTCCTGATCCGCGCTGGCGTTGAGAACACCGAGATGGTCGAGGCGCTTGGATATCGCATCACGCGGCTGTTCGTCGGCGTGTTCATGGCCGGCTCGGCGCTTGCCGGCCTCGGCGGCGTAATGTGGGGGCTTTACCGCGAGCAGGTGAATGCTGCGATGGGCGGAGAATTGCTGGTGCTCGTATTCATCGTGGTGATCATCGGCGGGCTCGGCTCGATCACCGGATGCTTCATTGGGGCACTACTGGTCGCGCTCGCCACCAACTACGCGGGCTTCCTGGTACCGAAACTCGCGCTCATCACCGACATCGCGCTGATGGTCGCGATCCTGCTGTGGCGGCCGCGCGGTCTTTACCCGGTGACCAGCCGATGATGCCGCTCTCGGGCGATCGTCCGCGCAGCAAGGTGCTCACCGTGGCGCTGATCGTTATCGTGACGCTCCTGGCGCTGACCCCGGTCCTGTTCCCCGGTTCGAAGCCGCTCAATGTCGCGGCCAAGATCTGCATCTTCATCGCGCTCGCGGCATCCTACGACCTCCTGCTCGGCTATACCGGCGTGGTCTCGTTCGCGCACACCATGTTCTATGGGATCGGCAGCTATGGCGTCGCGATCGCGCTCTATTCGCTCGGCGCGCGCTGGGACGCGATCGGGCTTGGGCTCGTGATCGCGCTGCCGCTTGCTGCGCTGCTCGCGCTCCTGATCGGGCTGTTTTCGCTCAGGGTACAGACCATTTTCTTCGCCATGATCACGCTCGCGGTCGCATCCGCTTTCGCGGTGCTCGCCTCGCAGCTCTCATGGCTCACCGGCGGCGAGGACGGACGCAGTTTCCGCGTGCCGGAGCTGTTGCGGCCTGGCACAACCTTCTTCAATGCCTTCGGCGTCGAGGTGAACGGCCGCACGCTGACATACTACATCGTGTTCGTGTGTTGCGCCGCACTGTTTCTCCTTCTCCTGCGCATCGTGAATTCGCCATTCGGCCGCGTGCTGCAGGCGATCCGCGAAAATCCGTTCCGCGCCGAAGCGCTCGGCTACCGCACGGTCGTGCACCGCACGCTGGCAAACGTCATTGCGGCGGCGGTTGCGGCGGCAGTTGGGGCAACCAACGCGATATGGCTGCGCTACACCGGCCCGGACACGTCGCTCTCCTTCGCCATCATGCTCGACATCCTGCTGATCGTCGTCATCGGCGGGATGGGTACGATGTATGGCGCGATCGTGGGTGCCACGCTATTCATCCTGGCGCAGAACTATCTGCAGGCCCTGATGGGCACAGTCTCCACAGCAGCAGGCGACGCCGGCATCCCGCTTCTGCCGCACCTCTTCCATCCGGACCGCTGGCTGCTTTGGCTCGGCATCTTGTTTATTCTCTCAGTGTATTTCTTCCCGACCGGTATCGTCGGTAAGCTGCGCGGCGGCTCCGGCTAGATCACGGGAAGCGTGATGTCGCTTGAACCGCTGCTCACCTCGTCACCGGTCATCCAGCTTCACGCGTTCGCCGCCCTGGCGGCGTTCGCGCTTGGGCTTGTTCAATTCGCGGCGCCGAAGGGCACGCTGCCGCACCGGACCATCGGCTTCATCTGGGTGGCGCTGATGGCTGTCATTGCCATCAGCTCGTTCTGGATTCACAGCATCCGGATGTTCGGACCACTCAGCCTGATCCACCTCATCTCCATCTTCACGCTCATCATGCTGCCGCTTGCGGTGCTGCACGCACACAAGCATCGCGTCGCGCGGCACCGCAACGCGATGATCTCGATCTTCGTCGGCGCGCTGGTGGTCGCGGGTGCGTTCACGTTCCTGCCCGGGCGCATCATGCATGCGGTGGCGCTCGGGAATTAGCCCCAGAGCGCCTTCACGCCGTCGACCACGAACTGCACCGCCATCGCGGCAAGGATCACGCCGAGCAGGCGCGAGAGTACGGTATTGCCGGTCTTGCCGAGCACGCGCTCGATGCGGGTTGCGGCGAGGAACACGAGGAGACACGCGGCCATCACCGCTGCGATGGTGCCGATCAAGATTCCATAACGCGCCATGTCGCCGCCGGCACGGCCGGCGAGGAGCACGGTCGCGGTGATCGCGCCGGGGCCGGCCATCAGTGGGATCGCGAGCGGAAATGCCGCGATGTCACGCACGTGCTCTTCCACGGCCTTGCCGGCGGTCTCCGACTGACGCGTGATGCGCACCCCGAACGCCATCTCGCTCGCGATCGAGAACAACAGCAGCCCGCCGGCGATGCGGAAGGCGGGGAGCGAGATGGAGAGTGTGCGCAACAACCAGTCGCCGGCCAGTGCTGCGCCGGTCAGGATCGCGAATGCGATCAGGCAGGCGCGGATCGCGACACTGCGCCGGGCGGCTGGCGGCAGGCCGGCAGTGATCCCGAGGAAAGCCGGGATGAGGCCGATCGGGTCGACCACGACCAGCAGTGTCACCAGCGCCGAGATCAGGAAATCGAGCGGCATTTTTGTCTCGGAGGGCGCTGCGTCGGCCGGCTGAAAGCGCCTCAGAGATACCACGCCGGTGGGCTCGCGGCGATCCTTCCGCGGCTGCTCATAACTAATTGATAAACAAATGAAATTTTCTGCTGAAAACCTATGCTTTGAGGTGGTTTCGCTTCCGCAAATCACCTATATCAACCGCACACTGAATCGCCTGGAATCACCCCTTGGCCGACGACGAAAATAATCGCCCCGAGGAGCCGCCGCCCTCGGACATCCGGCCCGTGTCGATCACGGACGAGATGAAGCGCTCGTACCTCGATTACGCGATGAGCGTGATCGTGTCGCGTGCGCTGCCCGATGTGCGCGACGGGCTGAAGCCGGTGCACCGGCGCATCCTCTATTCGATGCACGAGCAGGGGCACACGTCCGACAAGAAGCACGTGAAATCGGCGCGCATCGTCGGCGACGTGATCGGCAAGTATCACCCGCACGGGGACCAATCGATCTACGACGCGCTGGTGCGCATGGCGCAGGATTTTTCCATGCGCGTGCCGCTGATCGACGGTCAGGGCAATTTCGGCTCGGTCGACGACGATCCACCGGCGGCGATGCGTTACACCGAAAGCCGCATGACCAAGGCGGCCGAAGCGCTGCTCGAGGACATCGACGAGGATACAGTCGGCTTCCAGTCGAACTACGACGGCACCGAGCATGAGCCGCTGGTCCTGCCGGCGCGCTTCCCGAACCTCCTGGTCAACGGCGCCGGCGGCATCGCGGTCGGCATGGCGACCAATATTCCGCCGCACAATCTCGGCGAAGTCGTCGATGCCTGTGTGGCGCTGATCGACAATCCCGGCCTGTCGATTGACGAGCTGATCGAGATCGTGCCGGGCCCGGATTTCCCCACCGGGGGCATCATCCTGGGCCGGTCCGGCATCCGCGCCGCCTACGAGACCGGGCGCGGATCGATCATCATGCGCGGCAAGGTCGCAATCGAGACGCTGCGCGGCGATCGCGAGGCGATCATCGTCAGCGAGATCCCGTATCAGGTGAACAAGGCCGCGATGGTCGAGCGCATCAGCGAGCTGTGGCGCGAGAAACGGATCGACGGCATCGCGGCGCTGCGCGACGAATCCGACCGGGACGGCTTTCGCGTGGTGATCGAGATCAAGAAGGAGGCGATCGCCGACATCGTCCTCAACCAGCTCTACAAGTTCACGGCGCTGCAATCCTCGTTCGGCGCCAACATGGTGGCGCTCGACGGCGGCCGTCCGCTGGTGATGAACCTGCGCGACATGCTGACCACCTTCGTGGCGTTCCGCGAGGAGGTCGTCTCCCGGCGCACCAAGTTCCGTCTCAACAAGGCGCGCGACCGCACCCACGTGCTGGTCGGCCTCGCGATCGCGGTTGCCAATATCGACGAGGTGATCCGCACGATCCGCGCCTCGAAGGACGCGAACGAGGCGCGCGAAGCGTTAATGAACCGCGACTGGCCGGCCGCGGACGTCGCCGCGCTGATCGAGCTGATCGACGACCCGCGCCATAAGGTTTCGGCGGGCGGGACTTACCGCCTCTCCGACGTGCAGGCGCGTGCCATCCTCGACCTGCGCCTGCAGCGCCTCACCGCGCTCGGCCGCGACGAGATCAAGGACGAGCTCGACAAGCTCGCCGCCGAGATCGCCGATTTCCTCGACATTCTGCGCTCTCGCGCACGCATCCAGGCGATCGTCAAGGACGAGCTTACGGAAGCGAAGAAAGCGTTCGCCACTCCGCGCCGCACCCAGATCGTCGACTTCATCGATGAGGTCGACGACGAGGACTTGATCCACCGCGAGGACATGGTGGTCACGGTCTCGCACCTCGGCTACATCAAGCGCGTGCCGCTCTCGACCTACCGCGCGCAGCGCCGCGGCGGCAAAGGCCGCTCCGGCATGCAGACGCGCGAAGAGGATTTCGTGACGCGGCTGTTCGTCGCCAACACGCACCAGCCGGTGCTCTATTTCTCCTCCCACGGCCGCGTCTACAAGCAGAAGGTCTGGAAGCTGCCGCAGGCCGCCCCGCAGGCGCGCGGCAAGGCGCTGATCAACATTCTGCCGCTCTCCGAGGGCGAGACCATCAACACCATCATGCCGCTGTCCGAGGACGAGGCGTCCTGGGAAAAGTTCGACGTGATGTTCGCGACTACGCGCGGCACGGTCCGGCGCAACAAGCTCTCCGATTTCGCCGACGTGCGCCCCTCGGGAATCATCGCGATGAAGATCGACGAGGGCGAGGGTATTGTCGGGGTACAGATCTGCACCGAGAACGACGACGTGCTGCTCACGACCGCAGGCGGACGCTGCATCCGCTTTCCGGTCTCCGACAACCGCGACGGCATCGAGCATGGTGTGCGCGTGTTCGCCGGACGCTCGTCGATGGGCGTGCGTGGCGTTTCTCTCGATGCGGGCGACAGGGTCATCTCGATGTCGATCCTGCGCCATGTCGAGGCGACCGCGGACGAACGCGCCGCTTACCTCAAACGCGCCAACGCGGTGCGGCGCGGCACCGAAGAGGACCAGGTCGATGCCGAGGAGGAGGCGGATGCCGAGGAGGCATCCGGCGCGATCGAACTCGGCGAGCAGCGCTACGTCGAAATGTCGGCTGCCGAGCAGTTCGTGCTGACGGTCACCGAAAAGGGGATGGGCAAGCGCTCGTCGTCCTTTGAGTACCGGATCACCAATCGCGGCGGCAAAGGCATCGTCGCGATGGGCATCCTCGAAGGCAGGAAGGGCGCGAAGAAAATCCGCGAAAAGGCCGGCAAGCTGGTCGCCTCGTTCCCGGTCGAGGAAAGCGACCAGATCATGCTGGTGACGAACGCCGGTCAGCTGATCCGCACGCGCGTCGAGGGTATCCGCATCGTCGGCCGTTCGTCGCAGGGCGTGATCGTGTTCGACACGGCCGACGACGAGCGCGTGGTGTCGGTCGAGCACATCCCCGAAGAAGGTGGGGGAAACGGGGGCGCATGATCCCGAAAAAGCCCTGTCCCGGACTTGATCCGGGATGTGAAGCGGTTTTCGGATAAGATCCCGCGCAGAAAAGCATGAGCGTCGAACTCTACCTCGTCTTCGTCGTTGCCACCGCGATCCTGATCGCGACGCCGGGGCCGAACGTCGCGCTGATCGTCGGCACCAGCCTGCGGCATGGCGCGCGCACCGGCCTCATCGCAATGGCTGGCGTCAATCTCGGCGTGATGGTTCAACTCGTCGTGGTCGCCGCCGGGCTCTCCTGGATCGTCGAGCTGTTTGCCAAGAACTTCGACCTGATCCGCTTCATCGGCGCGGCCTATCTTCTGTTCCTCGGCATCCAGACCCTGTGGAAGGCGCGCGGCGCGGTGGCTGGCGCGCCGGTCGAACCTCTCTCGGCGAACCGAGCCTTTGGGCGCGGGCTCGCGGTGGCCTTCGCCAATCCCAAGACACTCATTTTCCAGGCAGCGTTCCTGCCGCAGTTCCTGACGAACGGCGAAGGCCGCCAGGCGCAGCTCTGGCTGCTCGCCGCGACGTTCTGGATCATCACGGTTGTCGGCGATGCGATCTGGGTCCTCTGCGCGGCGCGCCTCAAGGCCGCGGTCTCCGGCCGCGCGCAGCTGATCGCGGACCGGGTATCCGGCGGCATCCTGATCGCCGGCGCCGGCGTGCTGCTCGCGGCGAGCCGGCGTTGATAAGTGGTCCAAGCCGGAGGACGCCAATGAAACTCGAAGGCGGATGCTATTGCGGCGCGGTGCGCTATGTCGCCGAGGGCGAGCCGATGTTTGAGGCGCAGTGCCATTGCCGCGAGTGCCAGTACATGACAGGCGGCGCGGCCAACATGTTCCTGCTGATGCCGACCGCCGGCTTCAAGTACACCAAAGGCACGCCGAAGCAGTTCACGCGCGGCGATCTCGAACGCCCGGCGACGCGCGAATTCTGCGCCGAGTGCGGCACTCACTTGGTGACGCGGCCGCCCAGTCGGTCCGGCGCAGTAGTGAAAGTCGGCACACTCGATGACCCGACCCAGTTTACCCCGAAGGCGGCGATCTACACGATCGACAAGCAGGCGTTCCACCACATCCCGGATGGCATGCCGAGCTTCGAGCGGCTGCCGCCGCGCAGGTAATCAATTCGCCCCCGCCGCCTCCAAAATCCGCACCATTTCGGAATAGCCGCGCGCTTTCGCCAGCCTGAGCGGCGTCGTGCCAGCGCGGTCCGCGAGATTGACGTTGGCGCCCGCCTTCACCAGTGCGTCGAGCGTGTCGGTATGGTTGCGCCCGCCATTGCCGAGCACGATCGACTCGATCAGCGCGGTCCAGCCGAGATTGTTGACGTGATCGAGCGGTGCACCCGCCGCGATCAGCACGCGCACCACCTCGGCGTGGCCGAGATGCGCGGCGGCGATGAGTGCCGTGCCCTGATAGGGGCTGGTGATGTTCTTGGGATTGCAGCCTCCGCTAAGCGAGAGCTTGAGCATCGGCACATCGTTGGTCACCGCCACGATGGTGACGATGTCGTATTGCTGCGCGTCGAGCGCGTTCGGGTTGGCGCCGCCGCCGATGAGCGCCTGCGCAGCCGCCTGGTGGCCGAGGTGAGCCGAGACGTGCAGCGGCGTGCGGCGGTGGCCGTCGAGCGCATCCAGCATTGCGCCACCCGCGATGAGGCGCGCGATCTCGGCGGCATCGCCTTTGGCGGCGGCGGCATGGAGCCCGCGATAGGCGGCGATCTCGGCGGCGCTCGGCGGGGTCTGTGCGGCGGCGGGGGCGGCGAACAGGAGGGCGGCGATCAGCAACAGGAAGCGCATCGGCCCAGTCTACAAAGAAAAAAAGCCCCGGCGGGTTAGGCCGGGGCGAAGTGTTTGGGGTCACTTGGGGTGGGGAGTGGGCATCACTCCCCGGTGGTGAAAGGCTTTCGCCTCTCAACAGGTTTACCTGCGCTCCGTGGACACCACGCGAACGGTCCGGCCCGAGCCGGATTCGGTGCGCATGTCACGGACGCAAGAACGGTCGAGGTAAGGCCAGGACTGCTGCCGGCAGGCGAGGCGGGCCTCCATATCGAGGCGGTCAGCTTTGCCGGAGGTGGTCTGGGTTACCGTATTGCGGCTTGAGGCCGAGACCGGATTGAGGCTCGGCGCCAACACAAGCGCGCCAGCGACGAGCGCGGCAGCAGCTATAGTGCTGTAAATCTTGAACATTTTGCCCACCCTGTCCCCGAAATTCTTGTCCCGCCGGGGCCTTCACTGAGTTAGACGCGAGATGGGGGCAAAAGGTTCAGGGAAAAACGCACGATTTCTCGATACGGGCGTGATGGTCTTGCGGGTCACCGCCGACGCGGGCTAGACCCGCCAAATGCCGCGAATTGCGCTCTATGCCGGGTCGTTCGACCCCGTCACCAACGGGCACCTCGATGTGGTGCGGCAGGCGGTGCGGCTTGCCGACCGGCTGGTGCTGGCGATCGGGGTGAATCCGGGCAAGGCGCCAATGTTTCCGTTCGAGGAGCGGCTCGCGATGCTGACCGAGACCTGCGGGCCGCTCGCCAAGGCGGCGGGCGCGGAACTCGCCTGCACCGCGTTCGACGGCCTTGTGGTGGACCTCGCCAAGCGCGAAGGCGCGACAATTCTGATCCGCGGCTTAAGGGATTCGACCGATTTCGACTACGAAATGCAGATGGCCGGGATGAACGGCACGATGGCGCCGACCGTCCAGACCGTTTTCCTGCCCGCGAGCCCCGCGGTGCGCCCGATCACCGCCACGTTGGTGCGCCAGATCGCCCGGATGGGAGGTGACGTCAGCGCCTTCGTGCCGCCACCTGTGGTGGCGAAGCTCAAATCGAAATTCGCAGCAAAGCCTGCAACTTAAAACCGGGAGTTCACATGATGATGCGTCTGCTTGCCTTGGTGGCGGCACTGCTGCTTGCCGCCCCCGCCTTCGCCCAGCCCGTCACGCTGCCCGCCGGCGCCGACCCGCAGAACACCCTGGTGGTCGACACCACGCAGGGGCGCATCGTGATCAAGCTGCGCAACGACATCGCGCCGGGGCACGCGGCGCGGCTGAAGCAGCTCGCGCGCGAAGGCTTCTACAACGGCGTGCCGTTCCACCGCGTCATCGCCGGCTTCATGGCGCAGACCGGCGACGGGCAGAACGGCAACGGCACCGGCGGCTCGAAGTATCCGGATTTGAAGGCCGAGTTCTCCAACGTGCCGTACAAGCGCGGCATCGTCGGCATGGCGCGCAAGGGCGGCAACAATGATAGCGCCAACAGCCAATGGTTCATCATGTTCGCAGACGGACCGAGCCTGAACGGACAGTACACCGTCGTCGGCGAGGTGCTCTCCGGCATGGACGTGGTCGACAAGATCAAGAAGGGCGAGCCGGTGCAGAGCCCGGACAAGATGGTGAAGGTCCAGGTCGCGGCCGACGCGAAGTGATGCGCGGCGCGGCGGCATTTTTCATCGCCGCGCTTGCCCTACTGGCGCCTTGCGCAAACACCGTACACGCGCAGGGCATGATCCTGATGATCGAGATCAATCGCTCGAACGCCAACCCGGCGCGGCCGACAGCTCCGATCAATACGTTGCGTGACCTCTCAGCGGCCTTCGCCGGGTGCTGGAGCCCGCCGCCGCTGAATTCAGAGCGCTCGCCGGTTGACCTGACGTTTCAGGTGAGCTTCAAGCGCTCGGGCGAACTTTTCGGCAAGCCGCGCGCCATCGACTTCGCGCGGCCGGTCACCGACAAGGAGCGCGAGATCTACTACCGGGCGGTTGCCGAAGCAGTCGATCGTTGCGCGCAAATGCCGTTCACCGACGCGATGGGCGGAGCGGTTGCGGGCCGCACCTTCCGGGTCAATTTTCTGGACAGACGCAACAGCAGAAAGGCTTAAAGGCAATGGCCGATAGAGAAAAGCTGACGCTCGAAACCACCAAGGGCAACGTCGTGATCGAGCTGCGGCCCGACCTCGCGCCCAAGCACGTCGAGCGCATCAAGACGCTCGTCAACGAAGGCTTCTATGACGGCATCGTGTTCCATCGCGTGATCGAGGGCTTCATGGCGCAGACCGGCTGCCCGCACGGCACTGGCACCGGCGGCTCGGACTATCCGAACCTGCCGGCTGAGTTCAGCGCCGAGCCGCATGTGCGCGGCACCGCCTCGATGGCGCGCGCACAGGCACCGAACAGCGCCAACAGCCAGTTTTTCATCTGCTTCGACGACGCAGGCTTCCTCGACAAGCAGTACACCGTGTGGGGCAAGGTGATCGAGGGCATGGACAACGTCGACAAGATCAAGCGCGGCGAACCGGTGCAGAACCCGGACAAGATCATCAAGGCGACGATCGGGTAGGATTGCGCGACTCCGACGCCTTTTCGGCGCACGCGATATCGGCCAGACTATTCCGGATTTTGGACTTGAGCCGCGTCGAAACGCGCCCGTTCGGTGAGAAATCCGGGAGACTCTGATGCACGTGCGCGGCTTGTCGGTCGCATTCTGTCTTGCTGTGGCGCTGATCGGCGCTCACGCGCAGGCGCAGTCGTTTCCCAACCGGACGATCACGATCGTTGTCCCGGCGACGCCGGGTGGCACAATCGACGTCATTGCGCGTCTTCTGGCCGAAAAGCTTACCGTCTCGATGGGCCAGTCGGTCGTGGTCGAGAACAAGCCGGGCGCCTCGAACAATCTTGGCACCGCCTTCGTCGCCAAAGCTCCGCCGGATGGTTATACGCTGGCGATCTGCGCCTCCAGCCACGCCACCAACAAGTTCCTGTTCAAGTCGATGCCGTTCGATCCGGTGGCGGACTTCGAGCCGGTGGTGTTTACCCATATCGTACCGTTGCTGCTGGCCGTGCACCCATCGGTTCCGGCCAAGACCGTTCCGGAACTGATCGCCTGGATCAAGGCGAACCCCGACAAGGCCTCGTTCGCGACCAGCGGCAAGGGGACCTCGCTGCACATGGCGGCCGAGCTGTTCAAGAGCATGGCCAAGATCGAGACGATGCTGCACGTACCGTATCGCGGCAGCTCGGCGGCGCATCCGGACCTGATCGGTGGCCGGACATCGATGATCTTCGACACCATCACGGCGATTCAGCCGCATGTGCAGTCCGGGGGAGTGCGCGGCATCGCCGTGACGACGCCGACGCGCGCGCCGTCGCAACCGGACCTGCCGACCATCTCCGAAGCCGCGCTTCCGGGCTATGACGCGAACACTTGGGGCGGCATTCTCGCCCCCGCCGGCACGCCAAAGGACATCGTCGCGAGGCTCAACGCCGAGATCAACAAGGCGCTCGCGTCCGAGGACGTGCGAGCCAAATTGCTCGCCAACAGCATCGACATCCAGGGCGGCACGCCGGAACGCTTCGCCGATTACATCAAAGGCGAAGTCGAAAAATGGGGCAGGATCACGCAGGAAGCCGGCATCAAGCCGGAGTGATTCACGTCGCGTTCTTTCTGACCGCGAGATACGTGCATTGCGAGGTAGTGCCAATTCCGTCGTTCCGTGGTTACTGGGTCATCTGCTTTCGCGGATGACGACGGCGGAGATATGCGCACCGACCTGTTCGACTTCGACCTGCCGCCGGAGCGGATCGCGCTCCGTCCGGCGCGGCCGCGCGATGCGGCACGGCTGCTCGTGCTGCGGCCGGGAGCACCGCTTGAGGATCGCATCGTGCGCGACCTGCCGGAGCTGCTGCGCCCCGGCGATCAGCTTGTCGTCAACGACACACGCGTGATTCCAGCGCGCCTTTCCGGGCGGCGCATTGGACGTGGGCCCGAAACACCGATCGAGGCCAATCTCGTGAAGCGCCTCGATGGCTCGCGCTGGCAGGCCTTCGTGAAGCCGGCGAAGCGGCTCGCCGTCGGCGACACCGTGCGCTTCGGCGACGAGGGCAAGGTCTGTTTCCTTGGTCAGCTCGATGCGAGCGTCGAGGCGAAAAGCGAGGGCGGAGAGGTGACCTTCGCGTTCTCGTTTCATGGTCCGGTGCTCGATCAGGCGATCGCCGAGCGCGGCAACATGCCCTTGCCGCCCTACATCGCGTCGCGCCGCGCGGCGGATGAGGAGGACCGCGCCGACTACCAGACGCTGTTTGCGCACGATGAAGGCTCGGTCGCGGCACCGACCGCGGGCCTGCATTTCACCGACGAACTCGTGGCGCGACTGAAAGCGCGCGGCATCGGCCTGCATACGGTGACGCTGCATGTCGGCGCCGGCACATTTCTGCCGGTGAAGACCGACACCGTCGAAGAGCACAGGATGCACGCCGAGTATGGCGTCGTCAGCGAGGCGACCGCACGCGCGCTCAATGAAGCGCGAAGTGCCGGCGGCCGAATCGTCGCTGTCGGCTCCACGTCGCTGCGCCTGCTCGAGAGCGCCGCCGATGAGTCCGGCACGATTCATCCCTTCGCGGGCGACACGTCCATCTTCATCACGCCCGGCTACAAATTTCGCGCTGTCGACGCGATGCTGACCAACTTCCATCTGCCGCGTTCGACATTGTTCATGCTGGTCGCGGCCTTCTCGGGCCTCGACACGATGAGGGCCGCCTACGCGCACGCCATCGGAACGGGTTACCGCTTTTACTCTTACGGCGACGCCTGCCTTCTTTTGCGCAACTAAGTTTGAATCGAATCCACGCCATGGAAATAACGCAGCGGCAATTCGCCTTCTGCAAACGTGTCGCCACTCCAGGGGGCATGGGCAGACACAAGGTGGAAGGAAAACTCCTATGATTCACGAATACGCTGCCATCGATCCGATGGCTCTGTTGTTTCCCTCGCGCATCTACATTTCGATGTCGGAAAAGCTGCACCCGCATGTGCCGAAGGCGCTCGAAATCAAAGAAGCGGTCGGCCGCCTCACGCCTGAGGAACGGCTCTACATCCTGCAGCGCGCGCGGATGATGTCGACCTTCAGCAAGGCGGTGGAGGAGGCGGTCGCGGGCATCAAGTCGTAGCGCCTTGCCCCGCCGGATTTCATGATATGCCTCGCGGCCTGACAACATCAGGCGGCGAATGCTTCAGGACTTCGGCTTCAACCTGCTGGCGACCGAGGGCGCCGCGCGCCTCGGCGAAATTGCGACCGCGCACGGCGTGGTGCGCACGCCCGCCTTCATGCCGATCGGCACGCAGGCGACTGTGAAGGGCGTGCATCCCGCGGCCGTGCGCGCGACCGGCGCGGACATCCTTCTTGGCAACACCTATCACCTGATGCTGCGGCCGGGCGCCGAGCGCATCGCAGCGCTAGGCGGCTTGCACACATTCATGAACTGGCCGCACCCGATCCTCACCGACTCGGGCGGATTCCAGGTGATGTCGCTGTCGGAGCTGCGTAAGCTCGACGAGAGCGGCGTTACGTTCCGCTCGCATATCGATGGCGCGATGGTCGCGCTCTCGCCGGAACGCGCGATCGAAATACAGAATCTCCTCGGTAGCGACATTGTGATGCAGCTCGACGAATGCTTGAAGCTGCCCGCGACACATGCCGAAATAGAACGCGCGATGCGGCTCTCGCTGCGCTGGGCCGAGCGATGCAGGCGCGCGTTCGAGGGGGCGGCGCCCGGCCGCGCGTTGTTCGGGATCGTGCAAGGCGGCGACGATACGGCGCTGCGTATCGAAAGCGCGCGCGCACTCGTCGGCATCGGCTTTCCTGGCTACGCGATCGGGGGGCTCGCGGTCGGCGAGCCGCAGGAGGTCATGCTCGGCATCGTCGACGAGGTTGCACCGGCGTTGCCCGCCGACAAGCCGCGCTACCTGATGGGCGTCGGCACGCCCGAGGATCTGCTGGAAGCGGTTGCGCGCGGCATCGACATGTTCGACTGCGTGCTGCCCACCCGCAACGGCCGCCACGGGCTCGCCTTCACGCGCCATGGCACGGTCAACCTGCGCAACGCGCGCCATGCCGACGATCCGCGCCCGCTCGATGACGCAAGCCCGCACGAGGCGACCCGCACCTATTCGCGGGCGTACCTGCATCATCTGGTCCGTGCCAACGAGATGCTCGGTGCGATGCTCTTGTCGGAGATCAATCTCGCCTATTACCAGGAGCTGATGGCCGGCATGCGCGCGGCGATCCGCGATCGACATTTCGCGGATTTCCGCGCCGGGGCACGTGCGATGTGGGACCGGGGCGATATTCCGGCGCTCAACGCCTGACACCCCTCGACGCAAGATTGTCGCACGTTAGAATGGCTCCCAACAACGGCGACATGCGCCGGAGACCAGGGAGGCATCGCGATGGCGATCAGCCTGAAAGTGAACGGGGCGACGCGCTCCGTGCCGGCCGAGCCGGATACACCGCTTCTCTACGTGCTGCGCAACGACCTGGAACTCAACGGCGCCAAGTTCGGCTGCGGCATGGCGCAATGCGGCGCCTGCACGGTCCTGATCGACGGCAAGGCGGCGCGCTCCTGCGTCACCGATATCGGCTCGGTCGCGAATGCCGAGATCACCACCCTTGAGGGACTCGGCAGCCTCGAGAAGCCGCATCCCCTTCAGCGCGCCTTCATCGAGGAGCAGGCGGCGCAGTGCGGCTACTGCATCAACGGCATGATCATGAGCGCCAAGGCGCTGCTCGACCGCAATCCGAAGCCGAGCGAAAACGACGTGCGCCAGGCGCTCGCCGCGAATCTTTGCCGCTGCGGGACACATAACCGGATTGTCCGCGCCGTGCTGCGCGCCGCCAACGAGATGGGGAGGACGTGATGACCATCTCCGTCAATCGCCGCGATTTCGCGAAAGCCCTCGGCGGCATCGTGCTCGCATTCACGCTCGATCCCGTTGCCGCGCAACAGCAGAAGCCGCTCCCGGGCAGCCTGAACGGCAACCGCATGCTGGACGCCTGGATCCGCATCAATGCGGACGGCAGCGCCACCGTATTCACCGGCAAGGTGGAACTGGGGCAAGGCATCGTGACGGCGCTCGCGCAGATCGCCGCCGAAGAGCTCGATCTGCCGCTCGCTCGGATCAGCATGGTCTCCGGCGACACGGGACGCACCCCGAACGAGGGCATGACCGCCGGCAGCCAGTCGGTGGAAAACTCCGGCACGGCGCTGCGCCTCGCGGCGGCCGAAGTGCGCGCGATCCTGATCGAGCTTGCCTCCTCGCGGCTCGAGATGAGCGCAGATTCGCTTAGCGTCGCCGACGGCGTGATCAGCGCGGCAAACGGCAAGCGCGTCTCCTACGCGGAGCTTGCCGCCTCGGTTGACCTGCGCCGCGAGGCGAGCGCCACCGTACGTCCCAAGCCCGCCGGCCTGCACAAGGTCGTGGGCCAGTCGATCAAGCGCTTCGACATCCCCGGCAAGGTGACCGGAAAGGCCATGTACGTGCAGGATGTGCGCCTGCCCGGCATGGTGCATGGCCGCGTGGTGCGCCCGCCGCAATATGGCGCGACGCTCGCCTCGCTCGACGACAGCAAGGCGAAGGCGATCCCCGGCGTCATCGCGGTGGTGCGGGATGGCTCCTTCCTCGGTGTGATCGCTGAACGGGAGGAGCAGGCGGTCAAGGCGCGCGCGGCGCTCGCCGAGGGCGCCAAATGGACACCGGGGCCTGAGCTGCCCGACCCGGCTAATCTCTTTGCCCATCTCAAGTCGCTCCCGACCAAAGTCGAGGTCATCGGCGTGAAGCAGGCGCCGATCCTCGCGAGCGCCCCGAAGGTCGTCGAGGCGACCTACACCAAGCCGTATATGGCGCACGCCTCGATCGGGCCGTCGGCGGCGGTCGCCGAGTTCAAGGACGGCAAGGTAACGGTCTGGACGCACTCTCAAGGCGTGTTTCCGCTGCGCGCGGAGATCTCCAAGACGCTCAAGATGCCGCCCGCTTCAGTGCGCTGCATCCATACCGAAGGGTCGGGCTGCTACGGCCATAACGGAGCGGACGATGTTGCGGTGGACTCGGCGCTGTTGGCGCGCGCGGCGCCTGGCCGGCCGGTGCGGCTGCAGTGGATGCGCGACGACGAGTTCGCCTGGGAGCCCTTTGGGCCGGCGATGGCGATGCAGGCGAAAGCCTCGCTCGATGGAGAGGGACGCATCGTCGACTGGAACTACGAGGTCTGGAGCAACAGCCACTCGACACGCCCCCAGTCGACGACGGGAGCGAATGTGCTCGCCGCCTGGTACCTCGCCGAGCCGCAACAGATGGGGCCGCCGACCTCGCCGCCGCAGCCCGCCGGGGGCGGCGACCGCAACGCGATCCCGCTCTACGATTTCCCGAACCAGCGGGTGGTGCACAATTTCATCCAGCCGATGCCAATCCGCGTCTCGGCGCTGCGTACGCTCGGCGCCTATGCCAACGTGTTCGCATCGGAATCCTTCATGGACGAACTGGCCGTGGCGGCCGGCGCCGACCCGGTTGCGTTCCGGCTGGCGCATCTCAAGGACCCGCGCGCCAGGGCGGTGATCGAGAAGGCCGCCGAGATCGCCAACTGGAAGGCGGGCGAGAAGGGCGGTCTCGCGCGCGGGCGCGGAATCGGCTTCTCCAAGTACAAGAACCTCGCCTGTTATTGCGCCGTGATCGCCGATGTCGAGGTCGACCGCGCAAGCGGCCGCGTGCGCGTGACGCATGTGTGGTCGGCGGCCGATGCCGGCATTGTCATCAATCCGGACGGGCTCACCCAGCAGATCGAGGGCGGCATCATCCAGTCGGCGAGCTGGACGCTGCATGAGGAGGTGAAGTTCGACCGGCAGGGCATCCTCTCGCGCGACTGGTCGACCTATCCGATCATGACGATGCCGGAGGTTCCGCAGGTCGATGTGGCGTTGATCAACCGGCCGGAGGAGCGCGCGCTCGGCGCAGGCGAGGGCTCGCAGGGCCCGGCGGTTGCCGCGATCGCCAACGCCTTCGCGCACGCGACCGGCAAGCGGATCCGCGATCTGCCGTTCCATCCGGAGCGCGTGAAAGCTGTGCTTGCCTGAACCTAGTGGTCCGGTTCTAACATTCGCATTCCTATGCCGCGCGCTCTGTTGCGAATGTTAGAACCAAAGGACCACCAGCAAGTATTACGCCCTAGTGGAGCTTTGGATTTGACATTCGCTTCGCGAGCTTGCGGCTGGGTGGGTAGCGAATGTCAAATCCGCTCCACGAGGCCTTGCGTCCGCCTTGTCGGCGCAGTGTCATGAGCATGTCTTGAGGCCCTCGGACCTGCTGGGGAGGCACGCATGAGTGCCGTCATCAATTGCGTTTCGTATGAGGCGGGGCGGCGGCACGCCGAGGTCGAGCTCGCTGAAGCACGCTGTCCCGACAAGGATGGCGCCTTCATCTGGGTCGGGCTGCACGCGCCGGACAAGGACTTGCTCAAGACCGTGCAGCAGCGCTTCAATCTGCACGACCTCGCCATCGAAGACGCGCTGCTCGCTCACCAGCGCCCCAAGCTCGAAATCTACGGCGACTCGATCTTCGTTGCGCTGCGCACCGCTCAGCTCGTCGACAAGAAGATCCAGTTCGGCGAGACGCACATTTTCGCCGGCCCCGGCTACGTGGTCACGGTGCGCCACGGCTCGACCACGGCCTATCGCGAAGTTCGCGCCCGCGCCGAGAGTGCGCCGCAGATGCTGGCGAAGGGCGAGAGCTTCGTCGTTTATTCGATCATCGACTTCATCGTCGACAACTATTTCCCGGTCCTGCACGAACTCGAAGCCGAGGCGGATGGGCTGGAAGAGGAGGTGTTCGCGCATCGCAGCGATCCGACCGACGTCGAGCGTATCTACGAGCTGCGGCACGAATTGCTGCTGTTGCGCCGCGCCGTGCAGCCCCTGCAGGAAGTATGCAATCGCATCATGCGCTACGACGTGCCGCTGATCGACCACGCCATGAACGACTATTTCCGCGACATCCAGGACCACGTGATCCGCGTCGTGGAAGGCATCGACAATCTGCGCGACCTGCTCAATGCGGCGCTCGAAGCCAACCTGCTGCTGGTCTCGCTCGCCCAGAACCAAGTGACCAAGAAGCTGACCGGATGGGCGGCGATCTTCTCGATTCCGCTCGCGATCGCTTCGATCTACGGGATGAACTTCAAGTGGATGCCCGAACTCGAGCAGCCCTACGGCTATCCGACCGTGATGGCGGTGATGGCGACGATCTGCGGCTACATGTATTTCCGCTTTCGCCGGGCGGGTTGGCTTTAACCGCTCAGACCAGCGCTTCGTCGAAGGCGGTCGCCTCGAATTCGTGGGCCTTGCGGAAACTGTGTCCGCACGCCTCGCAGACCCAGTGATTGTGCACCAGTCCCGCACTCACGTGCTGCGCCAGCAATGGCGCAAGCAGCATGTCGCCGCATTGCGGGCAAGCCGGCAGCCGCACGGCCCGTTCCCTGCAAGACGCATCCATCGTGTGTTGCAGCGTCATGGCGAAATCCTCTTGGTGGAGAATTTCCCCTCCCGGTCCCAGAGACCAAGATTATGCGGCGTGAGGATGGCGGTCGAATGAATGTTTCGTGAAGCGCGTTCGCCGAAAATTTTTCGGTCAAACACCAGGAAAATATCACGACGTTGCCCGCAATCGCGTGAGGCTCTGCGCGAAAAGCAAAACCGCCGGGCATGACCCGGCGGTTCGCTGAGTTCAGTGTTGCGTCGGCTTATGGACGTGCGCGGCCGGTACCGGCATCCCATTGCGGGTTGGCGTCGAAGGCAGCCTGCATGATCCAACCGCCGATGAACGGAAGCACGCAGTCCGCGGCCATGCCCATGACTTCGCTCGACCGCAGCTCGCGCCGCTCGTTGGCGCTCACCAGCAGGCCGGCGATGATCGGGCTCAAGGCCATGCAGCCGACCGTCGTGATGCCGTACCACTTCAGCGCCTTGGCGCTGGTGAAGTTGGCACAGTGGTGGAAATTGTGGTTGCAGATCCGCGTCCAGTAGACCGCCGACATTCCGAGACCGACAACAAGCTGGCCGGCGAGCACGTTCGGGCTGCGCTTGGTCAGAATGAAGGCGTCGGCCTTGCCACTCTGGGCCACCAGACCACCGAGCACAGCCACGGCCATTGTCAGGCCGAGAAGTATTTTCCGCATAACTCCCCCCAATCGCTGGAGTCCTCGCGCGTCTGAGGGGCGCGCAGTCCCATTGTTCTGTGAGATGCGCCAGGAGCACGCGGCGCGGAACGGATTCGCACGCTAGTCGCGCATGGTTAACGGTTCAAATGCCGAAGCGGGAACCGGCCCCGATTTGGCCGCACCTGTGGCGCAATCGCCACAAATTCGGGCGAATGATGGGGATAACGCCTCGGCAAGTTGCGCTCCCGGCGCAGCCTGCCCATGCGTCAGCGACAAATACAAAACTGGATCAATGATTTGGGCTAGAATCCACAGACACTTGATTCGGACTCGCGAGGGAGGAATGCAATGCCTGCCTTACAGCCCAAGCTGCGCGACCCATTCCTGTTGCCGGTATGCGACTGCGGCGGGCCGATGAATCTCGCGAGCCAGGAGCCGCATCCCACGCAGGCCGCGCAGGAGGTGAAGACCTTCGAGTGTCAGTTGTGCGCCGCGCAGGAGGTCTTCACTGTTGAGAGACGGGCCGACTGAACGGAAATAATCGTTCGCCACGCGTATCTCACACGTTATGCGCTGCGATATTCCTTGCCGACCGTATCGACGAACGAACGGATGTCAGCCGCCGACCTCAGGTGATGAACGCGCTTGGTTGCCCGGGCTTCGGCGACAAGCTGGCGGTATTTCGGCGTCAAGTTGCGGTGGCACAGCGGGATGACCCGATAGCTGGCGAGCGTGCTGCTCCACATCGGACTGTTCTCCGGCCACCCTTCCGGGTTTGCAAACAATCCTTTGACGAAACGCTTGGTCACCCAGCGATAGTGCGTGAGCAGCGTCAGGTCGACATGGACCAGCGTGTCCGCGGCGGCGAACCGCTCCCATGCGGAGGCGGCATCGCCAAAGCCATCGATAATCCATTCCTCGCGGCGCAAGAGATCGGCGTGCACCCTGAGGTATTCATGATGGGGGACTTGTTCAGCCCCTGCCGTCCACTGGATCGTGTCGACCGGATAGAGCGGCAGCCCGGTCAAGTCGGCGAGCCGCCGCGCGAGCGTCGACTTGCCGCCGCCGGCATTGCCGAACACCGCCACCCGCTTCATTGAGAGGGACCCGACGATTGGTGAGCGTTTGGGCCTCGAACCAGGAGCTACTGACTAGGTCCGCTCGACGTGCCCCTTGTGGCCCGCAACGACCGATATCGGGAGTCGAGCTCAACCGCAAAGGCGATCACCGAGCGCGCGAAACCGCGTCAGCTTGTTCTCCAGCAACGCGCGCTTCTCGTCGCGGCTGCATCACGCGGCCTTGCCGTGGCGATCGAGCGTCTGCTTCACCTCGAAGCCTTCGAACTTCGGGTGGCCGAGATAGAGCGGCGCGGCATTGCCGTCATTGCCGGCGCGCGCATGCGCGCGGCGGAACTGTTCCGACTTGGTCCAGGCCTCGAAGTCGGCTCTGTCGGCCCACACCGTGTGCGAGGAATAGAGCGTGTGGTCCTCAGCCTCCGGGCCCTTGAGCAGATGGAATTCGATGAAGCCCTTCAGCTTGTGCAGATAGCTGTCGCGGCTCTTCCACATCTGTTCGAAGGCTTCTTCTTTTCCCTTGACCACCTGGAAGCGGTTCATGGCGATGAACATGCAAGTCTCCTGAAGGGGATCGCTGGCAACCGGGCTTGCGGGGTTTAGTTCAAACGAAACGCGACCGGGACCGTGAAACTGCGTGGCCGGCCGTCCGGCGGCGCCGGAAACGGCGATGCGCGCCGCACCATAGCCTGCACTTCCTGATCGATGCTAGCGACGCCGGAACCGCGCACGAGGCGCGCGGAGGTGACGCGGCCGCCGCCATCGAGCCCGAACGACACCGTCGCGGTGCCCTGGTCGCCGCGGCTGCGCGCATCGGAGGGATATTGCTGGTGGCGGCGCAGATGCGCCGAGACGAGGCCCGGATAGTTCGTGTCACGATCCGAGCGCCCGACGCCCACGTTGTTCGCCGCGGTCGAGGGCGTTGAGGCCTTGGCCTCGCGCGCCGCCGTCTCGCGCGTCGGCGCGGCGATGCGATGCGCTTCCTCGGCGGGCTTTGCATTCTTCACGGGCTTGGGCGGCGCGGCCTGCACGGGCTTCGGCTCGGCCTTCTTCTCCGCCGGCTTCTGTTCGGCCTGCGCGGGCTTCTGCGGAGCCGCAGCGGTCTCAAACTTCTTCGGCTCTTCGGGTTTTGTCTCGTCGGCCTTCGGCTGCTCGGTCTTCTGTTCGGGCGCGGTTTCTTCGCGCGCGACCTCGACGGCCTGCGGCTGCGTGGTCGCCTTCTCGTCGGCCTTGTCGACCTCGGTCGCCTTAGTCTCTGGGGCAGCCGCGGCTTGCACCTGCTGCTCGCCCTGTGTTGGCGCGATGCCGGCCGGCGCGGTCGCGCCGACCATGATCTCGACCGAGATGACCTCCATGCCGATGCTTGCGAGCGGCACCGGCTCGCCCCAGAACGCCATGAACAGCCCGGCGTGCAACGCAAGCGATACGGTGGCGAACGCCGCAAGCCGCAACCGCTCGCGCGTCAAGGCCCCTCCGCCTGGCCGCGCCGCATCCGTGGGC
>JBAVXH010000261.1:0-1618 GCA_049698215.1 Xanthobacteraceae bacterium | reverse complement strand
CCGATATTGCGCCCGGGTGATTTCAGTCCACGACATTGTGTCCTCCATCGAACCTTCGCAAATCCGACGGAATCACAAAGGGCTGGAATCACCTCACTCTTTTTCGGCCAGGCTCTCAGGATGAGGGCCTGCGCTAATCCTCCACCCACATCCGCAGCAAATTGGCGAGCGACTTCGACACTAAGTCGTACTCCGCCGTCTTGCCGTCCTTCGCGAACATCTGACGCCGCGCGGTGTCGAGATCGAACAGCATCTCACGATGCGCGCCATCGCGCACGAATGAGCGTGCCCATCCGACGGCGGCGAAGCGTTCGCCGCGCGTGACCGGCGACACGTGATGCAGCGTGGTCGACGGGTAGGCGACGAGGCTCCCCGCGCCGGGCTTCACGGCGTCCTCGCTGGACGCGCTTTCGATCACCAGTTCGCCGCCGTCGTAGCCTTCCGGATCGGACAGGAACAGCGTGAACGACACGTCGGTGCGCATGCCCTGCATCAGCGCGTCGTCGACATGGCTGCCGTACTGCATGCCGCTCTCGTAGCGCGAGAACAGCACCGAGGTCAGCGCCTTCGGCCGCACGGCAAGCGCGAACAGCTCATTGCCGAGGATCCGTTCCTCGACGAGCTTGCGCACGGTCTCGATCTTGCGGTCGTTCGTCGCCTGCCGGTTGTTCTTCACCAGCCGCGCCGCGAACCCGGCGGTCTCGCGCCCGTCTTCGAAGGTCGCGCGTGCGAGTGTTTCGCGCACCAGCGCGACCTCGTCGATGGACAGCACATTGCCGATCACGATTTGCATGCTCGTTTCAGGTTGTTCCGCAACGCATTGGAATTGTTCCAATATCCGGATTGACGGCTGGACCTGCCAAGTTGTCACACCGTATGGTGCGCCCGCCCGCATGGCAACGCGGGGCGGCGTGGCGGAGACCGGCATGAAATCGAAAACCAAGATCTGGCTCGGCGTCGGCGCGTTCGTGGTCGCGGGCGCGAGCGTCGCGAATGCCGAAGCTCCGCTCGACCGCGCACAGAGCTCTGTCTCCGGCCTCGCGCTGACGCGTGCGCTCGGTGCCACGGATGTGTCGTCGGCGAAGAAGGGCGGCGGCGAGCACGGGGAACACGGCGAGCGCGCGCCGAAGAAGACAGCGATGAAGAAGCAGGGCGGCGAGGGTGGTGAAGGCGGTGAGGAGGGCGGCGCAAAAGGCGCGGCCCAGCTGCCGCCGGACCTCGATTTCGCGCTCAAGATCGCGCAGATGCGCGGGCATCTGCTGGTGGGTGATGAACTGGTGAAAGAAGAACAGTGGGCGGCGGCGCTGCCGCACTTCCTGCATCCGAGCGAAGAGCTCTACGGGCCGATCCGCGGCAAGCTGAAGGACTACAACGCGCCGCAGTTCTCCAGCGCGCTGAAGCTGCTGGCGACCGCCGTGAAGCAAAAGAAGAGCGGCGACGATTATGCGAAAGCCTGGAAGCAGGTCGAGGATGCGCTCGCGGCGGCTGACGCCGGCGTGAAGTCCAAGCAGGCAAGCGATGGGTTTGTGGTCGAGACCGCGCTCGAACTCTTGAAGAGCGCGACCGGTGAATACCAGCAGGCGATCGCGAAAGGGCGCATCGCCAAGCCGGTCGAGTA
>JBAVXH010000260.1:0-23825 GCA_049698215.1 Xanthobacteraceae bacterium | reverse complement strand
GGCTTCGGGCGCGCCCGCAAGCGGCGCGCGCGCCGCAAGCGTAATCTGCGCAAGCTGCAGCAGCACATGCCGCCCGCCGTCGAGTTGTGTCGCCAGTTCACGCGCGAGGCTCTCGCCGGCGCGCAGCCGCTCGGAGAGGTTCTGGTCGCAATCGCGCACCGTCATCTTCAGGCCGGCAATCGCACGCTCGGCGATTTCGGTCGCGGTGATCAGCTCCGAAATGGTGCCCTTGAGCGCCTGCTCGTCGGCCTTGAGTTTCTTCAAGCGCCTGTTGAGCACGATGCAGAAGGTGATGGTCAGCAGCAGCAGCACCGCAACCAGGCTTTCGATCATCAATCCAAGGCCGTTGCTCATGGGGCTTCCATCGGTTTCGAGGATTGGTCCGCCATCTCG
The DNA here is from genome assembly GCA_049698215.1 of Xanthobacteraceae bacterium. Lineage (GTDB taxonomy): Bacteria > Pseudomonadota > Alphaproteobacteria > Rhizobiales > Xanthobacteraceae > PALSA-894. The sequence continues at coordinate 23,432 of JBAVXH010000260.1, read as the reverse complement.
AACATGGCGAAGGTGGTTTTCGGCTTGCGCAACGGCTTTACGACACGCACCGCGACCTTGTCGCCGACGCGGCCCATGCGGCCTTCGGTCAGCGCGACATCGCCGCAGCGCACGGTCACCAGCGCATCGGGTTTCAGCTCCAGCGTCAGCGTGTCGCCAACATCGAGCGACATCAGCTGCTTGAGCGGCATTTCGGATTCGTAGAGCACCGCTTCGACTGAAATGTCCGCCTGCCCGATTTCGGTCGCGAGATGGCCTTCCCACACCGGATCGCGGCCGAATTTCTCGCCCATGAACATCTGAAGCAGAACGTCACGGATCGGCTCGATCGTCGCGTACGGCAACAACAATTCGATGGTGCCGCCGCGATCCTCCATGTCGATGCGCAGCCGTACCAGGATCGCGGCGTTCGCGGGGCGCGTGATCGCGGCGAAGCGCGGATTGGTCTCCAGACGATCGATGTTGAATTTCACCGGCGAAAGGGGGCGGAACGCGACCTCAGCGTCCGCAAGAACGACCTCGACCATCCGTTTGACGAGACTGGTTTCGATCGTGGTATAGGGCCGGCCTTCGATGCGGATCGCGGTCTGCCCGCGCCGCCCGCCGAGCAGCACGTCGATGATCGAGTAGATGAGGTTCGAGTCGACCGTGAACAGGCCGAAATTGTCCCATTCCTCGGCCTTGAACACAGTGAGGATCGCGGGCAGCGGAATCGAGTTGAGATAATCGCCGAAGCGCACCGAGGTGATGCGGTCGAGCGAGACTTCGACGTTGTCGGAGGTGAAATTGCGCAAGGACGTCGTCATCAGCCGCACCAGGCGGTCGAAGACGATTTCGAGCATCGGCAGACGCTCGTAGGAGACCATCGCCGAGTCGATGATCGCGCGGATACCGGAATTCTCGTTGAGCGTGATGTCGGCGAGATTGAAGCCGAGCAGCGAGTCGATTTCCTCCTGATTGAGGATGCGCTCGGCGCCGCCTTTGTTGCCGGCCTGGGCGAATTGACCGCCGTCCTCGATCATCGCCGCCCATTGGGCGGCCATATCGTCATCGTTGCCGGCGGCCGCGCCTTTCGGCTTTGCGCCCTGCTCGGTGAGCGCTTCGCCCCATTCAGCTGCGAGATCGTCTTGGTCTGCCATGGCTATTGGACGACGATTTCCTTGAACAGCACCGCGTTGATGCGGGTCGGCGCGACCGCAAGATTGACGCGCTTGGTCAATTCATCGCGTACGCGATAAAGACCAGCCGAGCCTTCGAGATCATTCGCGCGCATCTCGCGCAAGAATGTCTGGAAGGAGTCGAGGACGCGCGGCAGCACCGGCTTGATCTCGTCCGCGGTCTTCTGGTCGATGACCTCGAGCACGATCTTGGCCTTGAGATACTGCGCGCGCCCGTTGTTGGTGCTCGAGAGGTTCACCACCACCTCGGGCATGTCGACGAACGCCGGCGGCTTCGCCGCAACCGGCGCGGGCTTCTCCTCGTGATGGTCCTTCTTGGAGAAGAGGAAGAACCAGGCGCCGGCACCGCCGCCGCCAAGCACCAGCGCTCCGGCCGCCACCATGATGATCATCTTCCTGGAGAGAAAACTCTTCTTCGGCGCGGCTGCGCCTTCGCCTTCCGCCTCAGGCGCTTCGGCCTCGGCGTCTGCTTTCTTTGCCTTTGCCATTCCCGTCTTGCCCCGGCGCGCAATGAAGGCGACGCGCCCCCGCATCAGCTCGCCGTGAAGCTAGGTTGCGAATGGTTAACGATTGCTTGCGCACTGGGAAAAAACTGCCGGGTGACAAGCACATAGCGCCCCTTTCTGCCGGGTCGTTCGCGGTGCCATTTTCACTTAAATGGTTGATTAACCATAATTTTCCGGAGTGGCACGGCGGCTGCAAAGCTCCCCGCGTGACCACCGCGCCTTGGGAGAGGCGAGCGGCACGCCACGGCGCAACGCTTCGTCTGGGAGGACGAACCCTGCGCCGCAAAAGGGGAGCTTGACCGATGGAGAACCACGCTCTCGTCGGACTGTCGCGCCAGATCGCGCTTGCGCGCGAACTCGACGTCGTCGCGAACAACATCGCGAACATCAACACGACCGGCTACAAGTCGAACAGCACGGTCTTTCACGAATTCCTGATGCCTGGCGCACGCGCGAACCAGCTTCGCGGCGGCGACCGGCTGGTCAGCTTCGTGCATGACCGCGCCACCTGGACCGACTTCTCGCAAGGCTCAGTGCAGCCGACCGGCAATCCGCTCGACGTCGCGGTCAGCGGCAACGCATTCCTCACCGTCCAGACGCCGCGCGGCGAACGCTACACGCGCAACGGCGCACTGCAGATCAACAGTCAGGGCCAGCTCGTGACCTCCGAGGGCCTGCAGGTCATCGGAACGAGCGGGCCGATCGTGTTCCAGCCGAACGACCGCGACATCTCGATCGGCATCGACGGTACGATCTCGGTGCGCGAAGGCCAGAACACAACGGACGCGCAACGCGGCAAGCTCAAGCTTGCGAGCTTCGCTGCGCCCCGTCTGCTGCAGAAGGACGGCGCCTCCACCTACATGGCGCCGGCTGGCGTGACGGCGCAGGAGCCGTCGCTCGATGCCAAGGTCACGCAGGGCGCGATCGAGAAGTCGAACGTGCAGAGCGTGATCGAGATGACGCGCATGGTCGAGATCACGCGCACCTACACGCAGATCGCGCAGATCTTGCAGAACCACAGCGACATGCGCCGCACGGCGATCGACAAGCTCGCCGAAGTCCCGGTCAACTAACGCGCCCGCGAGGAGATTAAATCATGCGAGCCCTCCACACCGCCGCCACCGGCATGAAGGCGCAGGAACTCAACGTTCAGGTGATCTCGAACAACATCGCGAACATGCGCACGACCGGTTACAAGCGCCAGCGTGCCGAGTTTCAGGACTTGCTCTACGAGCACGTGCGCCGCGTCGGCACGCAGACCTCGGATCAAGGCAACCAGTTGCCGGCCGGCATCGAGCTTGGCGCCGGCGTCAAGACCGTCGGCACGCCGCGCCTGATGACCCAAGGCTCGCTCGTGCAGACCGGCAAGGACTACGACGTCGCGATCCGCGGCGAAGGCTTCTTCCAGATCACGCTGCCGGACGGCCGCACCGCTTATTCGCGCGACGGCTCGTTCGAGCTCGACTCACAGGGCCGCATCGTGACCGCGCAGGGCAACGTGCTCAACCCGGGCCTCACGATTCCGCAGAACGCCACCTCGGTGACGATCAACGCGCAAGGCCAGGTCTCGGCCATGACTCCGGGAAACACGGCGCCAACCGTGGTCGGCCAGATCCAGCTTGCGATGTTCATCAACAAGGCGGGCCTGCAAGGCATCGGCGATAACCTCTATCTCGAAACGCCCTCCTCGGGCGCGCCGCAGCTCGGCAATCCGAACCAGGATTCGTTCGGCAATCTGCAGCAGGGCAATCTCGAGCAGGCGAACGTCGAGGCGGTGAGCGAAATCTCCGACCTGATCGCGGCGCAGCGCGCCTACGAGATGAACGCCAAGGTCATCACCGCGACAGACCAGATGCTGCAATCGACCTCGCAGATGCTGCGGTAAGTAACGTCACATGAAGACCGCCCTCTCCTTCTTCCTCTTGGCACTTGCCGCAACGCCGACCGCCGCGCAGCTCAGCAGCGCAAGCTATGCGCCCGCGCGGCTCAAATCGCAGGCGACGGTATCGAGCGACATCGTGCGTATCGGCGACCTAGTCGAGAACGCCGGCGCGGTCGCCAACACACCAATCTTCCGCGCACCCGATCTTGGCCAGACCGGCGCGGTTCCGGTGCGCGCCGTGCTCGACGCCGTGCGGCCGCATGGACTCGTCGGCGTCGATGCCGGTGGCTTAAGCGAAATCGCCGTCACTCACGCAAGTCGCACGATTTCCGCCGAGATCACCGAGCAGCGGATCGTGGCGGCGCTCACCGCGCGCTATGCGATCGGCAAGTCCGAGAATCTGAAGGTCAGCTTCGACCAAGTCGTACGGCCAATCGAGCTCTCCCTCGCGTCGGCGGCCGAACCCACGCTCGCGCGCATGTCATACGAGAAATCGGGCGGGCGCTTCGATGTGACGTTCGAGCTTCCCGGCCAGCGCGCGCATTGGCGCTACACCGGGACGGCCTTCGAAACCGTCGAAGCCGCAGTCGTGACGCGCCCGCTCGCGCGCGGCGACCTCGTCAAGCAGAACGATATTGCGATGGAGCGCCGGCCGAAGAGCGAATTTTCCGCCGAACCTCCCGCATCCGCTGCGGACATCGTCGGACGGGCCGCGCGCGGCAGCGTGCGTGCCGGCCAGGGCTTGCGCGCATCCGACCTGATGAAGCCAGAGCTCGTGAAGAAGAACGAGATGGTGGTCTTGCATTACGAGGTGCCCGGCATTGTGCTGACCATGCGCGGCCAGGCGCTCGAGTCCGGCACTGAAGGCGACCTCGTCAACGTACTCAACATCCAGTCGAAACGCACCATCCAGGGGGTCGTCACCGGCCCCCGCCGCGTCACCATCCTGGGACCCGCCACCGCACGCCTCGCCACCGCATCCAACACCGAATGACGTCAACCAACGTGTGTGCCATGTCGAACAGACCGCGTTTGCCGATCTCTCTTGCCGTCGTCCTCGCCGGAGGGCTGCTCGGCAGTTGCTCCGCGCTCGACCGCCTTAAGAACATCGGCGAGCAGCCGGCGCTCTCGGCGATCGAGAACCCGACCGCGCAGCCCGGCTACAAGCCGGTGCAGATGCCGATGCCGGCGCCGCAGCCCGCCGTCTACAATCCGAATTCGCTCTGGCGCAACGGCTCGCGCGCGTTCTTCAAGGACCAGCGCGCCATGCAGGTGGGCGACATCATGACGGTGAAGGTGAAGATCACCGACAACGCCAAGTTCGAGAACGGCACCCAGCGTAGCCGCACCAACAAGGAAGATTCCGGCATCAGCGACTTCATCGGCAGCAAGACCATCACCAATCCGGCGACCGCGATCCTGCCGGGCAAGATCCTGACCGCCGATTCAACGGCAAGCAGCGAGGGCAAGGGATCGGTGAACCGTCAGGAGGCCTTGCTCACCAACGTCGCCGCTGTGGTCACGCAGGTGCTGCCGAACGGCAATCTCGTCGTCGAAGGCAAACAGGAGGTGCGCGTCAACTTCGAGGTTCGCGAGCTGATCGTCGCCGGCATCGTGCGGCCGGAGGACATCGAGAGCGACAACACGATCGACTCGACCAAGATCGCGCAGGCGCGCATCGCCTACGGCGGCCGCGGCCAGATCACCGACGTGCAGCAGCCGCGTTACGGCCAGCAGGTGCTCGATGTGCTGCTGCCGTTCTGAGCTTTCCTAGCAAGAGCTCCCCGCCGCTCCTTCGCGCGCAACGGAACGGCGTCCAACCGCGGCCTTCGGCTCTCCCCGCCGGGGGCCGCGGGTGTTTTGCGCACAACGAAAAGGCGGGCACGCTTTCGCTCGGCCCGCCCTGCGAAAATTCCACACCGGCCGAAATGCGATTAGTCGTCCCGGTAAACCCGCTCACGGCGCTCGTGGCGCTCCTGCGCCTCGATCGAGAGGGTCGCGATTGGGCGCGCTTCGAGCCGCTTCAGCGCGATCGGCTCGCCGGTTTCCTCGCAATAGCCATAGGAGCCGTCGTCGATGCGCTGGATCGCGGCGTCGATCTTGGCAATCAGCTTGCGCTGGCGGTCGCGGGCGCGCAGCTCGATGGCGCGGTCGGTTTCCGATGAGGCGCGGTCCGCGAGATCGGGGTGATTCTGGTTCTCGTCCTGGAGATGCTGCAGCGTGTCGCGCGCTTCTCGCAGGATCTCGTCCTTCCACATCTGCAGCTTGGCGCGGAAGTATTCGCGCTGCCGCTCGTTCATGAACGGCTCTTTGTCGGTAGGCCGATAGCCGTTGAGGCCGTTCAGGGCCTTCTGCGGCAGCGAATGGCCGTTTTTCTCGGTCACGCGCTTCTTTTCTTTCTCCCGCAACATCCCACTGCCACTCCGTGCACCGCGACCGCCGTCCCCGCGCGGCGAGCTTATAGCCGCACGCAAAGGCCCCGACAACAGTGAAGTCGATCACTCGCAGGTCATGGAAAATGCGTAGTGGAACAGGCCTTTAACGCCCGAAAAGCCCGCTCAGGCAGCGTCTTGGCGGCCCGATTGCGGCATGCCGATCTTGGCCAGTTCCACCTGGGCGCGGAGCTCGATCTCGGCCAGCACGGCATCGAGCGCAGGATCGCCGCTCGGTTCCCCAAGCGAGGCAGCGGCGGACTTCAGCCGCGCGAGCGCGCCGGTGTCGAATGCTCCGGAGAGCAGGCCAATTTTGAGCGCATCGAGGGCGTCGAGCGCGCTACGCCCGCGCTTCACCGCCTTGCGGCGCCGCTCGGCGGGCTCCTCGACGCCCTGTAGCGCAAGCAGCGCATCGATCCCGCCGATGCTGCGCGTGCCCGAAGTCGAGGTTGCGGCGCGTGCCGCACTGTCGCCCTCGAGGCTGAACGTGCCGGATGCCGCCCGCTTGGCGGTCGGCGAGGACGCGGGCGCAAGCGCGGCAGCGGTTCCCTGGATTCGCATGCCGCAGCCTGGAGCCCGCGTGGTTAATGCAACGTTAAGGACTCGGCAAAATTTGCCGAAGCGGCAAGGACTGACCGCATCGGCCCGTGGGCGCTTGCCACCGCAGCCGCCGAAAAGCGCAAGTAATTCAGCTCGATATCTGTCGCCGCCCATTTGGCACGGCCTTGGCATGGTTAGCCGCGTTGCAGCCTGCGCGTTGGGAGACGCGCATGCCTTCGACGGGGAGAAGACCATGCGGTTGAGAACCGGGATTGCCGTGCTCGCGGTCATCTTCGGGCTGAGCGCGTCCGCGCCGGCCGGCGCCGCCTCGCGCATCAAGGATCTGGCGAGCGTCGAAGGCGTGCGGCAGAACCAGCTGATCGGCTACGGCCTCGTCGTCGGCCTCAACGGAACCGGCGACACCCTCAACAACATCCCTTTCACCAAGCAATCGCTGCAGGCGATGCTGGAGCGCCTCGGCGTCAACATCCGCGGCCAGACCCTGCGCACCGGCAATGTCGCAGCCGTCATGGTGACCGCCAACCTGCCCGCCTTCGGAACGCAGGGCACACGCATCGACGTCACCGTCTCGGCGATGGGCGATTCGAAAAGCCTGCAGGGCGGAACGCTGTTGGTCACACCGCTGCTCGGCGCCGACGGCAACGTCTATGCGGTCGGGCAAGGCTCGCTCGCGATCGGTGGGTTCTCGGCCGAAGGCGATGCCGCAAAGATCACGCGCGGCGTGCCGACCGTCGGGCGCATCTCCAACGGCGCGATCATCGAGCGCGAGATCGACTTCGCGCTCAATCGTCTGCCCAACCTGCGGCTCGCGTTGCGCAACGCCGACTTCACCACCGCCAAGCGCATCGCTTCGGCGGTCAACGACTTCATCGGAATCCCGGCCGCCGAGCCGCTCGATCCTTCGACCGTACAGCTTTCGATTCCGAAGGAGTATGCCGGCAAGGTCGTCGCGCTGCTGACCGAGATCGAGCAGCTGCAGATCGAGACCGATATGCCCGCCAAGATCATCATCGACGAGCGCTCCGGCATCATCGTTCTCGGCCGCGACGTGCGCGTGTCGACGGTCGCGGTCGCGCAGGGTAACCTCACGGTCTCGATCAGCGAAACGCCGCAAGTGAGCCAGCCCGCTCCCTTCTCACGCGGCCGGACCGTCACTGTTCCGCGCAGCAAGGTCGGCGTCGTCGAGGACGGCAAGAAACTTGCGCTGGTTAGGGAAGGCATGTCGCTGCAGCAGCTTGTCGACGGGCTGAACGCACTCGGCATCGGCCCGCGCGACATGATCTCGATCCTGCAGGCGATCAAGGCCGCGGGCGCAATCCAGGCCGACATCGAGGTGATGTGATGGCCTCGGTCAATCCGCTCAGCATCGGCGCAATGCCGGCCGGCGCGAATACCGTCTATGGCATCGGCCCCTCTGTCGCGACGACGGTGCGTGCCGGCAGCGTGATGACGAATCCAAAGGCGCGCGCCGCGGCCGAAGACTTTGAGGCGATGTTCCTCAATTCGATGTTCAGCCAGATGATGACCGGGATGGACGGCGAAGGTCCGTTCGGCGGCGGTCAGGCGACCGGCGTGTGGCGTTCGTTTCTGACGAACGAGTATTCGAAGGCATTCGCCAAGAGCGGCGGCATCGGACTTGCGAAATCCGTCTACGATTCTTTGCTGGCGCAGCAAGAGGTGCGGGCCAAATGAGTGATGCCGCAGCCAATGCTCCCCGTCCCATCGAGACGGCGGCCGAAGCGGAAAACCTGGTCCGGCATCTGCTCGCCGCAATGGATGCGCTTGTGGCGACCGTCGAGCACGAGACCGCGCTGGTTCGCGCCGGCAAGCTGAAGGACGCAACCGCACTCGAGGCGACGAAGGCAGAGCTTGCGCGCGCCTATGTCCACGACACCACGCAGGTGAAAGCGAACCTGCCCGCACTGAGAACGCAGGTACCGGATCTGCTTGCCGCGTTGCGCAAGCAGCACGACACCTTCAACGCGCTGCTGCAGATCAATCTCACGGTGCTGGCCACCGCGCATGCGGTCTCGGAAGGCTTGATCCGCGGCGCGCACGCCGAGGTGGCGCGCAAGAATGCGCCGCAGACCTACGGCAATTCGGGGCGCCCCGTCGCTCCGGCAAAGACCGCGGCCGTGCCGGTGTCGGTGAGCCGCTCGCTCTGAGAAATAATCGCTGGCGTTAGGACTCTGTTAACCGGCCAGCATCGCGCGCCCATGATCCCGCGCAGTTAACCTCGTTCCCTAAGGACAGCTTAAGCCTCCGCGTCTAGCAACGGCTATCGCAGGTCACAGGCCTTGCTCGGTAGAAAACCGGCGGAGACCCAGATGGACGGCGGCCTCACAGTACGGCCGACAAGCGTCGCGACGCTGGCAGCGAGCATCCGCCAGGATGCGACGCCCGTGCGCGATGCCGTTGCGACGAACCTCGCCCCCTCGCAAACGGTGACCGCCGCGGCGAAAACCGCCGAAGTGCGGCAGGATGGACTTCAGTCTGCCGAAGCCGATCCGTCCTACGTTCGCAAGATCGTCCTCGACGCGCACAGCCGCGAGGTGATTTACCAGGTGGTCGACGTCCATTCCCGGCGCGTAGTGCGCCAGATTCCCGAGGAAGCGATGCTCAGGCTACGCGCCTACAATCGAGCGCTGGCGGGCGGCGCAACCCCGAACCAAGCTCACGCACGCGCCGACATCGAAGCCTGATCCCCACAATTTACGATTGCTTAAGCGGAAGGCCGCGTTTTCGCGTCCGTATTTTACTATCGCACCGCATCATGCCCTAGGGGCAAGTCGTTCATCCGACTGAATATTTCGGCACAACGCCGCCAATTCATTAACCCAGCTGTTTTACCGATCGTTCAGCCGCGTGTGGGAAAAGCGGTCGATCCCGAACGGATCATTTCACGTGAAATGGCTGGTGATGCCCTCCGGCAGCACCGCACTCGACCAGAAAGGTTCAAGTACGATGTCTTCGAATATCACGCTTTCTGCCGGCGTTCGGCAGAACCTTCTCTCGCTGCAGAGCACAGCGTCGCTCATGGCGCTCACTCAAAACCGTCTTGCCACCGGCAAGAAGGTCAACTCGGCCCTCGACAACCCGACAAACTTCTTCACCTCACAGGCCCTCAGCAACCGCGCAAGCGACCTCAACTCGCTCCTCGACTCGATTGGTCAGGCGCAGAAGACGCTTGAAGCGGCCGACAAGGGCTTGACCTCGCTCACCAAGCTCGTCGAGTCCGCGAAGTCGATCGCCAAGCAGGCCCGTCAGGCTCCGCAGCCCGGCGCCGCCGGTTTTGCGGGCATCACCGTGACCGGCAATCCGGTTGACGAAGTCATCGGCGTGCGCAATGGCGCCGGCGCCTTCGGTGCAGCGGCCGCAGGCGGCGACGCGGGCAACCTCGTCATCGATATCGGCGGCACAGACTACACGGTTGCTCTTGCGGCCGGTAACACGCTCGACGACTTCGTGACGACGTTCAACGGCACCGCCGGCCTCGGCTCTGGCGGCGCGATCACGGCCTCCAACGCGGCCGGCGTGTTGCGTCTGACGGCGAACAACGCCGACGTCGATTTCACCATCGACGCCGCGTCGACCGCCGCAACTCTGACCAAGCTGCAGCTGACCAGCGGCGCCATCACCAACTCGACCAGCCTGCTCGACAATATCGGCGTCGGCGGTTCAGGCTCGACTCTCTCGGTGACGGTAAACGGCGGCGCGGCGCAGCAGATCACCTTCGGGACCGGCGTCGGCCAAGTCTCAACGACCGCGGAATTGAACACCGCGCTCGGCACTCTCGCCGGCGTCACGTCGTCCGCGTCGCAGAGCGCGATCTCCTTCTCGGTCGCGTCGTCCGCGTCGCAGAACAGCCTGACGCTGTCGAGCTCGATCGCTGGTGTCACCACCGCGCTCGGCATTTCGGCTGGCACGGTCAACGGCGCGGCGTTCTCGTCCTCGCCGAACGGGACCCGTACCAGCCTGCAGTCGGACTACAACGCGCTGCTCACTCAGATCGACGCCTTGGCGGGCGATGCATCCTACAACGGCATCAACCTGCTCAACGGCGACGACCTGAAGGTGGTGTTCAACGAGAACGGCACCAGCTCGCAGACCATCCTCGGCGTGACCTACAACTCAGCGGGCCTCGGCCTGACCGCGATCAGCGGCACGGGCTTCCAGTCCGACACCAACATCGACGCGGCTATCACCTCGATCGATTCGGCCCTGAGTACGTTGCGGACGCAGGCGTCGAAGTTCGGCTCGAACCTCTCGACGGTGCAGACCCGTCAGGACTTCACCAAGCAGCTGATCAACACCCTGCAGACCGGCGCCGACGCGCTTGTTCTTGCCGACTCCAACGAGGAAGGCGCGAACCTGCTGGCCCTGCAGACCCGTCAGCAGCTCTCCTCGACCGCCCTGTCGCTCTCCGCGCAGGCCGATCAGGCGGTGCTGCGGCTGTTCGGCTGATCCCGACCAGGTCAACAAAGATGGAAGCGGCGGGGCCTGTGCCCCGCCGTTTTCTTTTCCTACCCTCCGCACGGGGACGATTCGGGCGGCCGGCGAAAACCAGGAGACCGCGATGGCGTTGAAGGTCGAGCTCAAGCCCGGCGAGCGCATCCTGATCGGCGAGGCGGTCGTGACCAACAGCGATCAGCGCACCCGGTTACTCATCGATGGCGCCGCGCCCATCCTGCGCGAGAAGGACATCATGACGCCGGAGCGTGCCAACACGCCGGCCAAGCGCATCTATCTGGCAGTTCAGTTGATGTACACGTCGCGCGACGCGAAGCAGCACCACGAACTTTATTTCTCGCTGATGCGCGACATCGTGCAAGCGGCACCGAGCTGTTGGGCCATCGTTGAGGGAATCAATAACCACATTTTAACAGGGGAAATGTACAAAGCCCTGAAAGAGACCAAGAAACTCATCGCTTACGAAGAGGAATTGCTCCGCAATGCAGCACGCGGCCCAAGCTTACGGAAAAGTGGCAACACAAACCTCTAGTCCGCGTGAAATGGAAGCCAACCTGCTGCTCAAGGCGGCGGCGCGCCTCCAGGCCCTGAACGACAGCTGGGGCAACCGCGAGCAGATCGACGAAGCGCTGCTCTATAATCGCAAGCTCTGGGCGATCTTTCTGACCTCGGTGACGCGCGAGGACAATCCACTTCCTGAGCTTGTCCGGCAGAATGTCGCCAATCTCGGCGTGTTCGTGATGAACCAGACGCTCTCGCTGATGGCAGAGCCGCAACGCGAGAAGCTCGCGCCGCTCATCAACATCAATCGCGAGCTGGCGGCCGGCCTGATGGGCCGCTGAAGCTCCGCGCTTCGATCAGACGTTACTCTAGAGATAATTGACGATGCTCAGCTGGTAGAGCATCGAGGTCGTCTGCAGCGAAGCCTGCAGCCGTGTTTGCAGCATCAGGATTTGTGCCGCGACTTCTTCCTGCGGCGCCTGCTCGATCCCCTGCAGCATGGTTTCCAGCATGCCCCGGCTCTGCTGCTGGCGCTCCTTCGCGTCGTTCATCGTCGTCTGCGCGAAGGCAAGCTCGCCCTGGATATCCTGGATCTTCTGCTGGCCGTTCTGACCAATGAGCCCATCGCCGACGCGCTGCGCAAGTGCGGCAAAGCGTTTGCTGTCATTTGGAGCGCTGGCCGAGAACGTCGTGACCGCATAGACCGCGATATTGGCGATGGCCGCGCGGATGGCCTCTTCGTTGGCGCGCGCACCATACGACACGGTCAGCGCATCGTCGACCTTCGCGACGGCCGTGCCGCGCGCGAGGTCAGCGCCCATCTCGCCGGTGTACCAGGTCACCGTATTGGCCGGCGTTCCGGCAATCAGCGAGGTCGCGCTATCGAACGGCGGCCCATTGACGCGCATCGGCGGCTGCCCGGCACCCACATTGAAGAAGTTGTTCGCGGCCGCCATGGCTGACGCCGCCGACAGCGAGGTCGCGGCGAGTTTTTGGACCGCGCCGCTCAGAGCCGCCTGGAAATTTGCCGCGGTATTGGCCGGCAAGGCGTCGATGGTGAATTCGCCGGGTCCTGGAGGCGAATTGGTCGTCGCTGTCAGCGTCAGCTGTTCCTTGCTTCCGTCGGGCAGATTGAAAGCAAAGGTGATGGCATCGCCGGGATTCGGGTTGCTCGTGAAGTTTACAGTCACTCCGGCCGGCGAGCCGGTCGGGCCCGTCACCGTTGCGCCATTGAGCGGCGTGACGGACGCGAGCTTCATGCCGAACACCGTGGGCGGCGTCTCTTCCGCGATCGCCACCAGCGAGCCGGCTGCCGCCGGGATCTGCAGCCGCCCGAGTCCATTGCTTCCGAGATCGGCCTGATTGCGCTCGGCAATCATCTGCTTCAACCCGGCTCGAGCGCCGTCGCCGTTGAAAATATGATCGAGCGTATCGGTCGCAGGCTTGTCGCCGGAACGGCCGGAAAACAGATAACGGTCGCCGGCGGGCGTGTTCAGCGCGCCGAGGATTTGATCGAGCTGCGCCATTGCAGAGCGCTGCGTCGATGTCTGGCCGCTCGCATCCAGATTGAACTGCTGGGTGAGGGTCGCTGATTTGACGGTGTTGCTGAGAGACGCGATTTGCGACAGCGCGGTCTGCTGCAAGCTGGTGCGCACGCCCACCTGGGTGATGGAATCCGCATAGCCCGTGATGGCTGCGAGCTTGGCGCGCAGGCCGACCGCAAGCCCGCGATCGATGCCGAGACCCGCATAGGTCGTCGACTTCTTGCCGGTACCGAGCTGGCGCTGCAGGTCGGCCAGCGTGCTGCGCATGTCGCCAAGCGATTGCACGACCAGCGACGATGTGACTCCGACTCCGGTGACGTTCATCTTGGCCTCACACCACCTGGAACAGTTGGTCGAGCATGTCCTTCGCGGCCGACAGGACGCGCGCATTCGCGCCGTAGGCGGTCTGCAGCTTCATCAGGTTGGCCATTTCCTGGTCGATGTTCACATTCGACTTATCGGCAAAGCGCTGCTGCAGCGTGTTGACCACGATTTGCTGGCCTTGATTGAGGCTGTCGGCGTTCGCCGCCGCTTCGCCCTGCTGGCTGATCATCTGGCGGATGTAGGACTGCAACGAGCCGGCGAACGGCGCCGCGGCGGTGCCGACACCTGCCTCCGGCGCGAAGTCGAGCACGCCGCGGGTCAGCCGATCGAGGATAAAGTTCGGCCGCGTTGCATCGGCAGCCGAGGTCAGCGGCGAGGTCTGCATGACGACCAGCCGTGACGGATCGGCGAGCAGCGCGGCGTTCAACGAAATGCGGCCCGCAAAGCCGGTGGTCTGGCTGACCAGGGCGCCGATGACCCCCGAGTACGGTTTGGTGCCATCGAGGAAGAACGGGAGCTCGGTGCCGCCATTGACGAGCGAAGTCGTCGTCGTGGTAGCGGTGAGCGCATCGAGCGCGACCTTTCCGCCTGCGCCGGAATCGAGCACGCGCAGCGTCGTGCCGGACGGATTGGAGACATGCAGACCGGCGGGCCCGAGCGCGCTGCCGATCTGAGCGAGCGCCGATCCAAAACCGCCTGAGAAATCGATCCCGATGACCTTGTCGCCGGTCCCAGCCGTGACGCTGTTGGCGAGCGGCAGCACGCGCGGATCGTCGACGCGCACCAGCGTCACGGTGTGCTGCGCATTCGTCAGGTTATCGGTGTAAGTGACAGTGATCTTGTTGCCGGAGAGAAGCGATCCAATGTCGAGGTCGAACCCGGACTGCGATCCGGCGCTCGCCGCTGTGCCCGCAGTGGTGCGGTTCGACAGCGCGTTCGACAGCGCCGCGGCGATCTCATCGAGCTGCGCCTGCGCGTCGGTAAGGACATGATCGCGCATCTCGAGCAGCGCCGCGATCTTGCCCGACCCGATCATGCCTCCGCTGATCATGTCGACGGGAGTGCCGGCGCCCGGATCGAGCAGCAGCGTGCCGACCGACCGCTTGGCCGGATCCGCGTCCCATTGCGAGGTCGCCGAGAGCGAGCCCTTGGCATCGAAAATGATGCTGGCCGCGCGGTCCCCGACCAGCTGCGTGCCGGCGCGCGTAAACACCTGGACCTGATTGTGGTCCGACTGGACCACCTTGATGTCCATCAGCTGCGACAGCTGATCGAGGTAATAGTCGCGCTGGTCTTGCAGCGTCGCGGTCGTTGCATCCTGGACGTTGGTGAGGCCGAGCTGACGATTGATGTCCGCGATGTTGCGCAGCGCCGAATTGGCCTGGTTGACCGCATCGGACAGCGCGAGCTCCGCATCGCCGCGCATTCCCTGAATATCCGCCGTCATCCCGTTGAGATGCTGGGCGAGCGTCTGGGCCGCGGTGAGTACGCCGTAGCGCGTCGCACCGGAGTCGGGGGATGTCGCGAGCGATTGCAGCGCGGTGACGAAGCCGTTGAACACGGTCTCGAGCGCATTGTTGTCGCCGGGCTGGCCGAGGATGCCTTGCAGGCGCTGGAAATAGTCCGCGCGTGTGCTGGCGTAGCCGCCACCTGCGGCTTCCGTGCGCAACTGGCGTTGCAAATACTGGTCGAGCTCGCGGCCGATCGAGGATAGCCGCACGCCGATCGTGACATCGCCCGAAGCGTTCGCGACCTGCGACGCGGACTTTCTCACATAGCCCGGCGTCTCCGCATTCGCGATGTTCGACGCAACCAGCGCAAGGTTGGACTGCGTGACCCGCAATCCGCTGACCGCCGCGCTGAGCGCCTGTCCGAGGCCCATGGTTTCAACGCCACTCCAAAGCGCGATCGACGAAGTGTGAAGCGGTTCGCCGTGAAATCGCGCGTCTTAGATCAAGCCTGCGCCATTACCGCAGCATGTTGAGGACGTCCTGCACCATCTGATTGCTGGTGGTGACGACCCTGGTATTGGCTGAATAGGCCTGCTGCGTGACGATCAGCTTGGTGAACTCGTCCGCGATGTCGACGTTCGAGCCTTCGAGCGACGAGCCCACGATCTTGCCAGGGGCGCCGAGGATCGCAGGACCTGAGTCGTCGGTCACCGCGAACGCGCCGCCGTCGAGGCGCTTCAATTGGTTCGGCCCGTTGAAGTTCGCGAGCGTGACTTCTGCAAGATCGAGCGTGCGCCCGTTCGAGTAGGTGCCGACCACCCGCCCCTTGTCGCTGATCGCAATCGTTTGCAACGAGCCCGCCGGGAAGCCGTCTTGCTGGATCAGGTTCACCTGCGCGGTCCCGTTGGTGTCCGAGAACTGCGTCATGCCGCCCGAGCCATGAACGATCTGCAGCGTGCCGAGCGAGATGCCGTTCACCGTAACATCGGTGAGCGTCGTGTTTGCGATCAGCGGATTCATCTGACCATTGGCGTCGAACTTGTAGTTCACGCCGGCGTTCTGCCACGCGACCTGCGTCCCCGTGGCGTTGCTGTCGACCTGGTAGAACAAATTCCACACATCGGAATGACCGGTCCCGAGCGAGGCGCTGTCCACCTTGCCCCAGCGCAGCTGCATGTTCACCGGCGAGCCGGACTGGTCGTAGGCCGTGATCGCGCCGCCGCCGATCGTCTGGCTAATGAAGGCCGTCGTATCGAGCCCCAGCACCTGCTGGTTCGACGGCAATCCGGTCAATGTGCGAATGCCGAAATTGGACGCGGTCGCCGTGCCGGTGATCTGGATGGCGTCGGTAAGGCTGTTGGCGCCGATCTTAACGTTGCCGTTGGTGTTGTCGAGAGTCGCGGTGCCGCCGGTGAGCGTATTCAGCTTGGCCAGCAGCTCGGCCATCGTTGAGACCTCACTCGCGCCGGTACCGAACGTGATCGACAGTGTCGGGTTCGATCCGACCTTGATGTCCATCGTCTGTCCCTGCGCCACCGCGCTTTGTGTCAGCAGGTTGGTCGGCTTGATCGTACCGACCGAGAGGCCAAGCTCGGCGAGGACACTCGGCGACGTGCTGGCGATGTCGATCGCGTTGTCGGCTGACGAGCTCTCAAGAACCAGGTGACCCGAGCCATCGAACGTGGCGGCGAGCATCCCGGGCGGCACGGTGCCGACGGTCGAGTTGCGATTGCCGGCCGCATAGCCGACGGCGGTCAGTGTTGCGGAATCGCCCGCCAACGTCACGGCATCGGCGAGCGCCGAGTTGATGACGATTTGGCCGCCGACGACTTGCGCCGATATGCCGTCGGCACCGCCGGTGGCGCCCGCAAGCGCCGTGTTGATCTTGGTCGCGACCTGCGCCGCGGTATCGGTCGCGACGATCGTGCTGACCGTGACCGGCGCGCCGCCGTTGAGGCCGGCCGCAGCGATCGTAATGCCCGCCGGCGCGCCGCCTACGGTGCCGCCCGCTGCGGTGAAGCCACCAGTTCCGTTCACCGCAGTCGGCGAATTGATCGCGGCGAGCACCTGGGCGTGCGTCATGCTATTCACGATGCCGACGACCTGACCGTTGACGGTGAACGCGCCAGTCGTGGTCATTGCGGCCGGCACGACCTGCGTGCCGGTCAGGAGCGCGTTCGCATCGCCTGAGAGCACTGCGCCGAAGCCGGTGATCTGCGCCGGCGCCGGCGAGCCAGCGACCGGGTTCGCCGAGAAGGTCTTGGGATCGATCAGCTCGGAGCCGGGCACGCTGGTATCGTGGGCAGTCGTCGCCGGATAGGCGGCGAGGTTGGCGCGATACTGAACCTGTGTGGTCGGCTGCGCCGGCAGGAAGTCGTTCTGGAATTTCAGGAGCTGCGGTACGCTGCCCGCAAGGTTGCCGGTCTTCGCATCGACCGGGATGCCCATCAGGTAGTAGCCCGCGCCGTTGACCAGGAAGCCGTCCTTGTCGGTCTGGAAGTCGCCGCGGCGCGTGTAGAGATCGCTGCCATCGAAGGTCGGCCGGCCGTCGGTGAAGCTCGAAGGCTTCTGCACGACAAAGAACCCGTCGCCGTTGATGGCCATGAACGTGCCGATCGACGCGGCTTGGAAGTCGCCCTGCACCGTGTTGGTGGCGCGCGCCGAGGCTGCGACCGTGCCGGAAAGCTGTTTCGCGGGCGGATTGTCCGGGATGAGATCGAGGAAGCTTGTGTCGACGCGCTTGAAGGCGGTCGTCTGCGAGTTCGCGATGTTGCCCGAGATGTTTTCCAGCGCGAACGACTGCGCGCGAAGCCCGGTCACCGCGGTGGTGAGAGCGCCGAAGATACCCATACCGTCCTCCGTCCGATCGAAGGCGCGCTCAGCGCGCGCACGTTCGGGCGAGGCCGTCGCAAGCCGCGTGCCACTGAAATTATATTGTTAAATCAATTGATTAGTGGACGAGCCCAATACGCGTGACAGGCGCAAAACTGCCGGGTGCGGCAGGATTTGCCGGGCTACGCCGGGCCGCTTGCCGCGTCCGGCGCAAACTTGAGTGCCACGCCATTCATGCAGTAGCGGAGCCCGGTCGGCTTCGGCCCGTCCTCGAACACATGCCCGAGGTGCCCGCCGCAGCGGCGGCAATGCACCTCGGTGCGGGTCATCAGGAAGGACTTGTCGGTCGACGTGCCGACCGCGTTCGGCAGCGGCTGCCAGAAACTCGGCCAGCCGGTGCCGCTCTCGAATTTCGTCTCCGACGAGAACAGCGGCAGGTCACAGCCCGCGCAGGCGAAGCTACCCTTGCGTTTCTCCTTGTTGAGCGGGCTGGTGTATGGCCGCTCGGTGCCGTGCTTGCGCAGCACGTCATACTGTGCGGACGTGAGGAGACGCCGCCATTCCTCGTCGCTCTTCTCGATCTCGAATTTCACCGCGGGCGCCGCGTCGCCCGCCGAGCCCCATTTGAAGAGAGAGAACATCGCAATCGTCCCTGCTGTACCGAGCAACAGCGCGCGCCGAGTCATCACGAGGACTCCTTCTTGCCCCACAGCTGTTCGAGACGCTGATCGCGGCCGCAATTCCAGCGGTAGAAATTATACCGAGCCTCGTTCTTCTTGTAATAATCCTGGTGATACTCCTCGGCCTTGTAGAACGTGTCGGCCTTAACGATCTCGGTATAGACGGCGCGCGGTGCGAATTTCGCCTGCACGGCTTTTTTCGTCTCCTCCGCGAGCTTCTTCTGCTCATCGTCGAGAAAGTAAATGCCGGTGCGATACATGTCGCCCGAGTCGCAGAACTGCTTGTCCTTCACCAGCGGATCGATGTTGCGCCAGAATACGTCGAGCAGCTTGGCATAGGTGACCTTGGCGGGGTCGTAGACGATCTCGACCGCTTCCACGTGGCCGCTGCTGCCGGCGGACACCTCCTTGTAGGTCGGGTTCTTGGTGTTGCCGTTCAGGTAGCCTGAGGTCGTCGAGAGAACGCCCGGCACCTTGTCGAAATCGGCTTCCACGCACCAGAAGCAGCCGCCCGCGAAGATCGCCTTCGCGGTTTTCTCCTGCGCCGAAGCGCCAAGCGTTGAGACGGCGACCAGGCAGGCAGCGAGTAGAATCCGGCGAAGCATGCGGACGACCCTCCCAGGTGGCCGACGACGATCCGTTGCCCATCTATATAACGATTGGGGACCGAACGGGGTTCAATTGCAGTCACGATACCGCGAAAAGGGCGTGACCCGCCGCCTTGCCCGGCCCTTTTCGCACCCCTAGTGTGCGCCGCGAAAGCAGGGAGCGGGCATGCGCTTCGAGGGTACCAAAGCCTATGTGGCGACCGACGACCTGAAGGTCGCGGTGAATGCGGCGATCACGCTGGAGCGGCCCTTACTGGTCAAGGGCGAGCCCGGCACCGGCAAGACCGTACTGGCGCTCGAAATCGCCAAGGCGCTGTCGGCACCGCTCATCGAATGGCACATCAAGTCGACCACCAAGGCGCTCCAGGGTCTCTACGAATACGACGCCGTCTCGCGCCTGCGCGACAGCCAGCTCGGCGACAAGCGCGTCGCCGACATCCGCAATTACATCAAGCGCGGCAAGCTGTGGGACGCGTTCGTCTCCGACGAGCGGCCCGTTCTGCTGATCGACGAGATCGACAAGGCCGACATCGAGTTTCCCAACGACTTGCTGCAGGAACTCGATCGCATGGAGTTCTTCGTCTACGAAACCGGCGAGACCGTGCAGGCGCGGCGACGGCCGGTCGTCGTCATCACGTCGAACAACGAGAAGGAGCTGCCGGACGCATTTCTACGTCGCTGCTTCTTCCACTACATCCGCTTCCCCGATCCCGACACGATGAGCGCGATCATCGACGTACATTTCCCCGGCATCAAGCAGCGGCTGGTCGCCGAGGCGTTGAAGCTGTTCTACGAGATCCGCGAAGTACCGGGCATGAAGAAAAAGCCGTCCACGTCCGAATTGCTCGACTGGCTGAAGCTCCTGATGGTCGAGGACATCGGCCCTGAGACCTTGCGCGAGCGCGATCCGAAGAAGCTGATCCCGCCGCTGCACGGCGCGCTGATCAAGAACGAGCAGGACGTGCACCTGTTCGAGCGGCTGGCGTTCATGGCGAGGCGCGAGGGGCGGTAATACGCGCTCCTACCCCACCATCTCCCGCACCAGCGGCATGACCCTGCGCCCGTAAAGCTCGATACAGCGCATCGCCTTCTCGTGCGGCAACGGCCCCGCGCTGTACTTCATGGTGAAGCGGGCAAGATCGAACATCTTGATCGTGCCGGCGATCTTGCGTGCGACCGTCTCGGGCGAGCCGACATAGAGCGAGCCGTGCTCGATCTCGCGCTCGAAGTCGGCGCGGCTCATTGGCGGCCAGCCGCGCTCGGCGCCGATCTTGTCGCGCATGCGCTTGTAGTCGGCGAACAACTCCTCGCGCGCCTGCGTGTCGGTCTCGGCGATGTAGCCATGCGAATGGACGCCAACTGGCAACTCCGCCTTGCCCAACTCCTTCAGCGCGCCGCGATAGAGATCCGCAAAGGGCACGAAGCGCTTCGGGTCGCCGCCGATGATCGCCAGCATCATCGGCATGCCGTAGTGCGCGGCGCGCATAACAGATTGTGGCGTGCCGCCGACGCCGATCCAGGTCGTCAGGCGGCCGGATTGCGTTTTCGGATAGACACTCTGGTTTTGCAGCGGCGGCCGCAGCGCGCCCTGCCAAGTCACGGGTTGCTCCTTAAGCACGGCGGCAAACAGGTCGAGCTTTTCGTTGAACAGTTCCTCGTACTGTTTGAGGTCGAAGCCGAACAACGGAAACGACTCGATGAAGGAGCCGCGGCCGAGGATAACCTCGGCGCGCCCGTTGGAAATCGCGTCGATGGTGGAGAACCGCTGGAACACGCGAATCGGATCGTCGGACGACAACACCGTCACGGCCGAGCCGAGTCGGATGCGTTTGGTGCAGCTTGCGATTCCCGCCAGCACGATCTCCGGCGCGGAGACCGCAAAGTCCGCCCGGTGGTGTTCGCCAACGCCGATGGCATCGACGCCGACCTCGTCGGCAAGCACCGCCTCCTCGACCAGGTTGCGGATCACTTGCGCAGCAGGCAGGGGCTTGCCGTCCGCTCCGTCGGTGATGTCGCCGAACGTATCGAGGCAGAGTTCGATGACGTGATTCATTCCGCCTTCTTATCGGCACATCGGGATCTTCGCCATGTGCCGTCGCGAGGGGCTCAGCGGTAGCCAATTCCGGCCGGCATTTACGTTAACGCGGGATTTGGTTCCGCACGGCGCTCCATGCGCGTGCGGATCGCCGAGACTTCGTCCAGTGTCGTGTGCAAGGGGGCGCCGCGCACTGGAGGTCGGACATGAACTACGACGATCCCCTGACCGAAGCAGATTTCGCCACCTTCCGGCCGAATGCCGAGGTCGTGCGCTATCTCGAAGAAACACGGAAGCGGCTCGGTCTTCAAAGGTATGAGATGAACGTGCTCGATTGGGGCAGCGGGCGCGGCGAGTATGTCGCGTGGCTACGTGACGCCGGTTACAACGCATTCGGCGCCGAGATTCGCAATGAAGCGGCCGAGCGCGGCAAGAAGCTGCTCCAGGCTCACGGTCACGACTACGCGCGCGTCATCGCGCCGATCTTGCCAGACGGCGCGACCACGCTGCCGGCGAACTTCTTCCACTTCGTCTTCACGCACTATGTCCTGGAGCACGTCGCAGATATCGACGCTGTGACACGCGAGATCGCGCGCGTCACGGCGCCGGGTGGGTATGGTTTTCATGTCTATCCGGGCCAGTTGCGCCCGATCGAGCCGCACCTCTTCATACCGTTCGTCCATTGGCTGCCGAAGAACCTCAGCCGCAAATGGATGATTGCGGCGTTTGTCGCATGCGGCATCGAACCGAGTTGGGGCTGGCTCGCTGAGGCAACCCGCGGGCGAAAGACGCAGGCCTACTACGAGTTCTGCAACAACGAGACCTTCTACCGATCCTTCCGCGACGTGCGGCGCAGCTTCAGCGAGAAGGGCTTCGCGGTCACGCCGGTCTCAGCCCAGCATCCGTCGTTGCGCCGGTTGCACCTGTTGCCGTCCGCGCTGCGCAAGAGCGTGGTCGAACTGCCGGTGATGCTGTTCCAGACGGTCGAAATCCTGGTGCGCAAGCCTGAAGCCGTTTCGTCAGCCTGACATGCGCGCCGACGCATCGAGACCGACAGAGCGCTTTCTTGTTTCGCTACTTGCAGGGCTCGTTGCCGCTTGCCTCGTTGTCTGCTCGGCTCAAGCCGGGAGCGCGGGCGAGACCAAATTCCGACGGGGCATCGGCATCAGCCACGTGATGGCCTGGGCGCCGCTTGAACCTACTCCATCCAAGAACTTCGCCTTCCCGCCATTCACCTATCCGGACGCTACCTTTGCGCGCGAGCTGAAGGCCCTGCGCCGAACCGGATTCGATTTCGTGCGCTTCGCCGTCGATCCCGGACCGTTCCTGCAATGGGACGGGCCACGGCGCGACGACCTTGACCGACAGTTGCTCGGCTACGTCCGACTGATCCTGTCTAGCGGCCTGTCGGTGATCGTGGACTTCCATCCGAGCGACATGCACCGCGATTATCTTGGTGCCAGGATCGCGGCAGGGCCGGACGCACCATTGTTCAAGGCTTATGTGGGGCTGCTCGCGCGCACCGCCGCGTCTTTCAAAGAGTTACAGTCCTCGCGGGTTGCGCTCGAACTGATGAACGAGCCGCCGCCGCGGGCCGCGGCATGGAAGTCGATGCTCGACGCGGCGTACTCCTCTGTCCGCAAGGCGGCGCCCAAACTGTTGCTTGTGCTCGACGGCGGCGAAGAGGGCAACCTCGAGGGGACCATCACGCTCGGCGGATACCGCGACGATCCGAACGTGCTGTTCTCGTTTCACTACTACCGGCCATGGCAGTTCACGCATCAGGGACTTGGCGGAATGGCTGCGCAGTACCTGACCGATGTGCCCTATCCGGCGCGCGCACGGCCGATGGCCGAAAGCATCGAGGCGACCGCTACAGCGATCGCAGCCATAAAGCTCACGCCGGCAGAACACTCCCAAGCAAGGGCGAAGGCGCGCCACGATCTTGAAAGCTATCGTGCGTCCTCGTTCGACCGCACCCACATTGCGAGCGACTTCGACAAGGTGGCTCACTGGGCGCGCGAGCATTCTGTCCCGGCGCACCGTGTCATCCTGGGCGAATTCGGCGTCATGGATAGTGCGCAGCGTCGGGGGGCGGCCCGGCAGGCCGAGCGGCTGCGCTGGATCTCGGATGTTCGTGAGGAAGCAGAAGCCCGCGGCTTTGCCTGGGCGGCCTGGGTCCACAGCGGCAGCGCCGGGTTCTCGTTGGTCGAGCGTGAAGGAAGCGCCGAGCTCGATCCCGGTGTCTTGCGGGCGCTTGGATTTGAATAGGCGGGTTGAACCGCCCCGCATCACGTCGTTGGCGGCGCGGGTTCGCTGAGAGCTCTTTTCTTCTTTGATCCGCGCCGCTTGCGCGGGCCTTTTCCGATTTCGTCTGAGGTCGCGGCAGGCTCCGGCGCGTGCTGCGCCTCGCCCCCCGCCGTCAGCG
>JBAVXH010000259.1:0-8366 GCA_049698215.1 Xanthobacteraceae bacterium | reverse complement strand
ACCCGCAAATCTTCAGACAAGGGCTTCGCCATGCATGCCGGCCTCCTCGTCCAGCACGCAGGGTGAATCAGAATTCGCACCTCATGGGAATCCCTACCGATTCAATTCGCTCGGATTTTGCTCTAGTGTTGCGCTTCCTGCGCCCGCACGCCGCGCGAGATAAACCACAAGAGCAGCGTACCGCATCCCGTCAGCGCGAGCGGGATCGCGACCGGCCATGCGGTTGCGCCGATGAAGTACCCGACGATCACGCCGCTCGCCGAGGCGCACACCATCTGCGACACGCCGAGCAGCGAAGACGCAGTGCCGGCGCGCTGCGGGAACGGCATCATGGCGCCCGCCATGGTCTGCGGCTGCACCAGCCCCATGCCGACGGCGTAGAGCGCCATCGCGGCGATGAGCGGGATCGGGGAAGCGCCGCCCAGCGGGATTGCCGCGACCGCGCCCAGGCCGCCCGCCGCAAGCGCAAAAGTACCGATGCCGATGGTGCGGTCGAGGCCGAGGCGGAGCACGATGCGGGTCGCGACCGCGGTGCCGGCGAGATAACCGCCGCTCGCCGCCGCGAATGCCAGCCCGAACGACATGGCCGAAAGGCCGTAGATCTCCTGCAAGACGAAAGACGAACCCGATATCCAGGCGAACACCCCGGCAAAGCTCACGGCCAGCATCGCCACATAGGCGAGCACCGCGCGGTTGCGCGCAATTTCGGCGTAGCCCGCGAGGATCGCGCGCGGGGAGAGCGAACTGGTCGGGACTTTCAGCGTCTCCGGCAGTCTGCGCCACACGAAGTAGGCGGCGATCAGCCCGAACGCGATCTGCAGGACGAAATGCGAGCGCCAGCCGAACGCGCTCTGCAGCACGCCGCCGATCATCGGCGCGAACACCGGCGCCAGCGCCATGATGGCTCCCATCAGAGAGAGTTCGCGCCCCGCACGCGCGCCGGAATAAAGATCGCGCACGATCGCTCGTGCGAGCACGATTGCGCCGGATGAGCCAAGCGCGTGCAGGACGCGTGCTGCGAGCAGCGTCTCGATGCTTGGTGCGAGCGCGCAGGCGAGCGAGGCAAGGCAATAGATAAGGAGCGCTGCGCGCATCACCGGCAGCCGTCCGTAACGATCCGACAACGGGCCATAGATCGCTTGGCCGATGGCGTAGGAAATCAGATACAGCGAGAGCGTGAGCTGCACCGTCGCGGGCGAGGCCGCAAGCAACCGTCCTATGTCGGGGAATGACGGCAGATACATGTCGACCGCGAGTGGCCCGAGCGCGGTCAGAAGCGAGAGCAGCGCGGTCAACGCGAACGTGTCGGGACGCAGCATTTAGGCGATCGCGTCCCGGGACTCGCGGTCAGGCCCGCTAGGCGGAGCCCCGTAGCGGTGCAGCGCGTTGCCGTGCGCGGTGAGCCAGCCTTTGGCGCGCTGCCAGTCCGGGCAGATGGCGGCGACCACACGCCAGAATCGCCGCGAATGATTCATCTCGACGAGATGCGCCACCTCGTGCGCCGCCAGATAGTCGAGCACGTAGGGGGGCGTCAGGATCAGCCGCCATGAGTAGGAGAGGACGCCAGCCGCGGTGCATGAACCCCAGCGGCTTACCTGATCGCGCACCGCGACGCGCCGCACCGTGACACCGAGCTCTCCCGCGTAGCGGCGGCTTGCGGCTTCGAGATCGCGCTTCGCCTCGCGTTTGAGGTAGTCGCGCACGCGCCGCGCGAGATGTGCGCGGTCGCCCGTGACGCAGAGCAGGGGCATCTCGTCACCCGCCTCGATCCAGACCGTGCCGCGTGTCGGACGATGCACGATACGATGCGGCACGCCGCGCAGCGGAACCTCGCGTCCTTCGGCGAGCGGCACCGCCTCCGGGAGGCGTTTCAAGCGCGCCGCGACCCAGCCGCCGTTGCGCTCCGCAAAGCTCTTTGCCTCGCGCACGCTGCCGCGCATCGGCATGGTGAGCACGACCGTGCGATCGGTCGCGTGCACGCGCAGTGTGTACCGCCGCGCATTCGCGCGGCGCTTGAGCTCGACCGGATAGGTCGCGCCGTCGAACGCGATCTCGATCAGTTGCGGATCGGGCGGGCGACGGAAGAGGAGCGCGCGGAGCGACATGGGTGTTCTCGAAGAGAATCGAGGCGGATTGTAGCGCTGATTGGTGACGTCCGCTCGTCCTCGCGAAAGCGGGGACCCAGAGCCAAGAATAAAGAAAGACTGGATTCCCGCTTACGCGGGAATGAGCGGATGAGAGCTCAAGCCTCCGCCAGCACCTTGCGCCGCGCGCCGTTGCCGCGGCCGTTGTGCGACAGCACGAAGTCGGAGATGCGCGGCGCGATTTCGGAGCGGAAGCGCGAGCCGTTGAACACGCCGTAATGACCCACGGCCGGCTGCAGGTAGTGCGTTTTCATGTCGGCGGGAATGTTGGAGCAGAGCCGGTGCGCGGCTTCTGTCTGCCCGACGCCCGAAATGTCGTCGTGCTCGCCCTCGACGGTGAGCAGTGCGACGCGGCGGATCTTCGAGAGATCGACCGGCTTGCCGCGATGGGTCATGCGGCCCGTGGGCAGATCATGGCGGATGAACACGGTCTCGACGGTCTGCAGATAGAATTCCGCCGAAAGGTCCATCACCGCCAGATACTCGTCATAGAACTCGCGGTGCTTGGTGGCCGAATCGCCGTCGCCCTCGATCAGGTGGCGGAACAGGTTGCGGTGCGCCTCGATGTGGCGGTCGAGGTTCATGGTGACGAAGCCGTTGAGCTGCAGGAAGCCCGGATAGACGTCGCGCATGAAGCCCGGATGCGGGAACGGCACCTTGGTGATCACGTGGCGGCGGAACCAATCGATGCCGCGCTTCTCGGCGAGCGTGTTGACGACCGTCGGGTTCTCGCGCGTGTCGATCGGGCCGCCCATCAGTGTCATCGAGAGCGGCACGTAGGGATCGCCCTCGGCCTCCATGCGGGCGACCGCGGCCAGCACCGGCACGGAGGGCTGGCACACGCCGACGATGTGCGTCTCGCCGCCCAGCGCATGCAGCATCGAGATCAGGTAATCGACGTAGTCGTCGAGATCGAAGCCTCCGTCGGCGAGCGGTACCATGCGGGCATCGATCCACTCGGTGATGTAGACGTCGTGGTTCGGCAGGAACGCCTCGACCGTGCCGCGCAGCAGCGTCGCGTAGTGGCCGGACATCGGCGCAACGATCAGGAGTTTCGGCTGCGGGCGCCGGGGCGCGTGCTCGAGCGCGCGTTGGAAATGCAACAGCCGGCAGAACGGGCGCTCCCAGACCGGCACAATGTGTACCGGCACGCGCTCGCCGCCGACCAGCGTTGAATTGATGCCCCACTCGGGCTGGCTGTAGCGGCGCGTGGTGCGCTCGAAGAGTTCGAATGCTGCTGCTGCTGCCTTGCCGGCGGACGTATGTGCGAAGGGGTTGGCGGGGTTCTTGTAGAAGATGCGGCCGGCGTCAGCGAACGCGCGCGCGGGCGTGAGCGCCGCGTGGCCCATCTCGTAAAACCAGTACATCGGCGCCGAGAAGAACGGACTACCGTCGCCGGGCAGTGCCGCTGCCCCGCCGAACTCACCAATTGGCATGTGGTCTGGCCCCGGCCCGACTTTTTGCACTGCAGCAGGCTGTCGCGATTTGGTCATGAGGTCAACACAGAAAGGTCACGTGGCCCGATTCGCCCGGGAGAAGTTGCGTCCAAGCCACGATTATTCGCCGGTCTGCATCAACGTACCGTTACGTCGGGCGGAGGCGAGCAGCGCGAGGAAGGCGGCAACGGCCAGCGCGAACCATACGGCATTTAGCGCAAGTGCTTGAATCATAAGGTCTGCGCGGAACGTATGGTCGAAAAGGAGCGCGCGCATTCCCTCAAACACGTAGGTGGGCGGGAGCGACCAGGCAATGGTTTGCAGCCAAGCGGGGAGAACGGCGACCGGGTAGTAGACGCAGGCAAGCGGCAGGAACAGGAACATGATGCTCCAGGCAAACGTCTCGGCGCCGAGCCCGTTCCGCAGCACCAGCCCCGAGACAAAGACCCCGACCGCCCAGCCGGTCAGCATCAGGTTCGCGAAGAAGGCGACGAGCGCGAAGCCGAGCGCCCACAGGTTAAAGCCGAAAAACCAGATCGCGAGCAGCGTCACCGGTACCATGCCGATCGCAAGCCGGATGATGCTCATCACCATCAGCGCCGCGACGAACTCGGCCGGACGCAGCGGCGAGATCATCAGGTTGCCGAGATTGCGCGACCACATTTCTTCCAGAAACGAGATCGAGAACCCGAGCTGGCCGCGGAACAGGATGTCCCACAGCATCACGGCGCCGATCAGCACGCCGCCGGCACGCGCATAGAGATCGGTCTGGCCGGCGAGATAGGTCTGCAGGAAGCCCCACATCAGCATCTGCACGGTCGGCCAGTAGATCAACTCGGCCAGCCGCGCGAAAGATGAACGCAGCAGGTACCAATAGCGCAGCACCATCGCGGCCACGCGGCGCAGCGAAAACACTTGCACGGCCTGGCTCATTGCGCGGCCTCGCGCTCGCGCCCGCGCGCAACGTCGAGAAACACCTCCTCGAGTGTTTCGCGCCCGTAGCGCTGCAACAACCGCGCGGGTGTGTCGTCATCCTCGATCTTGCCGCACTTCATGAAGATCACGCGCTCGCACAGGCGCTCGACCTCCGCCATGTTGTGCGAGGCGATCAGCATCGTGACGCCGCGTTCGCTGCGATAACGCTCGAGCCGCGAGCGCACCCAGTCGGCGGTGTCGGGATCGAGCGAGGCGGTGGGTTCGTCAAGCAGGAGCAGGTCCGGCGCGTTGATGAGCGCCTTGGCGAGCGACACGCGCGTCTTCTGGCCGGCCGAGAGCTTGCCGGTCGGCCGATCGAGCAGGTCGGTCAAATCGAGCTCGGCTGCGATTTCGGCAATGCGCCCTGAAAGGTCCGGGACCCCATACAGCATGCCGAACACGGTCAGGTTCTGCCGTACGGTAAGCCGCATCGGCATCTCGACATAAGGGCTCTCGAAATTCATCCGGTGGAGCACGCGATGGCGCTCGCGCGGCATAAGCGCACCAAGCACGCGCGCCGTACCCGACGTCGGTGTGGTCAGGCCCATCAGCATGGCGATGGTGGTGGTCTTGCCGGCGCCGTTGCCGCCCAGCAGCCCGGTGATCGAACCGAAGGGCAGGGCGAACGAAATGCCGTCGACCGCCACCGCGGTCTTGTAGACCTTGGTGAGCCGGTCGGCGCGGGCGGCGGGTTGGGGGCTGGCGTCCATGGCGTGTGCTGGGATGGCACACTTGGCCGCTTGGCGCCCATGGCGCAAGGCCCGGCGCCGTGCCCGAGTTCCTTTGGTCCGTAGTCTTCCGAAATTGATTCTTGGGGACCATAGGCCGATGAAAGCGCCGCGGCTGCGGCTTTTTGCGGCGCCGCCATCGATCGCCCCGACGCCTCGTGTGGCGAATTTGAAGTTCCTCCAGTGATCGCGGCAAGCTCGTAGAGGAACTTCAAATTCAAAAGCCACACGAGAATCGTAAGGTTTCTAGTGTCCTTTGATTCCGAAGTTCGCATCAGAGGGTGCCGCAAAGGTTTGCGAACTTCGGAATCGGGACACTAGCGAGCACGCCATGTTCGATTCATTCGAGTGTCAGTGCATCTACGTCGAAATCCGCAACGGGGGTGATCCGCGTTCGGGATGCGTTGAATATCGGGCGAAATCCTGCGCCGTGTGTCAGGCGAGAGCCGCGCTGTTGCGCGGCGAGAGCAATGCGGTCGTGGCTTTCGAGGCGTCCGCACCGCGCTACGAGCGGATGCACTGAACGCCGGGTTTTGACGGCGCAAGCGCACGCTCTTCTCATCACCTATCACAGCGCGTTTACTTTTTGCCGCGCGCCCCCGTGACCCACTGTGCTTGCGCCCACGCTCGGCTATCCTTGGGCCATGCCTTCGTTCGCGCTCGACCAGATGCCGCACGCCCCACGCACGGTGCGGCTCAAGACGCTGATCACGCTACGCTGGTTCGCGGTGGTCGGGCAGGCGGTCACGGTTTTCGTCGTCTATTACTGGCTTGAGTTCGATCTGCCGATCGCCGCTTGCCTGTCGGTGATCACGCTCTCGGCCTGGCTCAACGTCGCGCTGCGCATGCACTTCGGCAATGTGCAGCGGCTCGAGCCGGGACCGGTCGCATGGATGCTCGCCTACGACATCGCTCAGCTTACCGTGCTGATGGTGCTCACCGGAGGGTTGGAAAATCCATTCGCGTTCTTTGTGCTCGCCCCGGTCTCGATCGCGGCGATTTCGCTGCCGTTGCGCTACACGCTGCCGCTCGGTCTGTTTGCGGTCGCGACCTCGACGTTCATCGCGTTCTTCTATTGGCCGCTGCCGTGGTCGAGCACCGACACGCTGGTGTGGCCGCCCCTCTATATCTTCGCGACCTGGGTCGCGAACCTGGTCGCCATCGTCTTCATCGGCGCCTACGCATGGCAGGTGGCGGAAGAGAGCCGCGTGATGGCCGACGCGCTGACTGCAACCGAACTGGTGCTTGCCCGCGAACAGCACCTGTCCCAGCTTGACGGACTTGCGGCGGCCGCGGCCCACGAGCTCGGCACGCCGCTCTCGACCATCGCGGTGGTAGCCAAGGAACTGCAGAACGCGCTGGGGCCGAATTCGCCTCATACGGCCGACGTCAAGCTGTTGCGCGAGCAGGCGCAGCGCTGCCGCGAGATCCTCGGGAAGCTCTCTGCTCTGCCGTCCGGCTGGGCGCCGTTCGAGCGCGTCAAGCTTTCCGCCCTGATCGAGGAGATCGTGGCGCCGCATCGCAATTTCGGGATTACCATCGACGTGGTGCTGCCGCCGGACCGCGGCTCGGAACCGATGGTGCAGCGCTCACCAGCCGTCCTCTATGGACTGGGCAATCTGATCGAGAACGCGGTCGATTTTGCCAATAGCAGGGTCGAGATCGCAGTCCGCTGGAGCGAACAGGAGGTCGCGGTGACGATCTCCGACGACGGACCCGGCTTTTCGCCGGAAATCCTGAGCCGCATCGGCGAGCCCTATGTGACAAGCCGCCGCAGGGCGACGCCCGACGGCGAGGAGAGCGGGCTCGGTCTTGGCTTTTTCATTGCCAAAACGCTACTGGAACGCACTGGCGCGGTGCTCGCTTTCCTGAACCGGCCTGCCCCCGAGCAGGGCGCCGTGGTGCGCGTGCGCTGGGCGCGCGGGGATTTCGACGCGGCAAACGAGGACTTGAGCCGGGAGGCGGCCTCGCATAGCTGATCGGAAAGTCTTCGGGAGTAGCATGATCATGACCATGGAAGTGACGGCAGCCCCGGCTCCGATTCCCGGCGAACGCACCCTGCTGATCGTGGAAGACGACAAGTCCTTCCTCACGCGGCTTGCCCGCGCCATGGAACAGCGTGGGTTTGCCGTCTCGACGGCCGAAACGGTCGCGGACGGCCTGCTGCAGGTCGAGAAGGCGCCGCCATTCTATGCGGTGGTGGACATGCGGCTCGGCGACGGCAACGGGCTCGACGTCATCTCGGCGCTAAAGAAGCGGCGGCCCGAAGCGCACGGTGTGGTGCTCACCGGCTACGGCAACATCGCGACTGCGGTGAACGCCGTGAAGCTCGGAGCGATCGATTATCTTGCCAAGCCGGCGGATGCTGACGACGTGGTGAATGCGCTGCTCGCGATCGAGGGCCGCACGGCTGAGCCGCCGGAGAACCCGATGTCGGCCGACCGCGTGCGCTGGGAGCATATTCAGCGTGTCTACGAGCTATGCAATCGCAACGTCTCGGAGACGGCGCGGCGGCTCAACATGCATCGCCGCACCTTGCAGCGCATCTTGGCGAAGCGCGCGCCGAAATAATAGACGACGCTCGGCGACCACCAACCCTCATCCTGAGGAGCACGGCCGCAGGCCGATCCTGCGGATCGCTCCTCAGGATGAGGGCCGAGCTACTGCGGCCTGATGTTCGGCAGGATGTCGTTGCCGGCCTGCTCGATCTTTTCGCCGAACTCGCGCGCGCGGGCGAACAGGTTCGAGGGCTTCAGCGTATCGACGAATTTCCCGATCGGGCCCTGCGGCGGGTTCGGTGTGTCGGCCTGCGCCGGCTCGACGGCGCGCGGCCTGTCGGGCACCGTCACGGGCTGTGCGGCGACCACAGGCGGCATTTGGTATGACGGCTGCTGGACCTGTGGCTGTCCATACTGCTGCTGATAATGCGGCTGGGCCTGGGGTGGCGGAAGCACAGGCTGCCGCAGCTCCTGCACAGTCGGCATCGAGGAAACGGCCGGCGCATGCGCCGGCGGCGCGACCACGGGCGGCGGGACCGCGACGATAACGGGCGCAGCAGCAGCAGCAGCAGCAGCAGGCGCGCG